>FR899379.1 GCA_000437315.1 Mycoplasma sp. CAG:472
AAAAATATTTACATAACTATCATTTTGAAATATTTCTTGGAGTAATAATTCAATTTTAAGTCTATTTTCAAAAATTATATCATAATCTTCGTTTAAATAACTTAATACCTCTTTTAAAAGGGTAATATGTACATTTAAACTTTCATTTTCATTCATATCTTTTTTAGAGTTTTCAATATAAAGTTTAATATAATAATTAATTTTATCTAACTGGTTCATAATAACTTTTAATCAATTTAATATATAATTGATTTCCTTTCTATCTATATTAATTATAAATTACTTTAATAAAACTTGCAATAAATATGAATAAATTACATTTTCATTTAACATAATTATAGTGTATGAAAAATATTTATGATGAAAATATATGTAGATTATTTAGAAGTGCTGAAAAAGAAAGAGAAAGATTGGAGTCAGAATATGTTAGCACTGAACATTTACTTTTGGCAATTTTAAAATATGATAACAAAGTAAGTAAATATTTAAAAAGATTAAATGTTACTTATGATACTTTTTTAGATTCATTAAATAAATATGTACCACCAGAGAAAAGTCCAAATAATGTTAATATTTATACACCTCTTTTAAAAAAAATAATATCTCAAACTGAAAATTTAAGTGAAGAAAGTTTATTTTTTAATATTTTAAATGAAGGAGAAGGCGTAGCAATTAGAATACTTATGAATATGGATGTTGATGTTGATAACCTTTATAATTATTTTAAAAATGATACATCCATTAGTAATTTAAAGTGTCTTAAATATGGCGAAGTTTTAAATGAAACAGCTTCATTTAATGAAAAAGTTGTTGGTAGAGAAAAAGAAATTGATTTAATACTTGAAACTTTAATGCGAAAGAAAAAATGTAATCCGCTTTTAATTGGAGATGCGGGAGTAGGCAAAAGTGCTATAGTCGAAGAAATTGCTCGAAGAATAAAACTTAATAAAGTTCCTTTTAAGTTTAAAGATTTTATAATTGTTTCACTTTCAATGTCATCACTTATTGCAGGTACTAAATATCGTGGTGAGTTTGAAGAAAGACTTAATAATATTTTAGATCAAATAAAAGGTAATGAAAATGTAATCTTATTTATTGATGAGATGCATACAATGGTTAATGCTGGTGCTGCAGAAGGTGCTATAAGTGCAGGTGATATTTTAAAACCAACTCTTGCAAGAGGAAATATTAAATGTATTGGTGCAACAACTAAAGAAGAATATGAAAAATATTTTATTAAAGACAAAGCTTTAGCCAGAAGATTTGAAACAATTTTTATTAAAGAACCTACTGAAAATGAAACTATTGATATTTTAAAAAGTGTAAAAGAGGAGTATACAACTTTTCATAAAGTGAATATTTCTGATGAAGATATTGAAGCGCTAGTTCATCTTGCTAATGTTTATTTTCCAAATAAGAAAAATCCAGATAAAGCAATAGAACTTTTAGATAGCACTCTTTCATATGTAAAATATAACTATTCAAATGGTATTATTAAAGAAAAAGAACTTAAATTAAAAGGTTTACAAACTAAAAAAATATATAATATAGAACTAGGTAATTTCAAAGAGGCTCTTATTAAAAGTAAAGAAGAAAAAAATCTTTTAAAAGATTTAACTTTACTTAAAAGTGGTAAAAATGTAGTGGCTACTAAAGAAGATATATTAAATGTTTTAGAACTTAAAAATAATATTATAGATAACTCTAAAAAAGTTAAAAGAATAAATAATTTAAAAAATGATTATCATAAAAATATAATTAATAAAATAATTAATAAACTTGAAAATAATAGAGTAAGTGTTTTAACTTTTGTAGGTGATTATAAAAATCTAATAAATGATTTAGCATCGTCAATTAATTATGATATTTTAAAAGTAAATAACAATATGGAAAAAATATTTGATAAACTTAAATATAATCCAAGTACCATATTTGTAGTAAACAGTTTAGATAATTATAATTTTAATAATATTATTAAAAAAGCTAAAGAAAATAATTTAGTGGAATATAATAATGAATATGTTTCCTTTAACAGTGCAATTGTTATTTATACTTTGAAAGAAAATAATATTGGTTTTATTAATAGTGCTAGTGATGATGTAATTTATTTTGATAAAATAACTCAATAAATTAAGTAGTTTTTTTGACGTATAAATAAATATATGATAATATATTTATATAATCGAAGGTGAAGTTATGGGCATATTAGATAGTTTAAAAGATAGTTTTGTTTTATCTAAAATAAATAAAAAATCAAACATAGAAATAGAGCAATTAGTTAATTTAACTGATAATCAATTAAAAAAATTAATGAATAATAATGAAATTTATTTGCTTGATTTAGGGAAAATATCTTCATATGATTTTTTAAAAAAATTAATTGAACTTTATAAATTTTCAAAAGATGATTATAAAAATGTTAGTTTACTTTTAAATAGGCCTGATGAAAAAATGTATAAAATTGTAGAAACAAGTGATGTTTCAAATATTAGAAAGAATTTATGTGAAGAAAGTATTAATAGATTTATAACAGATACTTCATATACAATAGATATAAATTTATTTCCTGAGGAATTTATAAAAAATTATGATGATATTTTACTGGTAAGTGCACTTCCAAATGATATTAGACAAAAATATTATTCAAAGAAAATTACTGAAAAAGATTTGTTAGATAATATTAAGTTATTTAGTAAAGTTAAATATCCAAATATCATATTAGATAATGTAAATTATAAAAATAAATACTCTAAAAATTTTATTTTAAAACTTGGATTAGATGGTTTAGAAAAAGTTACTACCATTCTAGGGGATAATTTTTATCATATATATAATGATCAAAATAAAATGGAAGAAATGTGTAAATTTTTAGAGCAAAACAAGCCAAATAATTATTATGATGGCGTTGTAAACTATTTATACACCGATGAAGAGTTTTTAAGTGCTTTAGGTATTAAGCAATTTAATACCGAACTAAGTTTTTATACTCAATATTTTCTTGACCAAATAAATAAAAATAATATTAATAAAATAGATTTAATAAATTATTGTAATAAAGTTTTTTCTAATTATCAAAGAGAAAGTAGTTTTTATAAATTTATGGAAAATATGACAACTATTTTATCAGGAAATGAAACTATAAATAGTACTGAAGAATTATTTGAAAAAACTGCAATTTCTTTAGCAAAAGAAAAAGAAAGTAAAACACAAGCATTTACCAGTGATTTTATAAGTGCTCATCAGCAATATTTTTTACCAAATGAAGCTCCGGATGCACTTAAAGAAAAATTTTATAATAAACAATTAACATATAAAGATGTATTAGATAATTTGTCATATTTTTCTAATACTAATATATCATTAGCTTTTTTTGATGAAAATGATAATCGTTGTGGTCTATTTGATAATAATCTTTTTCTAAATTTGCTTCAGATTTGTGATGGTAATTTGAAAAACTTAAATTGCACTTTTTTTGAAAATATTTTATCTCGACCAGATTCCAACATTAATTTTATATCATCTTATGATGAATTTTTATCAATATTTGAAAAGTATTATATGAGTAATGGTATACCAATAAAAGACTTTGAAATTTTAAAAAAGATTGGTTTTAATAAAAGTTATTTAAATGAAATTGAGGATAACATAAAAAGATATAATCTACAAAAAGATAATATTAAATGTGATCTTCGTCTTTTGACTAATAATATTGTGGAAAAATTTGATATTAATATTTTAAAAGCACTTATGACTTATTACCATAGTGGGGCTGTTTCATTATTAATAAATTATAGTAATGATGATGTAATTGTAAAAAAAATTAATACTTTGTTGGCACTATTAAGTAAAAGTGATAATAATTTTATTAATGGTAAAAATATAAATTATATTATTCTTTCATTTGATAAATGTAGGGGTCTTTTCGATGATTTAATAAAAAATAATATTATTTTAAATGAAGTGCAAATAAAAAATTTAAATGATATTTTAGCTAATAAAAATAAATATAATATAGAAAATATAGAGCAGTTAACAAATTACAGTATTCATAAGAAAAAAATATTAAATGAAAAACTTGAAAGTAATAATTTGGATGATGTACAATCTGCGATTACTGAATGCTTATTTTCATTTGAACGAAGAGATATATTTGATTTAGATAATGTTTATGGCATTTTTAAAGATAAAATGTATCTAAAAAAAATACAGTCATATTTACCTGTTGATATAGCTAGTGCATTAGAAATAATAAAAGAGGTTTATAATAACCGTGATATAAATAATTTAAAAGCAATATTTGATGATTGTATGGAGTTAGGAAATGTTGGTATTAATGCTGTACAAATTAAAACAGCCCTTCGAAATGCATATAAAAAACTTTATAATAGTGAATTATTTAAAGGTGAAGGAAATAAAGAATACTATATAAATGGGGTTAATAGTGATATATGCTCTCGAAATGTGAATGGTGAAAAAATTTCATCAGAAAATAATATTAAAGTGGTTGAACTTAATGACAAGCCATTTAAATTAATAGTCCATCATATATTTGTTGGTTCACCAGATCCTTTGCTTGAAGATATTCCTAGTAGAATAATTAAAAATCCTGAAATTTGGAATACTAAAGAGGGGGCAACTACATTATCTACCACCGTAATTTCAAATTCTTGTATTAAAACATTTGGGGTAAATCAACCAGGTGCTCATATATATTATGGATTTAATGAGTTACCATTTGATGTCTTAAGAGGTACCATGTCAGGAGATGCAGGTACTTTACATGGAGGAGGTCAACTTGAGGCATTAAGTGGTGCCAACAAAGTAAATACACTAGATTATTTAATTAATGTTACAACTGCACATTCACCTTATAATGAAATTGTATTAATGCGAAGAAGTCCTATTAAAAATAAATTTGATGGTAGAGTTCAGCCTAATTGTATTGTTACTTTTGATGATAACATTGATGAATATACAAAATTGGCAGCTCAATATTTTAATGTTCCAATTTATAAAATTAACTATAATAAGTATAGGGAAATTAATATGCAAAACATTGATAAATATTTAAATGGAAAAATAGAAAAGTTTGATAACAATGATATAGAAATTATCTTTTCTACTGATTTTGGAAATTTAAATAGAAATGTAAATAAAGTAGAAATGTGTATTCAGCTATCTAAAAAAGCACTAAATGAAAATTTAATAAATAGTGAACAATATTATGATAGAATTCAACATATTGTAGATTATAGTGAGGAAAATGATATAGTAGTTAATCTAAATGATTTAGTAATACTTAATAATATTTTGAGTAATAGAATTGAGGTGGAAGAAAATGAACTTGCAAAATAATAAACTAACTAAAGAGGAAAAACTAGTTTATCTACTAAATAAGATCGAAGAAATTAGTAATTGTAATCAAAATAAAGAATTAATAAATAATTTAAAAACTAAATTATTATTACAAATGAACTCTAATATAGAATCTTTAGAAGATGAATAAGTTAAATATCAGTACTTAATTTACACTAATTTGACATAATAATAAAAATATGCTATAATCATCCTAGTTAAGGGGGACTATTATGAATAATGAAAATTTAAGTGGAATAATCGAGTATTTAGAAAAAATGCATAAATATGTATTAATAAGTCGTTTGGATGTGAATACTTTTAAAGAATATGTTGATTCATTAGTGACTTTTTATGAAAAAAATATTTTAAATGATTACTTTATACTAAAATATGCTAATATTCTTTCAAGCGCAGATGTGCTTTTAGGTAGTGAAAAAATATTTGTTGAAAATGCTGAAAGACTTGAAGAACTTATAAATCAAATTAGATGCTCAAAAGAAAGTATTCATAGATAGGGGAAACTATGAATAATAAAGAATATCCATTACATATGGTTAAAATAGTGGTTAAAGCCATTAAAACACTTGAACATATGCAAAGTTATGCATTGGAGAATAAAATAAGTCAAACTAGTTTTACAGAATACTTTAGTTTATTAAAGACACTTTATAATGAACATTTTATTGATGATGATAATATTTTATCATATGCAAATAGTTTATTAAATGCTAGTGTTATTATTAAACAAGAGGATATTTATAATCAAATTATTCAAGAACTTAATGAACTTATTTTAAGTATAAAAGGTAACTTAGGAAGATAAATTTCTAAGTTTTTTTTATAAAATGAGAAAAGATAAATATCTTAAATTAATAACAAAAATTTATTTAAGTTATATTTTTAATATGGTATACTAATTATATGGATAGTATAAAAAGTTTATGTTCACAAATTAGTAAAGAAAGTAAATGTCCTTTATGTAAAGGAAGTTTTCATATGGATGAATGTCAAAAATGTGGATATAAATCTGTTTTGATAAAAGAATGTATAGATAAACTTTTACCAATGTTAGATCAAAATGTAAGTAGTGAGGAACTTCTTAGTTTATATACTATTAAATCTCTTGGTTATGATAGAATAAATATGCTATTATCCTTAAGTGGGGTGGAGGATTATTTAAAAAGTAAAGAAGAAAAAATTCTAAATCAATCTAGATATGAATTATCTGATGAAAGAGTAATGCTTTATTTTATTGAAAATAATTTCCCAAATAAAAATAAAATGATAAATAATCTTATAAAAGAAATGCTTTCTGATAATTTAGATATAACTGATGAAGAAAAACTATCTTTATTTAAATATTTTGTAGAGTATGTTACATCGAATAATTTTGAATGTGTATTTACTAATTCTAGCAGTAAAAAAGAAATTATATTTAATGAAAATGATATTAGAAAGTTATTTTATCAAAAAAAGTATTTAGAATTACTTGAAATTGCATTTTATAAATGCAATTATGCATATCAAAGTATAATGGTTGAAAATGGTAAAGGTTCACTTAAAGAAATAAAAGAAAAAATAATAATAGATAATTTACCTGATTATTATGAAGAAAATAGTAATGCTTTATTTATTGCGATTAACTGTAGATATAATGCAAATATTTTACTTAGAGATTATATATCATCTTTAGGTTTTAAAATGAGTGATATGCTTTTAAAATGTTATGAAGAAAGAGAAAAAAACTATTTAGATTTATTAAACAGTAATTATAGAGTTTATCATGGAAAAAGTGTTAATATTGATGATTTATTTTTAGAAATAATATCAAAATTAGATATAAACTTTATCAAAGAAAAATATCCTATATTAAAAATAGAAAATAATGATAGTATAAAAAAATTGTAAGTTTTGATTCTTACAATTTTTTTATGTCTTTTTTAATAATTATAATTTTCTATAAAGCCCAATTGCAGTTCCAAGTATTTTACAATCAGGAAGTATAATTGGTGCCATTGTATCATTTTCTGGTTGAAGTCTAATATGACCATTTTCTTTATAAAATCTTTTTAAAGTAACTTCATTTTCTAGGGTCATTGCTACAACAATATCACCATTATGAGCATTATTACATCTTTTGATAATAACATAGTCATCATCAAAAATACCTGCATTAATCATACTTTCTCCGGATACATGTAATGTAAATACTTCTTCATTTTTTGGAACTAGACTTGCTGGTAAGTCAAAAAATTCATTTGGTGTTTCAATAGCTGTAATAGGTGAACCAGCAGTTACTTTTCCAAGAAGTGGTACTTTGACAACATCCTCATTTTTTTCATCATACTCATTATCAACGAGTAATGAAATAGTTCTAAATTTGTTATTTGTTGAAGTAATATATCCTTTTGTTTCTAGATTTTTAATGTGAACAAATACTGTAGCTGGACTTGATAAATGTACTCCTTCACAAATCTCTCTTATAGTGGGACTATACCCATTTTTTGCCGTATACTTTTTGATAAAATCTAATATAATAATTTGTTTATTAGTAAGTTTTTCCATGTGTTTCCTCCTTCTATAATTTTATTTTACAATATAAAATGTAAAATGTCAAACAAATGTTTAAATTTTATATTGACACAAACAAATATTTGTAATAAACTAATATTGAAACGAGGTAGTGATATGTTAAAAAGATTAATTGAAAATTATGGAGTACTAATTTTATTTTACTTATTTATTATTTTAAGTGTTATTCTCATTAATAATAGGTTTGCTGGTATGTAATATCTTTTGATTAATTACATATTAATTATTATGAGTAATATTTTTTTATCAGATTTACAAGAAAAAGAAATTATATCAATTGAAACTGGATTAAATTATGGACATATAGTGGATGCACAAATATCTAGTGATGGAAAAATCATATCTTTTGTCGCAGAAAGTAAAAAAATATTTAGAAAACCTCTTGTTAATAATGAGATATCTTTTACTTATGAGGATATTGTTAAAGTTGGTAAAGATGTAATACTTGTTAAAGTTTGAAAAATTGTTTATAATAATTAGTATGAAAAGAAAAATTATAATTTTTAGTATTATGTTTTTATTAATTGATGAAGCAAGTAAAATAATTCTTGATAATGTTTTATCATTAGGAAAAAGTATAACTATATTTGACAAGTTTTTATATATTACAAAAGTATATAATGATGGTATTAGCTTTAGTATGTTAACTGGTAAAAGATGGTTAATAGTATTTTTTAGTATACTCATTTTAATATTTTTATATTTTTATATGAAAAAGTTTAAAGAAAATAAAAGAAATATTATAGCTTTTTCTTTGATATTCGGAGGCCTTTTAGGTAATTTAATTGATAGAATAATTCATGGATATGTAATTGATTTTATAGATTTTTATATTTTTAATTATAATTATCCAGTATTTAATTTAGCAGATAGTTTTATATGTATAGGAATATTAATGCTTTTATATAGTATTTATTTAGGGGAAGATAATGAAAATAGTAGTAAATGAAGATAATATAAGAATTGATAAGTATTTAAGTGAAAATACTGAATATTCAAGAAGCTATATTGAAAAGTTAATTGATGAAAAATGTGTTTTAGTAAATGGCAAAGAAGTTAAAGCAAGTTATAAAGTATGTTTGAATGATGAAATAGAAATTAATGATACTTTAAAAAAAGAAAGTGATATTAAGCCTGTTAAAATGCAACTTAATATTGTTTATGAAGATGATGATTTAATGATTATTAATAAACCAAGTGGACTTGTAGTACATCCAGGAGCGGGTAATTATGATAATACTTTAGTAAATGGTCTTTTAAATTATACAAATAATTTAAGTAGTGTCGATGATGTAAGACCTGGTATTGTTCATAGACTTGATAAAGATACTTCAGGACTTATGGTAGTGGCTAAAAATAATAAGTGTCATGAACTTTTATCAGAAATGTTTAAAAATCATGAAGTTAAAAGAACATATTATGCACTTGTTTGTGGAGTTGTTCCCTACAATAAAGGAACTGTGGATGTTCCCCTTAAAAAAGATGAAACAAAGTTTGATAGAGTATGTGCAAGCGAAGATGGTAAAAAAGCAATAACTCATTTTACAGTGTTAAAAAGATATAATGATTATACATTATTATCATTGAATTTAGAAACAGGTAGAACTCATCAAATTAGAGTACATATGGCATATATGGGATACCCAGTTTATAATGATCCTGTGTATAATAATAGGAAAGCAACTGAATTTGGACAATTTTTACATTCTAAAGAAATAGATTTTATTCATCCAATAAGTGGTAAAAGATTACATTTTGAATGTGAACTACCTAAAGAGTTTAAAGATTTTATAGATAATTTAAAGTAAAGGAGTAGTAATGGAAAAAGTAAATGTTAGAAAACAAGATGAAATACTTATGAGTTTAGTACATTATTTTGTTACTAAGGAAGGCTATGCACCAATATATGTTCAAGGTGTAAAAGACGAAATTTGGCTTGAAAATATTGATGGTCCTTATAGAATAATAAGAATTAATAGTAACTATATTCATAACGAAGAACAATATAAATATGATGAATTTAAAATAAAAAATATAATGGGGCAAATAAAGAAAAAAACTTTATCATTTAAAGTAAACACTTTAAATATTAATTTAAATGTATCAGATAGAGTTAAAGTTGAAAGTGAAAAAAATATTGATAATGTTTTTGTAAAAGATATTGATGAAATTAAGAAAAATAAAGAAATAAATGAAGTATTTCCAAATATGAAAAATGATTTATATCAAAGTAAAAATAGTTTAGATTTATTATTGAATGTTACAAATGATATTAATAAAAAGACAGAAACAGATAACAAAAAATATGAGAAAATATTTTCTCGTAAAAAGATATTAATAACATATATTATAATAGCTATATGTATATTAATGTATATTATTACTGTTTTAATGGGCTTAAATAATATGAATCTTTTAATACTTGGAGCAAATAATATTGAACTACTTAAACATGGTCAAGTTTATAGATTAATAACTTATGGATTTTTACATGGAAGTATAATTCATTTAATATCAAATATGTACTGTTTATATGTTATAGGTAGTCAAGTAGAAAATAATTTAGATAAGAAAAGATTTTTAACTATTTATTTTATAAGTATGATTACCGGAGGACTTTTAAGTGCTTTATTTAATGATGGTATAAGTATTGGTGCAAGTGGGGCAATTTTTGGACTTCTTGGAGCACTTTTATATTTTGGATTTCATTTTAGATTATATTTGTCTGAGGCTTTAAAAACAAGAATAATTCCAGTTATTATACTTAACCTTATTATTGGTTTTGCTGTTCCAGGTATTGATGTAGCATGCCATATAGGAGGTCTTATCGGAGGATTTTTAAGTGCTATGATGGTAGGCATTCCTGATATTGATAATAAGAAAGATAAAGTTAATGGTATTATTTTGCTTTTAATATTTATTGGCTTTATGGCTTATTTAATTTTTAAATAAATTTTCACTAATTATTTAGTGAATTTTTTGTGTAAAGTTAGTGTCTAAAAACTATTCAATAATAAAAAAATAATTTATAATATTTAAAGGAGGTAAACGATGATTTTAGATGGAAAAAAAGTTAGAAATGAATTACTTGAGTATTATGAAAATAAAATTAAAGAGGAAAATATAAAAATAACTCTTGCTATTATTTATGTAGGGAGTGATGAACCTAGTAAAATTTATATTAACAATAAAATTAAATATTGTGAAAAAGTAGGTATTAAAACTTTACTTTATGAAATGGATGAAAAAACTAAAGAAAAAGAAGTTATTGATTTAATTGAAAAATTAAATGATGCACCCGACATAACTGGAATAATTTTACAAAGTCCAGTACCTAAACAAATTGATTTTGCAAAAGTAAGTGGAATGATTAATCCTTTAAAGGATATTGATGGTTTTACAAAGGATAATTTATATAAACTTATGCATAATGAAGATGGACTTTTTCCTTGCACTTCAAAAGGGATAATTAAACTACTTAAATATTATAATATTAAAATTGCCTCAAAAGATGTATGTGTAATAGGTAGGGGTGATATAGTGGGAAAACCTTTGATATTTGAACTTCTTAATAATAATGCTACTGTAAGTATATGCCATTCACAAACTAAGAATTTAAAAAAATATACAAAAAATGCAGATATTATAATTAGTGCAGTAGGACATCCTAAATTAATTACAAGTGATATGATAAAAGATGATGCTATTTTAATAGATGTTGGAATAAGTGTAATTGATGGAAAAATTGTTGGTGATATAGACTTTGAAAGTGTTAAAGATAAATGTTTATATATAACTCCAAATCCTGGGGGAGTAGGACCAATGACAATTGCAATGATAATCGAAAACTTAGTAAAAGCATATGAAATGCAGAAATAGGTAAAAAATGAATAAAAAACAATTGTTAGAATTATTGAATACATTAAAAATAAGCAAAAATGAATTTTGGGTTTTATCTTCAGGTGCTTTAGTATTAAGAGATATTTATGATAAAGCAAATGATTTAGATATTGCAGTAACTGATGAGGGATTACGAGAATTAAAAAATAATTATAATTTGAAATCAAAATATAATGGTTGGTATATAGTAGAAGAACTTGTTGAATGTGTATGCAAAGGAAGTATTGAGAATTTAGAATACAAACCGCAGTTATTGGAATGTGGATACCAAGTACAAAATATAAAAGAATATTATAATCATCTTTTATCAAGTTCAAAAGAAAAAAATAAATTAAGAATACCTATAGTTGAGGATTATTTAAATAAAAACAAATAGAAAGGATGATATAATGGATAAAATAATTATAGAGGCTTTAGCAAAAGAAAGAGAAAGGCAAGAAAGATGTTTAGAACTAATTGCTTCAGAAAACTATGTTTCAAATGATATTTTAAAATTACAAGGAAGTATTTTAACTAATAAATATGCTGAAGGATATCCTGGTAAAAGATATTATGGTGGTTGTAAATATATAGATATTATAGAAAGTAAAGCAATAGAGTATGCATGCAAGTTATTTAACTGTAAGTATGCAAATGTTCAACCACACTCTGGATCAAGTGCAAATATGGCAGTACTTCGAAGTTTACTTTCATATGGTGATAAAATTCTTTCTATGGATTTAAATAATGGAGGTCATTTATCTCATGGATTTAAAACATCTTTTTCTGGTATGGATTATAATGCAGTATTTTATTATTTGGATGAAAAAACAGAAATGCTTAATTATGAAGAAATAGAAAAAATTGCTTTAGAAGAAAAACCAAAACTTATTATTGCAGGAGCTTCAGCATATTCTAGAATAATTGATTTTAAACGCTTTAGAGAAATTGCTGATAAAGTAGGAGCCTATCTTATGGTTGATATGGCACATATTGCCGGACTTGTTGCTGCAGGTGTTCATCCATCACCATTTCCTTATGCAGATGTTGTTACATCAACTACTCATAAAACTTTAAGAGGACCAAGAGGGGGAATAATTCTTACTAATGATGAAGAAATAATTAAAAAAGTAAATAAAACCATTTTTCCTGGTATTCAAGGAGGTCCTTTGGAACATGTAATTGCTGCGAAATGTGAGTGTTTTTATGAAGCAATGAGTGATGAATTTAAAAGTTATGCAAAAAATGTTATAAATAATGCCAAGGTATTAAGTGATACTTTAAAAGAGGAAGGTTTTAAAATAGTATCTGGTGGCACTGATAATCATAAGTTTCTTTTAAATGTTAAAAGTATAGGTGTGACTGGTAAAATGGCTGAGGATATTTTAGAAAAAATAAATATAACAGTTAATAAAAATATGGTTCCTGGTGATACTGAAAAAGCAGGTATAACAAGTGGAATAAGACTAGGTAGTGCCGCTCTTACAACAAGAGGATTAAATGCTGATGATTTTAAAGAAATTGGTTTAATAATTTCAAAGGCTTTAAAAAATTATAATGATGAAAATATTTTAAATGAATTAAAATTAAGAGTTAAAAATATAACAGATAAATATCCATTATGGTATTAAGGAGGTAAAATGTCTAATTGGGATAAAGAATATTTAAAATTATGTAAAACTATTTTAGAGGAAGGTAAAGAAGTTATTAATAGAACAGGTATTAATACAATTAAAATACCTAATTATAATTTTTCTTTTGATTTAGAAAAAGAGTTTCCATTTTTAACCACTAAAAAACTATATTATAAAGCAGCAATAAAGGAACTTTTATGGATATATAAAGGTATTAATGATGTAAGATGGCTACAAGATAGAGGTGTTCATATTTGGGATGAATGGGAAATTGATAAAGATGGAATATATAGAATATATTATCCTAATGGAAAAGAACCTGAAAATGCTCCAGTAAGTTTACCAGTATATTTTAATACTGGAAAAATTGGAAGTGATGGTAAAGATATATTAGAAAAAATGTATTATGATGAAGAAGGCATTTATAAAGAAAGCGAAAAAACAATAAACTCAAAACCTATGATGGCATCCCCAATAAAAAAAGCAACAGAAGAGGGAAAAGTACTTCGCTTTGCTAGATATTTTGGTAAAGAATATGCTCATACAATAGGCCATGCTTATGGCTATACAGTAAATAAAAATGATTATTTAAATAAAACTATTTCTTTAATAAATGCAAGTAAGGTGGACCCATCAATATCAGACTCTCGAAGAATACTAATTAATTTATGGCAAGAGGAAGATATAAAAGATGCTGTTTTAAAACCTTGTGTATTTATGTCAATGTGGGATGTAACTGATGGTTATTTAAATGGTACAGTTGTTCAAAGAAGTTGTGATGTACCACTTGGACTTCCTTTTAATGTAACACAATATTCAACACTTGCTTATTTACTTGCACATATTACAGGTTTAAAACCAGGAGTTCTTAATTATACCATTAAAGATGCTCATATTTATGTAAATCAAATAGATGGTATAAAAGAGCAAATTCAAAGAGGCGAAGAAATTAAACAAGGTCTTAGAGAAGAATATCCCGCACCAATTTTAGAAATTGATAAAAATATTAATTCTTTTGAGGATATTGATGATAAAAATTTAACAAATGTTAGAGTAAGAAATTATAAACATCACGGGGAAATAACTTTCCCTTTGGCACAGTAGGTGAAATATGATATCATTAATCGCAGCAGTTGGTAAAAATAATGAACTTGGACTTGACAATCATTTAATATTTAATATTCCTGGAGATTTAAAATTTTTTAGAAATACTACATTAGGTAAAACGGTTATTATGGGAAGAAAAACTTATGAGTCAATTGGTAAACCTCTTCCTAAAAGAATAAATATCGTTGTATCTAACTCTTTAAAAGAAACTGATGGAATAACTATTATAAATTCCTTTGAGGAAGTATTAGAAAAATATTTAAATAGTGAAGAAGAAGTTTTTATAATTGGTGGTGAAAGTCTTTATAATTATTTTATTAATTATGCACAAAATATTTATTTAACAAAGGTTTATGCAAATGCAGTTGCAGATAAATATTTTCCTTCGTTTGATGAAAATAATTATAATCAAACTTTACTTGGAGAAAATAAAGAAAATAATTTAGAATATAAACACATTTTATATAGGAGGAAAAATGAAAGGTAAATTAATTGTTATCGAAGGAACAGATTGTTCTGGAAAAGAAACTCAAACAAAACTACTTGTAAAGTATTTAAAAGAAAATAATACAAAGGTATTTACTATGTCTTTTCCAAATTATGATAGCCCAACCGGTAAAATTATTGGTGGTCCATTTTTAGGTAAAAGTTATATTTCTGAAGGTTATTTCCCTGAGGGAGCACCAAATGTAGATCCAAAAGTATCTTCACTTTATTATGCGGCAGATAGACTTTACAACCTTCCTATTATTCAAAAAAAATTAAATGTAGGCTATACAGTAATACTAGATAGATATGTATATTCAAATATGGCTCATCAAGCAGGTAAAGAGGATGATAAAGAAAAAAGACTTGCACTTTACAATTTTAATGCAACTTTGGAGTTTGATCTTTTAGGTCTTCCTAAAGCAGATAAAGTAATATTTTTATATATGCCAGTCGAGGGTGCAAGAGCACTTAGAGCAAATAGACCTGAGGCCCTTGATCAAAATGAAATGGATGAAGAATACTTAAAGAAAAGTCAAAGAGCTTACCTTGAACTTGCAAAAATATTTAATTATATTCAGATTGATTGCTTTGAAGACGGTAAAGTTCGCTCTATCGAAGATATTTCTAAAGATGTCATAAGGGCATATAAAAAGAAATAGATTTACACAAATTTGACAGTTATAAAAAAATATGCTATAATTATAGCACTTAGGGGGAAATTTAAATGAAAATTGATAACAAAACACAAAAAGAAATAACATTTGGTGTTATGGCGGCTACATTAGCAATGACTTTAGGGGTAACACTTTATTCTCATTCAAACAGTAATCATTTAACTAGTAAGTGTCCATTTGCATTTATCTATGGGGATAAAGTTATTGAACATAGTATTAATGAAGTTGAAAAACATACTAAACAACAAAATGTTAGAATTATTCCTGATGGCTATAAATATGATCCTAATACTTGTTTATGGTATACAGTTGAAAATGGCCAAACAGTAGCTACTTCTGGAGAAAATTATAATTTTTGTACAATTTATGGTAATCAAGCAGAAAATTATGGAATAGATTCTCATACATTTGATAGCACAACAGTTAATGATCAAATTGAAGAACAAGTTAAAAGTTTATACAGATAAAAGTGATTTAATTCACTTTTTTTGAATTTTAAAGGAGTAAAATGAAAGATATAATTGAAATTGATGGTAAAAAATATTTTATACTTTTTACCTATGTTGATGATGATTACAAGTATATTTTTTATACAGATAATACTTATAATGAGTATAAAATGTTAAATGTTATATTTGGAACTTATGAAGTAATAAATGATAATTATATTGTTAAAGAAATAACCGAAGAACTTAGAAAGAAAAAAGCAGTAGCAATATTTCAAGAAGTTATGAAAGGTCTAAAAAAGTAAGTTTTAGTATTTAAAAAAAACAAACAATATGGTAAGATATAATTGCATTTAAGAAAATGTTTAGAAAATGTTAACCGCTTTTGGATGGTGCGGGATATAAATTATTCCATTCGCGAAATGTTAACCGCTCTCGGATGGTGCGGGATATAAATTATTCCGATTGTAAATGAATGGAAACCTTTTTAACATTGGGTTTCTTTTTTATAGGCTAAAAAACTAATGCAATTTTCCTAAGTTACATAATTTATGTATGAAGGGAGAAAAGAAATGTTATTTGATAGTGATAGCTATTTTAATGGCTATAATGATATGCTTTATAATTTTCCTGGTTTAGATTTTAGTAAAAAATATGAAGAAAAAGATGAAGGTTTCTTAAAGGGAAATATGTTTCCAAATGAATATAAACCTTATAAAAATTATACTTATTTAATACCAAAACTTAAAACAGAAAAAGATAAAGATTTATTTAAAGTAATGGAAGCATCTTTTGCGGTAAATGATTATGTTTTAGCACTTGATTTAAATCCAAATGATGAAAATTTATTTGCAAAATATAAAATGTGGTGTGAAAAGCTTGAAAAATGCTCTAAAGAATATGAATCAAAATATGGACCACTTTGTTATACCAAAGGAAATAATTATAATTCATTTAAATGGGTAAATGGCTCATGGCCTTGGGAAAGTGAGGATGGAAAATATGTTTAAATATGATAAAAAACTTGCTTATCCAATAAATATTACCAAAAAAGATTTAAAAATGGCAAAATATTTAATTACTCAATTTGGAGGTCCTAATGGTGAACTTAGTGCTGCAATGAGATATTTTTCACAAAAGTTTACAATGCCCGATGATAAGGGAAGAGCACTTTTAAATGATATAGCCACTGAGGAACTTGGTCATGTTGAAATGATATGTACAATGGTCCATCAGCTTACAAAAAATGCGACAATTGATGAACTTGAAAAAGCAGGACTTGGAAGTTATTATACAGAACATGGAGTAGGTATATTTCCAGTTGATGCTACAGGAAATCCATTTACATGTGCATACTTTGCAGTAACTGGCGATATTCTTGCCAATATATCCGAAGATATGGCCGCAGAGGAAAAAGCAAGAGCAACTTATGAAGGATTAATAAATCAAACAAATGATGAAGATATTATTGGACCACTACTTTTTTTAAGACAAAGAGAGGTAGTTCACTTTAATAGATTTAAACAGTTATACGATTATTATAAAAATAAAGGTTATTAAATAAAAAAAGATCAAATTTCACGCATTTGATCTTTTCCTTTGAATGGATCTTTTTTATCAATTTTATCTACGAATAAAATACCATTTAAATGGTCTATTTCATGTTGAAAGGCAACAGCAATATCTTCGCGAACTCTAATAGTTTGTTTATTACCTTTTATATCTTGATATTCAACATTTACTCTTGCATGTCTTGGAACAATTCCTGTTGTAGGTCTATTTATAGATAAACAACCTTCGCCTTCACCAACATATACAAGTTCTTCGGAAGCTGATTTAATAACTGGATTAATAACAATATGTTCTTCGAAAGAATCATCTTCATTTTTATTAGCAATAACAAATATTCTTTTTGGAACTCCAAGTTGAACAAAAGCAAGTCCCATCCCGGCTCTTAAATCGTATTTTTCTGCGATTTTATCATCTTGAGATAACTCTAAATATTTAATTGCATCAAATATTAATTTTTCATCTTCGCTTGAAAGAGGGAAGACTACTTCTTTAGAAACAGTTCTTAAAATTTTATTTTTTTCATCTAAAATATTTAGATTAGGTATTTTCATGTTAGCATCCCCTTTGCAATGTATATTTTACCAAAAAAAAGGTAATAACGCAAATAAAAAAGAAAGGTTTCCCTTTCCCTTAATTATTTGGGCCTTGATTACCAAATCCCCATGCTCCAATGATTATTACAAGTAGTATAAAAAGTACTATCCAAATAGCACCACCAATTCCATAACCAGTTGTATATCCACCGTAAGTGCCACCACAGCAAGGAGTTTGAGTTTGACCATAAGCAGGGTAATAGCCATTATTTCCGTAGTAATACATTTTAATAACCTCCTTTATGTATCTATTATAAAATATACATAATTTTTTATTTTGTGATTAAATATTAAAAATTTTTACAATTTACTTATTAGAAAAAAAATGGTATCATAATAATATGAAAGATGATTTAAGAAAAATAGATAAATTACTTTTGTTTTTGGTTACACTTATGTGTATTTTTGGTCTTGTAATGATTTATTCTGCTTCGAGTGCCTCGACTATACTTAGATATTATGTTGCTCCAAATCATTTTTTTATAAGACAACTTTTAGTTTTAGTAGTGGGTTTTATCTTTGGTTTTTTTGTAACACTTTTTCCAACAAATAGATATAAATTCTTAGCATATTTATATTCACTTTTTGTTTTAGTTCTTCTTATGTATGTTCTTGTTAAAGGTAAAATTGCTGGTAATGCTCAAAGTTGGATTGCAATAGGACCTTTTAATCTTCAACCAAGTGAATTTGCAAAATCTGCATTAATACTTTTTATGGCAGTATTTTATAATAATTTATCGAAAAGAAATACTAAAAACTTATCGTTATATTTTATTCCCTTACTACTTGCGGGAATTTATATGCTTCTTACACTTTTACAACCAGACTGGGGAAGCGCTGCAATTATTGGAGCAATTGCAATTTTAACTTTTTTATCTGTACCAATGATTAAGAAAAATATTTTAAAAATTATAAAAATTTTTGTAATTGGAATTATTGTTTTAGCTTTAGCACTTTTATATAAAGGTGGAAATATTTTATCTAGTAATAAACTTTCAAGACTTAATTTTAAAGAACCTTGTACTCGTTATCAAGAGGAAAGTGGTTATCAAGTTTGTAATGCATTAATTGCTATATCAAATGGTGGCCTTTTTGGAGTAGGTCTTGGCCAAAGTTCACAAAAATATTTATATTTACCAGAAAGTCATACAGATATGATATTCCCAATTATTTGTGAAGAACTAGGCTCAATAGTCGGAGCATTAACAATATTACTTTATGGGGTTATTTTATATAAGATATTTAAAATTGCTAAAAGAAGTGATAATTTAAGAACAAGTATCTTAGCTTACGGAACATTTTGGTATTTTACATTACATATATTTATAAACTTATTTGGTCTTCTTGCGGTGATACCACTTACTGGTGTACCACTTCCATTTTTATCTTATGGAGGAAGTTATACATTAAATGCAATATTTTTAATATTTGTAACCGAAAGGGTGGCTATTGAAAATAAAAAAAATAAACTTAAAAGAGAAATTATGTCAATCTAATTGACAACAAAATAAATATCATGATAAAATACTATCTTATCCAAAAAAATGGAGTGGTGTATTATGGATAAAAATATTTATTATTTAGTTGTCGAGGCAAGGCCAAAAGAATTTATGCCAATTGATATAAACATATTACTTAAAAGTAATATGAACTTTTCAAACATTGAAATAATTGATTCATTTACTAAAGAATATACATATGATGAGCTTATGAATATGATTATTCAAAATAATCTTTTACCGAACAGTTTCTTAAATGGAAAATTGTATGTAATAAATGATAAGAAGTTTAGATTTAAAGTTTTAACTAAAGATGACAATTTACTTTTAGATGATTTTTTTATTAATAATATTGAAGATAAACTAATGATGAATAAGTTTTATAATATATTTTTAAAATATGTAAAAGATGAAGATATAATTAATATGATGAAAAGTGCATTAATTACAAAAAATATTTCTCAAATATTAGATGTGCTTTGTAAATTGAATTATTTAGAACTTAGAATGATTTATGTATATATTGAAAAAATTTTAAGAGAAAAAGAAGAAAAAAGAGTACTAAAAAATGACAATTAAGTTGTCATTTTTAATTGCAAAATAAAATAAATGTGATAAACTTATTATAGTAGGTGAGTTATGAAAAATAAAAAAGGATTTACTTTAGTGGAACTTCTTAGTGTAATAGTACTTTTAGGTATAATTATAACAATAGGATTATTTTCTATTAGTTCAATAAGAAAAACTATATTAGATAGACAATATAAAAATCTTAAAACTGAGATAGAACTTGCAGCTGAAAAGTACTATCAAGATACTGAAAACACCTTTTTTTATGTACAGACATTAATAGATGAAGGCTATATAAAAACGGATAATTCATCGTTAAATATTTATAGCCCAATTGATTCAAAAATAATGAATTGTTATATGATAAATGTTGTTGATGGGAAAGCAACTCTTGATGATAAAAAGAAAAATGAAGAATGTAATGCAGAAATTGCTGGCAACTATGAACTTAAAATTATACGTGAAAATGATAAAACCTCTGATAAA
>FR899380.1 GCA_000437315.1 Mycoplasma sp. CAG:472
TACTAAATTATACTATCAATTTATTAAAAAAACTAGTACCATATTTCGTGAAATAATCATTAAATTTTCCTATATAAGATTTAAGAAAATACGAACAAGATAATACCTTGATTTGTAAAAGTTTTATATATTTATTATTTTTCTAAAAAAAATCTAAGAATAAATCTTAGAATTTTTGTTTTTTACTAAGCCAATTTTTACCATCAATAATTCTTGCAACAAGCATACTACTTGCACTATCACCGACTACATTTAAAAGTGTTGCTGGAGCATCTATTATTGTGGCTATTATTGTTAGTATCGGAAGACTTGCTATAGGAAAGCCCATTAAACTAATAATAAGCATTTCTGAAATAGTTCCTCCACCAATAGGTACTGCTGTAATTAAAATTGTTGCTAATATACTTACTCCAAGAACTTTAAAAGTGCTAACATCCATGCCAAATAAATATACTAAGAACATTATTTTAAATACACTACCTATTATTGAACCATCTTTATGAAACGATGTACCAAGAGGAATTATAGTATCTGCTATATCATCAGAAACACCAATATTTTTTGCAGCTTTTGTATTAACGGGAATTGATGCTGCTGAAGAACATGTTGCAAGAGCTGTAGCCGATGGAACCATTATATTTTGCCAATATAGTTTTAATCCTTTTTTACCACCAGAAATAAAGGCATATAAACTATAAATAACAAAATAAACAAATGCACATGATACTGTATAAATAATAAGCATTTTTAAATAACTTGTAGCAACACCTGCGCCAAACTCGCCTACAAAAGAGGCAAAGTAAGCCCCTATTCCAATTGGAGCATAATACATAATAATTTTAATAAGCATTTGAAGTACATCATTAAAGCTTTCTAATACCTCAAGAGCTTTTTTACCTTTATCTTTTGCAAAATGAATAGCAAGACCAGTTAAAATAGATATAACAATTAAAGCAATAATATTATCTTTAGAAATTATTTTTACAAAATCATCAGTTGAAATTGCATTAACTGTTCTTGTTAAAATATCAAGTTTTTCATCATTATCAGTAATTGAATAATCAAAAGATTCTTTTATTTTAATACTATCTTTTTTATTAACTAAAGTTATTTTAGTCGAAGCAATACCAATTAAAACACTTATAAGTGATGTTAAAACAAATATTCCAATAATAGTAATTAATATTTTACCAAGTCTTTTTGGTTCTTTCATTTTACCAATAGAGGTACTTAAAGTTAAAAATATTAAAGGTACTATAATAGTAAGTAATAAATTAATAAATAAAGTCCCAAAAGGTTTTAATATAGTGGCTTTCTCTTTAAAGATAACTCCAATCAAAGTTCCCACAATAACAGAAATAAACATAATTATTGTAGATTTGTAATTTTTAAATATTTTTTTCATTTTTTACTTCCTTTCTATTAAAATTATATTTTAAATTTATAAAAAAAAGAATATTTTGAAATCCACATAAATCCACGATATAATAAATATAGGTGTTATATGAAAAAAAAATTTATTAAAATGAATGATGGTAAAAATTATTTATCTTTAGGTAATATTATAAATATAATAAAAAAACATTCTAAAGTTGAGGCCTCAGGTATTCAAAAAGAAGTATTTTGTGGGGTATTTAATATAAATGATATTAAAACTACTACAGTAAATAATTATTTAATTGGATATAGACCTATAGGAATAGAATATAAAAAAATATATTTAGATTTAAAAGAAGAATATCTTAATAATAAAGAAATTTTTATACCAATATTTGCTAATATAATCTCTATTTTAGAGGAAAGAATAATTAAGTGTGATGATCTTAATATTAAAATAATAAATGAAAATTCTAAGATTAAAAAAGTTTGTTTAGATATATTACATCTAAAGGATGAAAATGTTTCCAATAATTTTATAGAAAAAATAAATAATTATTTAGATAATAACAATTATTATGAAGCTCTCATTGAATTATTATTTTATGGAGTACTTGAAAATAAACAACCAATATTTGATGAAGTTATAATTAATATTAATGAATATGAATTAAAGGAATATTTAAAAATAAATCTTTATGAAGGAATAAGTTATATAAACTCATTAAAAATTCTTGCACAAAAAGATAATATGTATGCTAATGCACAACTTGGTTCACTTGAATATAGTGGTTTAATAAGTGGAAAAATAGATTATGAAAAGTGCTATGAATATTATATGAAAGCTGCTTTAAAAGGACATCCTAAAGCATCTTGGATGATTGGTAATTTAATATTTTCTAATAAAGTTAAAGAAAAAAATGTTGATATAATGTTAAAGTTTTTAAATAAAGCAGTAGATTTAGGAAGTATTGCTGCCCTTAATACTTTAGGAAGATATTATTTAAATATTAATGAAATTACCTCTATTAAATATTTTAAAAAAGCTGCAGAATATGGATATGCTTATGCCTATAATAATTTAGGAATGTATTATGAAAAAAATAATGATTATAAACTTGCTAAAAATTACTATAAATTAAGTGCTGATTTATTAAATAGTTGGGCATTAAATAAAATGGGAGAAATATGCATTAATGAAGGTAATTATAAAGATGCATTATTTTACTTTAATAAAGCAATTAACTGCCCTATTTCTGAAAGAAGTTATTATGCATACTATAACCTAGCAAAAATATATAAAAGTGGTAATAAAAAATTAAATATTTCTAAAAATGAAAAACTTTATAATAAATATATGAATATTTTTCAAAATAAAAAGGAAAGTTAAATTCTATTACTTTCCTCTAAAGTATTAAAATAGTTATTACCCATTGTACTAAATTTTTCTGAACCAGTTATTACTATATTATTAGCCCTAAATGATAAATAATTATGCATTATTTTTTCATCGTATAAAAAGTCAATAACAGCATTATAACCATTTAAGTCAGTTCTATTTAAATATCTAGTAAAAGTACCATGTTGATAAACAACAAATTGATTAGGCATAATTGCTTGATAGTATAAACTTTGTCCATTATTTTTACCAAAGTAACTACTACAACTTCTTACCCAGTTTTTAGCATGAGTTCTATTATAAATTGTATTAATTACTGCATAGGCATCTTCATAAGAATTACTTTGTGCCTCAGATAAAACTATAGCAGTTAAAGTATTAAATTCATTCTTAGTTAAATTATACTTATTTAAAATATAGTCTATTTTATCTTCCTTAGTAATATTTGCATTATAATTATCAAATGAGGATACTTTCGTATTAACTTCTTTTACTCTTTGAACACTAGGTGCAAAAATTATTGTAAACATCATACATAGAGCAATACCAAAGTTAGTTATTTTTTTTATATTAAAATTATTGATTTCCTTTTTATTCATTCTCCATATATTATGGAGGACATAATCATTTTTATTCATTCTTTCCCCCTGAATAACAAAATAATTATACCATAAAATATGCAAAACGTCAAATTATGTAAACTAATTACCACATTTTAACAATTAAAAAGCCCGAATATATGGGCTTTTCTAAGTTAATATATAAATTAATAATCTAAATAATAATTTAATTAATAATCTAATAATTATTTATTAATACAAGAGGATACTTTATAATCCCAATAAGCTTTATGAAGTTTATAAGTAAGATTAGATACATCCTCAAAATAAGAACCTGCAGATAAACAGCCTAAATTTGATAAAGCAATAACAATATATGGATTTTCATCAAAAACTATAGATATATCGTGCATTACAGAGCCAGCACATCCACTTTTATTTGCCGTGGTTAAACCCTGTGGAGGAGTTAAAAACTGACCTCCATTATCAGTAAAATAACTCATAAGTTCTTTTGCTATATCACTACCTTTTTCATAAAAATTATAAAGTTCATTCATATAAATTGCAGCATCATGAGCACTTGTTTCACCCCATATAGTTGGCCTTGTAAATATAGCATTCGTACCCTTAGCTTTCCAAAAGGCAAGCATATCATCTTTATTAAATCTATCCATAAGCATAGTATGAGCTACATTATCACTATAATATGCAGAATTTTTTACAAGTTCTCTTACTGTATAATAAGTATTTTCCTCACCTAATTTAATATAACCAGCACCAGGATTATAATATTTTTTTGTATACAAAAGTTTTTCCTCTAAATCGATAGAACCATTTTCTGCATTTTCATAAATATATATGTCTGTTGGTGCTTTAATTGTCGAAGCCGTAAATATATGTTGATTTTCATTATAACTAACTGTAAAACCAGTATAAATATCAACATATTTATAAGCAAAACGATTTATTGATTTATTATAATAATCATTTATTTCATTTATAACTGAAGTAACACTTTCTGGTAACTTTTCTATTGGAGTATTACTTTGCATACAACTTACAATTTGAGAAGCTTTAGAATCTTTTATAAAGTTTGGACTATCTTTAGGAATATTATATATTTCCATATTAGGATTTTCCTTTTTATCTATTTCAAAAAAATAATTTTCATACTCTTCATTTTGTGAGGATAATGCAAAACTGGTTCCAACACTTATTACTGTTAAAATAATTATTAAAATACCTAAAATAATTAATAATTTACATCTTTTTGTCTTTAATAAATCTATAATTTTTTCTTTATTAGATTGTTTTTCAACAGGTTTTAATGCATCTTTAATTTTTGCTATATCTTCTTTTTTTAATGTTGGAATCTTTTTTATTAATTCATTTATTTCTTCTTCAGTATAATCTTTAATAACTGGAAGTGAAGTAGTAAGCATTTCAATTTGTTCATCATTTAAGTCTTTTATTATGGGAACTGCTGTAGTTAAAAATTCAATATCTTCTTGTGAAGTATTTTTATTTAAATTGTTATTAACCTCTTTATTCATTCTCTCACCTATTATATTAATAGTATACACTAAAAAGTAAATAAAAAAAAGATGCTTTTTACATCTTAACAATTATTAAATTTTATAGGTACTTTATAAGTAACACTTTTTTCCTCATCAATTTTAGCACTTATTTCTAAATATAAATTACTATCTTTATAATATTTACATGATGGAGAATAATTATCAATTACAAAAGATATCATCTTTAAATACTCTTTTAAGGAAACTGGAGTTTTTTCTAAATATTCTTTTTCTGAAATAACATTTAAAATATCTTGATGTTTTTCATATAAAGTGCATTTTATATAAGAATATTTTTGAGTATCATCAGCATTATAATCAACATTTAAATATATTGAGGATTTACTTTCATCATAAGTTATACTTCCCGTAACTTTTATATCTTTTGTTTCTCCATTTAAAGTTTTAAATTCATAATTATGTTTATGGAAAAATAAAAATACACAAACACTTATGATTATAAATATAATAACTGTAATAATTATCATATTTTTTTTGAAAAATGATTTTTTATTTATATTTACTTTCTTACCACTAATCAAATAGTTTAAATCAACATTAAATTTATTTGATATATCTTTTAAAATGGTAATATCAGGAATACTTTTATCATTTTCCCATTTTGAAACAGCTTGAAAAGTAACACCCAAAATAGACGCAAATTCATTTTGCGTTAAATTATTTTTCTTACGGATATCCTTTATTATACTACCTATCTGTTCCATAAATAATATATTACCATAAAAATATTGTACTATCAAATAAATATTGATACAATTAATGTATGAAAAAGATTTTGTTAATAATTTGTTTATTATTTTTATGTTCATGTAAAAAAAATGTTTCCTTAAATAAGAATACTTTTGACTATGGAGCAAAAGTAGATATAAAAAATATCACAGATAAAAAATATAAATGTCAAAGTAAAGTGCTTAATACATTAAAGTTAGGAAAACATAATGATACTATATTTTGCAATAAAAAAGAATATAAAATTAAATATGAAGTTATAGATAAAGAAAAACCTATTATATGGATTGGCAATACTATAACAAGAACTCCTGGCTATAAAGAAGATATTTCTAAAGAATTAACTTGTATGGATAATGCCGATAGAACTCCAATAACAAATATAACGGGAAATTTTGATATAAATACACCTGGAACTTATGACTTAACTTTTACTTGCACTGACTATTCAGGTAATAGTTCAAGTAAAAATTTTAAACTAGTTGTTAAGGAAAAAAATGTAACTACCGGAGGCGCATATACTGGTGTTTTAACTAATTATTTAGATTTTAAAGATGTTTATAAAGAAAGAAAAAATAATAATACTTTAGTCGGTATAGATGTTTCAAAATATCAAGGAAACATAGATTGGCAAAAAGTTAAAGATGCTGGTGTTGAATTTGCCATCATTAGACTAGGCTACAGATACTTTTATGATGAACCTTTATCACTTGACCCTTATTTTCAAAAAAACATTGAGGGAGCCTCTAAAGTGGGAATTAAGATTGGATTATACTTTTATTCATATGCCAAAAATGCAAAAGATGCTACCCAGGAAGCAAACTTTGTACTTGATAACATAAAAGGTTACAATATTGAAATGCCTATTGCATTTGATTGGGAAAGTTTTAACTATTTTAATGCTGGACAAATGAATTTATTTGATTTAAGAGGAGCCTCAAATGCGTTTCTAAAGACTATTAAAGACGCTGGATACACACCAGTTCACTATGCAAGTAAATCATACCTTGAATATATTTGGCTTCCTGTAGATTATGATATATGGCTTGCTCACTATACAAAAGAAACATCTTATAAAGGTGATTATGTAATGTGGCAACTTTCAAGTAATGGTAAAGTTGATGGAATAAATAATTATGTTGATATTAATGTATATTATAAAAACTAGATTTAAAATCTAGTTTTTTCTTACAATATGGGCTCCCCTTACTATATTTGGTTTTTTATAAGAGTAAATATTATCTACTAAATATAATGAAAGAAGTATAATACTAATTACAGATAAAGTTTTATAATTAACCTTTTTTAATAAATCAATTATTTTAGGAATTACAAAATAATATAGAATTGTTGCAAATAAAGCAAATATTAATGTATATAAAAGACATATTCTACCATTTATATTAAACGGTTTTTTGGAGTAATCCCACCATACCATACCTTTAGTAATTTCTAAATAAAAGGAAGTTGCATATTCAATAACAGCACTAATTAAAAATGATAAAGAAAATACAATTATAGGTTTCTTATAAAATTTCTTTAATAAAATATATATAATAAGTCCTCCGAAACCATAAATAGGAAGCCAAGGACCATGAAGTACACCACGATTTATAAAACCATGACCTTTTCTAATCTCATTAAGGACCTCAAAACACCAACCTATAAAAGCTAAAGTAAAGAACAGCATTACATAAATAAATAAGTTATTTTTTCCCTTTTGACTTACTTCTTTCATTTTTTACTTTTTCCTTTAATTTATTTTTTTCTTTTTTTATTTCATTTTTAAACTTCTCTTGTTTCTTTTTAATTTTTTCCTTTTGTTTAATAATTTTTTCTTTTCCCTCTTTTAATTTTTCTGGAAAAATAATTACAAATTTATTACCAAGTAAGGACTTACTTAATATTTCTTTACCTATTTTAGATATTTCTCTAGTATTATCTCTTTTCTTAAATGTATTTTCACTTTTAATTTTAAATATTAATTTATATGATAATATATTATCAAGTATAAATGTAATAAGCATTACATAAAATGTAAAACTAATTTTAAATGGTGAAAATCTTAAAATTAAAGTTCTTAAGTATGGATCAACAACTTTAATAAGAATAAGACCCATTACCCCAAAACAAAGAGCATTTTTAAGGCATATTCGACCATTTATATTAAATGGTTTTTTAGAATAATCCCACCATCTAGCATTAAATAATTTTTCCATTACATAGCTAGATAAATATTCTACAGTGGAGCATATAATAAGTGCTAAAGAAAATATTGCTAAAGAGTTTGAAAACTTATTTAAAAGAATAGTCATAAATATAGCAGAAAATCCATAAATAGGACAATAAGGTCCTAATAAAAATCCCCTGTTAATAAATCCTTTTTTAGGATCAAATGTAACAATTTCTTCACAAATCCAGCCAAATATTGAATATAACATAAATAATATAAAATAAATTTTAAAACTCATAATTAACCTTTCCTCCTTATACCTAAGTATTTTAGATAACATTTTGGATGACCTAATATTTTAAAAGAACATTTTTTATCCATTAAACTTACAATCCAACTTTCCTTATACTTTGGTAATGTTATATTAAGTGGAAACATATGTCTTAAAATAATGTTTTCAACCTTTTTATTCATAAGGTCTGGAAAAGTTTTTCTTGAATTTTCTAAAGCCTCCCTTGCATGGACGAAACCATGCATTTTAAAAAATGATTTATGTTCTCTATTTAACTGCCAGTCTTTATAATAAAAATCGTGAAGTAATCCTCCGATAGCGGCTGATTTATAATCCAAATGATGTTTTTTTGCAAATTTATAAGCAAAATACGCAACTGCCATTGAATGATCATATACTGATTCATTTTCATGATGATGAAACTTTTTTCTTTTTATAAACTCTTTATTATCAATAATTGGTTTAATAATTTCTAAAAACTCTTTATCATATTCCATAATATTTCCTTTTTAGTACAATAGTACTACATATATTATAATATATATTTTAATTAAAATAAAATAAAATCAAAAAAGAAGTATTAAACTTCTTAAAAATTAAGCATTACCCATTCAGGTTTAAATATTAAAAGTATACCCATAAGTACAAGTAATATACCCGCTATTAAATTAACATATTTATTATATTTAGTTGATATACCTTTAGTTTCAAATGCTTTTAAAGACAATATTAATATAATTAAATCATCAATTATATAAAAGAATATATATATTAATAAATATAATACTTTATTTAAACCAATAATTTTATTTAATGTTAATATTTCTAAAAATATTGTTGGAAATCCAAGTGAACAAGCAAGTTCAACTAAATTTACTGATACTGATAAAATAGTTGTTCCTAGTATCATTAATATTAAACTTTTATTTGCTAATATCTTATTTATTCTAGTTATAATACTTTTTCTTTTTTCTTTTTTCATAACATGACAACCAGTATCTTTTCTTGTTTTAATATATACATATAAATTATAAATTCCTAAAATAATAGCTAAAATAGCAATAATATTTCTTATATATATTACTGTAGAAAAATCTAGAATAAAAACCGATGCCTAACATTGAAAGAAAATATACTAATCCCGAAGATAATATAAAAGTAAAACCAACAATTCTCATTTTCTTTTTATCTTTAATAGATATGCACATATTAATAAGTAATAAAAGTATCCACATAGCACATGGATTAAATCCATCAACAGCTCCCAAAATCATTGCTACCAATGGAATGGAGACTTTTTTCTTATTAACATTTCCTAATATAGGAATTTTAACATCTTCATTATTTATATTTTCATTATTTACATTATCATTAATTAATTCTTTTATTTTATTTTCAATTTGTACACTTACCGCTTCTGAAAATCCTACAAAATAAGTTTTTCCAATAACTGTATATGGTACACTCTTTGTTACATCATCATTTAAAGCCTTTTTTACCTCATTATAATATTTTCTATTTATTTTATTATTTTTTACTTCATACTCATAGACATTTAAATAATCATTATATTTTTCTTTAATATCTTTAAGCCATATTTCTTCTTCGGCACAATGAGGACATCCATCCATTCTAAAAAAATATAAATTGATTTTTCCTTCCTCAATTTTAGAATTAGTTATTTTATAAGCAACATCTGTATATTCTTTACTAATTGCAAATATATTAAGGGGAATTAATGCTATTAATAATAATATGTATCTTAATATCTTTTTCATAAAATTTTCTCCATAATATCTAAAATTTCTTTTTTGCTTTTTTCTCCAATTACTCTTTTTATTTCAATGTTATCCTTTTCAAATATAACAACTGGAACAATATCTCCAATATTATATTTTATAATATTTTCTTCATCTAAATCATAATCACAATTAATATACTCTATATTAGGATACATTAATTTTATTTCATTCCAAATACTTTTAGATATTAAACAACCTGGACACCACATTGCGTTAATAATTATTATCTTCATTAATAATCTCCTTTAAAATACGTATAAATTCATTAATTTGCTTTTTAGTTGTTATATGTGTAATACTAACCCTAATTGAATTGCTTGCCCTTTCTTTGCTTTTAGTAAGCGCATAAACTGACTTTGAGGGACTTGTTCCAAGTGAACACGCTGATTGCATTGAAACATATACACCTTTTTCATAAAGTTTATTAACAATTATTTTGGCATTTTTAATACTAAAATTAATTGTATTAGGTATTGCATACTTAGGACTATTTATACTTATCCCATTTATCATTTTTAATTTTTTGATTAAATAACTATTTAGTTCTTTTACATAATTAATTTTTTTCTCTAAATCTTTAGTAGCAAGTTGTAATGCCATTGCTATGCAAACAGCATTTGCACTAACCGGTGTACCACTTCGATAAATTGTAGTCGATTTTCCCCCATGTATTAAAGGAGTAATTTTTATATCATTAAAATTAATTAATACACCAGAGCCATTAATACCAAAAAATTTATGAGGTGCAAAAGTCAAAAAGTCAACATATTTATAATCAATATTAACCTTTCCTATTGCTTGTGTTGCATCAGTATGAAAATATGCTTTAGAATTTTCTTTAACGATTTTAGCAATTTCACTTATTGGTTGAATTGTTCCAAGTTCAGAATCAACTACAGCTATACTTACTAAAATTGTATCCTCTCTTAAAGATTTTTTTAATTGTTCTAAATCAATATTACCATTTTTATCTAATGAAATAACTGTTATATCAAACCCTTTTGAGGAAAGATAATTGCATGGGGCTATAACTGATGAATGCTCAATTTCAGATATAATTATATGTTTACCTTTATTTTGATATCTATCCGCTATTCCTTTTATAACTAAATTATTTGATTCACTAGAACCACTTGTATAAATAATATTTTCTTTTTTTGTATTAAAATAATTTGCAATAATTTCACTAGAATTATCAATTTCTTTTTTTGCTTCAACACCCAATTTATGTAAACTATTTGGATTTCCAAAATATTTTAAAGTAATTTCGTTATATTTTTCTAAAACTCTTTTATCTACCGGAGTATTTGCTGCATAATCAAAATAAATCATATTCTTTTTCACCTCTTATAAAAAAATTATACTTTTATCTATATTATTTTGCAATAAACTAGTAGTTGAGTTAACTATATTTTTAGTTGAAAAAAACTCTCTAAAAGAGAGTAATATTATCTATGGGGCGAAATAAGGGATTTCAATTTGGTTAAGAAAGGAATAATTGGAATATTTTGTCGTTTATGATAATCACGATAATATTGTAGCATATTGTGATAATTTAAAAGAGTTATCTGCATTTGTTAATAGACCTTTGCGTGAATTAAAATATCGTTTTAAAAATAGTTCTATTTTTCAAATTCAGATTCCTAAAGTATTTAACATTTATAAGTTTATTTAAGGAGGAAAAATGGAAAAAGATAGTAAAAATAGAATAGAAATGAAAAAACCAAAGTTTTATAAATTATTTATTAATAAGTATTCTATTCTTACAAACGATTATGTTATTGAGGAATGTATTGTTTGTACAAATGATTTATATGGTGTTATCGGTTTAATATATTGTAAATCATTAGAACATATTAAAAGAATCGATTACTATGAATTAAAAAAAGGAGAATAAAATGAAAGATTATATTAATGATTATCAAACTTTTACTAATATAGTTTGTATTATTGTCGGTATTGCTTTTTGGTTATTTATTATTTTTTGTTTACCTAAAATTATAGATAGTCAAAATGAAGAACATTGTGTAAAATTTCATAAAGAGTATGGTTATGTATTAGATGATTGCGAAAAATGGTCTGATAAATTGAAGGGAGTTAAATAATGTTTAAAGTATATTCAAAAATTAATTATGCAAGTGATTTATCTGAAAGAGATTTAGAATATTTAAAATTTGCTTATGATTATTTAGTTGATTTGTATACTAAATTTCTTAAAGGTGAAATCTCTGCTAGTTCATATCAAAGTAGAATTCAATGCTTTTGCTTTAAAATTAATTCTATTTTGTCTAAATATATTCCTCTTTAGATTTTCTTCTCTTTTCTTCTCTGATATTCTTCTTTGTTATTCTTCTTCGTTTAGAGTGTCAATAGAACGTGGAATAAATGCTTTAGCTTTTATGCCGCGAAAGTCTATTGATACGGACTTCTTTAGAAGATACTGGTATAGATAACATTTTCATTTTTTTGAAAATGTTTACAAGTCCCAAGTAAAAAAAATATAAAAGTTTGGTCAACCTTTACAAAGGTTGCCGCCGGAGGCATTAGATAAAATTACAATAAATTTATCTAAATTGTCGTACCGGCTTTTTTTGTGTGTTTAAATTTATAATAGAAAGGAGAAAGATATGATTGTTAATGCTGAATTAGTCGAAAAGGTCTCAAAGGCTGGAAAGAAGTACATTTGTGTAGAACTCTATTTAACTGGTAGTGTTAAAAAGACTGTTTTCCTTACTGATGCCGAAGTAGAGTTAATTAAATTGTTTTATTCAAATAAGACAGATAAGTAATTGATATAGATTATTTTATTTGTGAAAGGGGGTTATTATGGTTTTAGAAGGAGTTTCTACTGGTCTTGAGGCACTTGGTACTATTTTTACGCAAGTAATGACTTGGGTTGGTAATTTAGTTACTACTATTGCTTCGCAACCTCTTTTATTATTACCAGTCGGAATTTTCGTTGTCGGTGCTGTAATTGGTTTAGCAGGTCGACTTATTGGAAGATAGGTGTTGACCTATCTTCTTTTTTATTTAGAAAGGAGCATTTTATGAAGTTGGTTTATTCTGATATTTCTAAAGTTCAGAATTATTTAAATATTAATAAAGATAGACCTATTATTGATATCTATCTTGAAATTAGAAATAAGCCTAATAAAAAAAGGACTAAAGAAGAAATTATTGTTTATACTTATTTATGTTTAAATAAGAAGAAATTAGGTCTTAAATGATTTTTAATTTTGCATTTATTTGGTTAGTTTCTCTTTTTCCATTTTTGCTTATTGGTGTTATTATTGATTCATTTTTCGATAAAAGGGGGTAATTTGTTTGTTTGACTTTAATATATTTTTAGAATTTTATTTTACTAAATGGTTATTTATGGCAAGTGCTTTTTATGGTATTTGTCAGATATTTAAAAAACTTGTTTTAAGGAGGTAATTTATGTTTTTTATTTTATTGTTGTTAATTTGTTGTTTAATTGTTTCTATTGTAGATTTGATTTTAATTTACAAATTCTTAATTGAGGTTAAAAATGATTAAATGTTATTTTGGTGTTCCTGGTTGTGGTAAATCTACTATTTTAGTTAAAGAGTATTTAAAAAATCGTAAGAAATATGATCACATTTATACTATTAATCTTCAAATTGAGGGTGTACCTATGATTTCTAAAGAAGATTTAGAAAAGTATAAGTTTACTAATTCTTTGATTTTATGGGATGAAATTACTATGGATGCAGATAATCGTGAATTTAAAACTTTTTCTAAAGAGTTAAGAGACCAATTTATTTTACATAGACATTTTGGTGTTGATATTATTTATGCTACTCAGAATTTTGAAAATGTTGATAAAAAGGTTCGTGATTTAACTGTTGAACTCTGGTATATGTCTAAGAGTGTTATTCCTATTCTAAGTACTTTCACTACTTGTAAGAGAATTTATCGTAAGATTAACATTAATGAGCATACTTCAGAACTTACTCTTGGTTATAGATTTTGTAATTTTCTTGAATCTATTTTTGTTTCTAATTTAAAAGTGGTATTTAGGCCATTATATTATTCTAAATTCGATACTCATGATGAGTTATCATTGAAAGGAAGGTGTCCGTATGAACTCAAAGCGAAAAATATTTATCTTGGGTCTGATAAGTCTGTTATTAACTTTCTTAATCAAAAATGTTAATGCTGGTACTTTTTCTCCTTATGACTTTTCTATTGCTGGTAATTCTAATTTACCTAATGAACAATGGGTTGTTAATGGTTCTACTAAAATTTTAACTGTTGCTACTTCAATGCAAGAAAATAATTTAAATATTAATGAGCGTAATTATATTGAAGTTTTGGCTTGTGTTGCCGGTGGTAATAATTGGGGCTCTTATATTTCTAATGATTCTTTAAATGGTGCATTACAAAATGGTAATGTTAATTATTTATCTACTGGTATTAGTTGCAATACTACTAGTCAATCTTATGGTGGTAAATTTGGTAAATTTTATTTTAAAGTATATAAATGGGCTATTCCTAGTGGTCAAGATGTATATGAGGTTTCTTCTTATTGGAAATTTTGGTCTAATGAAGCTTCTTTATTAATTGATATTCGTGATATTAAAGTTACTGATTCTGATAATTTTTATAATGATTCTTTACTTGTTTCACAAGGTAAAGGTCAAGATACTATTATTTCACAAAATGATACAATTATTAATACTGATATTTCTGATAATGATAAGCATTTACCTAGTAAAGGTAGTTTTGAAGATTTTAAAGAGGCTGAAAAAAATTTAACTGATAAAGTTAAAGAGGCTGATACAAGTGTTTTATCTATTGGTATTGACACTACTTCTAGTTCTTGGGTATGGGATACATTAACTTCTCTGATTAAGTCTAATACTATTATTTTCGGTATGTTTATTGCTATTTTATCTATTGGAGTTATTAAACTCGGTTTGGGGAGGTAATTTAATTGAAAGCTATTGTTAGTGGTTTTTCTACTATTATTAATATTTTTAAAATGTTTTTTGACATTATTATGTCTATTTTCGAGACTCTTGCTATGGTTTTGAGATATTTATTTACGATTGTATCTTTAGCCTTTGAAGTTATTGTTTCTTTTCCGTCTTGGCTCAAGGCCTTTGCTGTTATTACTTTAAGTATCTCAATTTGTTATATCATTATTGGTAGAAATGCGGGTAAGAGTGATTAATTATGGACATTAGTAATTTTATGAGTTGGTTTATAACTCAAGTTGTTAATATTTTTAAATGGTTTTATAATTTGCTTGATTCTATTACTTTTGGTGGAACTTCTTTGCTAAAAGTCTTGGTAACTATTGTTATTCTTGTTCCTTTAATATCGGTTGTTCTTACTATTAATCAAAATGTTAATGTCATTGGTAATCGTTCAGAGCGAATTAGAAATAAGAAAGAGAGGGTTGACCATGCAAAGAAGTAAATATTTTATTGTTTTTGCTATTTTATGTAGTCTTTTTTTAATGAAAAGTGTTAATGCTAGTACTTATACGCCTACAGGTAATTTACTATCTCAAAATAACTATGTTACTAGTTTAATTGATATGGCTTATAATGATTCTTCAAATTTTTTAACTAAAAAGTATGCTATTTTTCAAGTTGATTATGATTATTATTTAGTTTTTTCTGATAATTATTCTATTGCTAATAATTCTATTATATTTACAAATTCTACTATTTACTTAGCACATAGGTCTAATGAAAGTTATAACTATTATTATAATTATTCTAAATTTAATGAATCTGATACTACTGTAAATTTATCTTATATTGTTTTCAGTAATGTAAATGCTACTAATACTATTAATTCTAGTTATTTTTCTGATTATAAGTTTAATTACAATATAACTAATCTGTGTATTTTTGTACTTGCTTTATTATTTGCTATTTTTGTTACTAAAGAAAGGAGTTTTTAATGAATTTAGAAGAAATTGCTAGTTCTATGTTAACTGGTGAACCTGTTCATGATGGTCTTGTTATTGGTGTTGTATTCATTTGTTTTTATGTTTTTTATTCTGCTATTTTTGGTGGTTTATTTAGTATTTTTAAAAAATAATATTTTAAATCACCATTGGGGGCGTACTACGACCCCCCAATGGTGTGAAATGTGAAATTTGATTTTTAGGAGGTAATTTTATGATTAAAAAAAGAAATTGGGGTGCGGTTATTTATCCGGAATCTGCTCCGGTAGATTGGATTGATATTTTAAAAATTAAGGGTATTACATTTGCAGTAAGTCCTTTACACGATAAAGATTTAGATAATGGTTCTAATGGTACTCAACTTAAAAAGGCTCATTATCACATTATTATGTGTTTTGATGGTCCTGTTACTGATAAGACTGTTAATGATTTATTACATAGTTTAAATCAACCTATTGGTATTCCGTTGGAATCGGTTCGAGGGTATTATAGATATTTTACTCATAAAGATAATCCAGAAAAATATCAATATGATGAAAAAGAAATTAGATTATTCAATGGTTTCGATGTTTCTGATGTTCTTAATGGTTTTGAAGTTTATCAGCATATGAAAGAAATTCAGAATTTAATTATTGAAAATGATATTATTGAGTACTGTGATTTAATCGATTATCTACTGATAAACGATTATGGTGAACTCTGGAATGTTGCTTGCTCTCATACTTTATTCTTTAATTCTTATATCACTTCAAAGCGACACGCTTATGAAAAATCATTGAAATAATGTTTAATTTATGTTATATTCTAATTATGTAAGGTAGGTGATAATTGACTTTTACTAAAAAATCTTTATAATAGTTCGCCAAGAGGTGAATTTAAATGAATTTCGAAGTCGCATTCGAAGAATGGAAAATCTATGCTTCAAAACGGCATAAAAAACAAAGTTTTGATACACTTTCAAAGAAAACTTTTAAATTTATTTTACCCTATTTTAAAGGTAAAGACATTTTTTCTATTACAAAGGTTGATTACATTAATTGGCAAAATACCATTTTAGAATTTAATTTCAAAAATAGTTACAATCAGTTATTACATTCTTGTTTCTGTCAATTTTTAAGTTTTTGCCAATTGTATTATGATTTGGAACTTAATGTTGCTAAAATTGTTGGTGGCTTTCCGAAACATAATGAGGAAAAAAATACTGATTATTATACTTTATCAGAGTTTAAAAAATTTATTAAATGCGTTGATAATGTTGTTTATAAACAATTTTTTACTTTATTATTTTTTACAGGTTTAAGACCTAGTGAAGCAATGGCACTGCGTTTTATCGATTTAGAGAATGGTTTTCTATATGTTCGTCATAATATTCAAAGAAAAGGTAAAAGGCTTCTAGATACGCCTAAAAATAGTTCTAGTATTAGAAAAATTATGTTAGATCGTAAATTATTTAGGGATTTAATGAAATTAAAAAAAGTTTATTTTGCAAGTTATAATAACTTTAATGATAATTTCTTTGTTTTTGGTGGTGAAAAGCCACTTGCTCCTACTAGTATTGATAGGTATAAAAAGAAAGCTTGTGATAAGGCAAATATAAGGCCTATTACTCAACATCAATTTAGACATAGTCACGCAACTTTACTTGTTGATAATGGGTTTCCTATTACCACAGTTTCTAAACGATTAGGGCATAGTAAAGTTAGTACTACACTTGATTATTATGTACATAATTCTTCAGCTAACGAAAAAAGAGTGGTCGCAACACTCAATTTTCTTAGGTTTTGATACCTATTCAAAAAAAACTTTCTATTTAAACTATATCTAGTTTAAATCTTATTTGGGGCGAAATAAGGGAGTCGAACCCTTGCATAATAGAGCCACAATCTACCGTGTTAACCACTTCACCAATTCCGCCATAAGATATATACTATACTACCAAAAAAAAAGGCATTTGGCAAGCACTTTTGCTAAATTAATCCCTCTTTTTCGATTAAATCTCTCATTTTTATCTTTATTCTTTTTATTGCATTATCAATTTGTTTTGGTGATTTACCCATAATTTTTGCTATTTCATTATATGAAAAATTATTTACCATATAATTAAAGACAGTATACTCAAATTCAGATAAATTATTTTTCGCAAGCATATAGATTTTATTGGAATTTTCTTTTTCCATTAAACTATGTAAAGGATTTGATTTATTTTCATCAGATAAAAGATTTTTGGGTGTTATATTATCATCACTAACTAAAAAGTCTAGTGATAAAGATTCATTTATTGTTTGTTGCTTTCCACTCATGGCATGCCTTATATAATTTAAAAGTCTTCGTTCAATACATACATATAAAAATGTTTTTAATGATGCATATTTAGTCGAGGTAAACGAATGAATTCCATCACTAAAAGCATATAAAGCCTCACATTTTATTTCATCATAATTAATTCTATAATATCTAATTGCTCTTTGATACTTTTTTATTAATATATCAACTAAATAAGAATATTTATCATAAATAATATTTCTAACATTTTCATCATTTTCCTCGAGCAAAGTTATAAGTTCTACATCATCAATATCATTGTAATCCATTAATCATCCATCCTATATATTAGTATTCCTGCAGAAACTGAGGCATTTAAACTATTAATTTTTCCCTTCATTGGTATTCCTACGACAACATCACTATTTTTCTTAACTCCAGAACTTATTCCTAAACCTTCATTACCAATAACTAATACTTTCTTATTAGCATAAGATACTTTTCGATAATCTTCTCCATCCATATCTGCACAATATACAAAATAATTCATTTCTTTTAACTTGTTAATTGTATTTATTAAATTTGTTACCATTACAATTTTAACATTATCAATAGCACCCTCACTTGTTTTATAAACAGTATCATTTACTAGAACACTCCTGTCTTTTGGGATAATAATAGTTTTGATACCTTTACTCTCGCAAGTTCTAATTATAGCACCAAAATTGTGGGGATCAGTTAAGTGATCAAGCATAACAATAAAATCACCTTCAATATCATCAAAAGTGTAATATGAATAATCAAAAATATCTAAAACAATGCCTTGATGAACACCACCAACCATTTTATCAAGTCTATTTTTATCAACATATTCATATTTAATGTTATTTTCTTTTAAATATGCCATATAATCATTTCTTGAAATATAAGCCTTCTTTATTTTACTTCTATCAATTTCATATAAAACATTTTTGCCATAAACTAGCATAAGATCACTTCCTTTTGCCATTTAATTATATCATATCTTTTATTTTTTTGTATAAATTCTTTGCATATTTATTTCCATATTATTACTTTCTGGATTAAAATTTGCTAGGTAATATAGTTCTCCGAAATCAGAAATTGTATAATACATTGAATCTTTACCATTATCAAAATGAATGGGTACTCCAGTCCAATTTTCTAAATTATATTCTGTATCATCCACTAAAACATCTGTATTATTTACAGCTAATTTAGGTGTATGAACTTGATTAAATTTTTTAGAAATATCTCCGATGTTTTTTTCAATAAATATACATTTTTTATGCATTTCACTTACTGAATTAACTGCAGAGTATATTGCAGGATTAAAAATAACACTTTCTTGAAACAATTTAATAAATGATACTGCTTCATTTATTTCATTAGAAATATTTAATAAATAATCCCAGTCCATACTTTTAAAAAAATTTTCTACAACTTTTTCATCTTCAACATTAAATTTACTGTGCAAATTTATATCTATGCCATGTAACCTTAAAAGTAAATATGAACAGTGCCTCATAGTATCCTTAATGACGCCATCAAAATCAAAATAAATATCTAATTTATTTATATTACTATATAATATTTTATAATACTCATTTAACAATTTAATCTTTTCAAGTTTTTCCTTTATACTAGATTTTTTATATTTATCATAAGATAAAATATTTAAATTTTTTGTATCCATTAAAAGTTCTTGTATTTTGTCCATAAAACCTCCCTGATAATAAATATTCTATCATAAATAATGTACAAAATATATAAAAAGTTAAACTTATGCATTAAAAAACCCTGATATTCAGGGTAATTACTATAATAATGGTGCTGGGGACAAGGATCGAACTTATGACCTATGCGTTACGAGTGCATTGCTCTACCAACTGAGCTACCCCAGCAACTAATATTATTATACCCTATATTGTTTTTTTATACAAGTTTTTTTGGTAAAATAATAATGGTGATGAAAAAATGTTTAAATATACCTTAGATAACAAAAGATATCATACATTCAATTACTTCTTAAGAAACAAGTTTGGTTGTAAAGTATTTAAGGTTCCCCTAGATGCTCATGCAACCTGTCCAAATAAAATAAATGGAGGATGTATATTTTGTAAAGATAATAGCAAATCTAATATTACAAATGAAAATAACGATATTATAACCCAATTTAATGAGGAGATTAAATTGTTAAATAAAAAATGGCCTAATGCTAAACATATAGCGTACCTTCAAACAGGAAGTAATACATATATGAATATTGATAAATTTAAAAATATTGTTGAAAGTTTGTTAAAACAAGATAATGTTGTTGGAATTTCAATAGCTACAAGACCTGATGTTATTAGTGATGAGTACTATAATTATTTTGAAAAGCTTAATAAAAAAACATTTTTAACCGTAGAACTTGGACTTCAAAGTAGTAATGAAAATACTCTTAAACTAATAAATCGTGGCCATGATACTAAATCATTTGAAAATGCAGTAAATAAACTACATAAATTAAATATATTTGTTGTCGCACATATAATTAATGGACTTCCGTATGAAACGAAGGAAGATATGCTTAATACAGTAAAATTTTTAAATAATTTAAAAGTAGATGCTGTAAAAATACATATGCTACATATTTTGAAAGGAACTAAAATAGAAAATTTATATGAAAAAGATAAGTTTCATATATTAAGTAAAGAAGAATATATTGATATTGTTATAAATCAGCTTGAACTATTAGATGAAAAAATCGTTATTGAAAGAATAACCGGTGATCCTATAAAAGATGATTTAATAACACCTTTGTGGCTTACTAAAAAATTTTGTTTATTAAATGACATTGATAAAGAAATGGTTAAAAGAGATACTTATCAAGGCAAAAAAAATAATAATTAGATAAAATTCTAATTATTTTTTAAATTTAAAGCAAAAAAAAAAAATTATTGG
>FR899381.1 GCA_000437315.1 Mycoplasma sp. CAG:472
AAAACGCGCCGTCCAGATTATGATAGAAATCATTATATGGTTATTCCATGTTTTGAAATCTATTATAGCCGGATAGCGCTACACTATTCATTTAGGTAACGCGAACTTCCTTCACGTTCACCTATTTATAATATATCACTTATTCATATATTTATGCAAGTAAAAACCTGTTATATTTTAATAGCAGGTTTTAATTAAATGAACAAGTATATTTTAAACTATTACGATAGTAATTACTTACTTCACTATAAGTTGTTGGAAAAGAGCCTCCATATTCACTATCTAGTGTTTCTTTTGGTAAATCTTTTAAAATAGTTATCTTTTTATTTTGATAATCTAAAATAGCATTACCTTCATTCTCATTAATTTTAATTGTTCCATTATTAATAGTTTCAATTATATTAGAGTATTCAGTATCATTATATGTATATTCATACATTCTAACTGAATTATTCATATTTTCTTTATTTTTATTAAATAAGATTACATCTTTTAAACTATTATTTGGACTAACACATTTAAATTTCATTTTAGGTTCTTCGTTTACAACATAAACAAAAGCATAATACGTATTTTCATTATTTTCTTCATCAACTGCTTTTATTTCAACTTTCTGAAGGCCTATATTATACATATCTTCTTTATATTTTTCTTTATCTTTGAAACTAAATGTTAAATTATCATCCGAAGAAATAAGTCTTTCAATATTAAGTTGTTCTCCTTTAATTGTATAGTTAAAATATGTAGTAACATTAAGTCTTTTTGTAACTGTTGGAGTAACTGGTTCATCACTACCATCTTTAGATTTTACAACAAAACTTTCTGAATATTTTGAACCATTACACATAACATAATATGTATAATTTCCTGGAACATTATTTTTAACTTCTGATGTATCAAGTTTGCAATTAGATATATCTATTTTTGAAAAATCGCCATATTCACTTAAACTTTGAGGTACTTCATCACCTTCATTAATTTGCATTTTATTTAAATTAAATGCTGGTGTAACATTAACATTATTTTCATTGTTTCTAGCAAGTCTTAAATAGTAATATACACCAAAGGCTACACCTCCCATTAAAGCTAAAACTAAAATAATAAATAATAAGTTTTTAATAAAACTACCCTTTTTTTCTGGTTTTTTATCATTATTATTCTGTTTATTTTCATTTTTAGGTTCAATCTTTTTTTCAGGTACAGGTACATCTAAAGTTTCAATAACATCAACCATAGTTGGATCAGTTCCAATTTCATTTTTCACATTAATCACCCTTTATTCTTATATTTAAATTATATAATTTTTACATACTTTTTGCAATATTTTTAAATTCTTCTCCACGAGTTTCAAATTTATCATATTGATCCCAACTTGCACTTGCTGGAGATAATAAAACTACACCCTTTTTAATATTATCATTTTTAATTTTATTCATTGCTTCATTTAAAGTATAGCATTTTTCGCATAAAATATTCATGCTTTGAGCATATTCATATACTTTTTCAGTAGTTTGCCCGATTGCATAAATCTTTTTAACATTTTTAATTGCATTATCAAGTTCATGAAAATCTTGACATCTTTCCATACCTCCCAAAATAAGATATGTATCTTCCTCAAAAGCATTTAAGGCCGTTATTGTACTTGTCGGATTTGTAGCTTTAGAGTCATTATAATATTTAACTCCTCCCTTTTCACAAATAAATTCAATTCTATGTTCTACACCTTTAAATGTACTAAAGAACTTTTTAATTATTTCTTTATCAATACCAAACTCTTTGATAACAAGTAAACAGGCCATAATATTTTCATAGTTATGTTTTCCTTTTACTAAAATATCTTTTGTATCAATAATTTTTTCATTTTCAATATAAATAGCATTATCCTTTACATAAGCATCTTTGCCATTAAAATATTCTTTTGTACTATTTATATCACTAGTAAGCACCATACTATCTTCATTACCAGCATTAATAATAGCAATATCATCTTTAGTATGATGATTAAATATATTATGTTTTACCTTTTTATAATTTTCATAAGTTCCATGATAATCTAAATGTGTTTGACATAAATTTGTAAGAACACTTATATTAGTTTTAAAATCGTTAAAATTTATAAGTTGATGGTCAGATATCTCTAAAAGAAGTATATCGCCTTCATGAATAAGAGGAATAACCTCACTTAAAGGATAACCAATATTTCCTCCGAGAACTACGGGTCTTTTCATTAGTTTTAATAATTCATAAATCATTGTTGTTGTTGTAGTTTTTCCATTTGAACCAGTTACACCAATTATAGTAATATTTTTAGGAAGAAAATGATATGCTACTTCCATTTCATTATAAATTGGTATATTTTTAGAACTTGCATAAGTTAAAAGAGGATGAGTTGGCATAACTCCTGGATTTTTAATAACCATATCAAATGAGTCGTTAAATATTTCCAAAGGGTTATCACTTTTAATAAACTTTACTCCTAAACTTTCTAGTTCTTTAACTTTTTCTTCATCCTGATCATTTTTATCTGTTATAACAATTTCATTATTTTTATAAAGAAGTTTTGCTACATTATAACCACTTCTTGCCATTCCTAAAATAAATATTTTTTTATTTTCAAACATAATTATTTCTCACTTTCAAGTATTGCTTTAATTCTACGAACACCTGCTGAGGAAGATTCCTCTTTTACGATTTTAAAATTTCCAAGTTCACTTGTATTTTTTACATGTGGTCCCATACATATTTCCTTAGAAACATCACCAATAAAATATACAGTTACAATATCAGGATATTTTTCAATAAACATATGCTCTGCCCCAATTTCCACAGCTTTTTCTTTAGGCATTTCCTCAACTGTAACAGGAAGACTTTCTTTAATCCATTTATTTACTAAATCTTCAGTATTTTTAATTTCTTCAGTAGTTAATTTATGATCACAACTAAAGTCAAAACGCATTCTTTCATCAGTAATATTACTTCCTTTTTGATGAACATCACCATTTACTGTTATTTTTAAAGCAGCATTAAGAAGATGAGTTGCAGTATGATATTTAGTTTCTGTTTCAGAATCACCTGCAAGACCTCCTTTAAATTGTCCTGCTGAGGCAGTTCTTGATAAATTTTGATGTTCTTTAAATTTTTCGTTAAAGCCTTTTTCATCAACTGTTACATTATTTTCATTTGCAAGTTCAATAGTAAGTTCTATTGGAAAACCATATGTATCATATAAATGAAATGCAGTAATTCCATCAATATTATTACTTTTAGAAATAACTTTATTAAATTCTTTTAAACCTTTTTCAAGTGTTCTATTAAATTTTTCTTTTTCATTTTTTAATACTTCATAAACAGTATTTTCATTTTCAGTAAGTTCTTTATAATATCTAGCATATTTAGATATTATTAAGGAAGCAATTTTTCTTTCCCAATCACTATTTATATCAATACCTAATTTTTTAGCATGACGAATAGTTCTACGAATAAGTCTACGTAAAATGTATCCTTGGCCTACATTCGAGGGTTTAATACCTGCATTATCCGCAGCAATAAATACAGAAGTACGAATATGGTCTGCAATAATTCTTATAGATTTTGCATTTTCTTCATAACTTTTTCCTGATATTTCACAAATTAAATCAATTACATCTTTCCATACAGATGATAAATAATTATCATTTACGCCTTCGAGTACGGCAGTAACCCTTTCAAGTCCCATTCCAGTATCAACATTTTTCTTAGGAAGACTTTCAACGCTGCCATCACCTTTTTTATTAAATTCCATAAAGACATCATTCCAAATTTCAACCCATCTTTCATCCTCAGGATCAAACTTTTCTGGAATTTCATCATTACTTCTGAAATAAAACATTTCAGTATCAGGTCCACAAGGTCCAGTTTCGCCAGCAATCCAAAAATTATCTTCAGTAGTTTTAGCTATTCTTTTTTCAGGAATACCTAAACTAAGCCATAAAGCATAACTTACTTTGTCAAAAGGGATTGTATCATTTCCCGTGAAAACAGTTACAGCAAGGCGCTCTACTGGAATATTTAAAACTTGTGTTAAAAATTCAAAACTCCAAGTAATTGCCTCTTTTTTAAAGTAATCACCTAAAGACCAGTTACCTAACATTTCAAAAAATGTATGATGATATGTATCACCAATAGCATCTAAATCATTAGTACGAATACATTTTTGAGCATCACAAAGTCTTGTTCCATAAGGATGCTCTTTTCCCATTAAATATGGAATAAGTGGTTGCATACCTGCTGTATTAAATAAAACACTTGGATCATTTTCAGGCACTACAGGTGCTGATGGAATCTCTTTATGTCCCTTTGATACAAAAAAATCAATATATAAATCTTTTAAATTAACATTTTTCATTATTTCACCTTATCTAAAATTGCAAAAACCTTTTCTTTTAACTTATCTAGTTCATCATTAGCAATTGTATAATCAAAATCAGTATAATTCTCTAAAGCATTTTCAGTAATATGTGATTGCTGCTCAATTGTAAGTTTACTAGAACCAAATTGATTTACAACATAAATTGAATATACATTATCAAATGATGATTTTATTTTATCTATTTCATTTGGCATTCTTACATCACTTATAACTAAATTTTCAACATATTTTTGATAAATTGTTATATCTTTAATCATATTTGATACAAGAAAATCTTCATCAAGTTCTCTCATTACATCTCCAAGATGTTGCATAAAATCTCTTGGTTTATTTGCATCAGTACCATCCCAATCAGTTAATTCTAACGCAAAGTTTTTAATATATTTACTATAACTTGTTATAGCACACTCTTCAACTTTATAAATATAGTATTCCTTTATTAATTTTGCTACTACATTTTTTCCACTTCCTGCTTTTCCAGCAATTAAAAATATTCTCATAATTTCCTCCGATTAATCAAATATATAATACCAATTTTTACGTTTATTTTCAATTATTTATGAAAAATTATTATAAAAAACTTATGCTACTTATGCATAAGAATTATTTAAATATTATTATAAATTAATTTTCACTTTTTTCTTCACTATATTTTTTGAATACATAGTTTTTACTAGAGCTATCTAAATATAATGTCCCTTTATCCTGTAAAGCAGCATAAATTTCTTGATATTTATTTAGTTTTTCAATATTAACAAGATTTACATAAATGGTATTTCCATCAATCATTCTAAGTAAAAATCTTTCTTCGTCGACTACTTTATCATTATATTTTTCAACTGAATACTCTATCTCAGAAATCATTTTATAATTACTATCATCTATTTTAGCAAGAGATTTTATTAAAGTTTTATAAATATTACTTGGTACATAATTAACTAAAACTGGAAATCCTACATAATCACCTGTATCTTCCATCTCTTTTCCATTAGAAAGTACTAACTTTTTAGTTAATATATTATAAAAAAGTATTTTACTTTCTTTAATATCTATATTAATAGTTCCCTTTAGATTTCTTGAAATATTTACACTTTCTACCAAAGGGTTTTTAAGTAAATTATTTTTTATTTTATTTGTACTTAATTTAAATATTGAATTATTATAATCAATCTTACTTTCACTTATAATCTGACTATCTGTAAGAAGAATATTTCCTTTTATATTAATACTTTTAACTGGTAATGTTATAAAATAATATAAAAGCATTCCAAGTAAATATATTGTTAAAAGCATAAAAATAACACCAGATAATCTTATTTTCTTTTTAGTCTTTTTCATAAATTACTCCATGAAATAATTTTAGGTTCAACCTCTAAACTGATTTTATAGTGTTCAAAAACCTTTAATTTTATATAATTAATAAGATTAAGTATATCTAAATATGTTGCATTACCCTTATTTACGATAAAATTAGCGTGTTTTTCACTTACATAAGCATCATTGATATGATAACCTTTTAACCCTAAATCATCTATTAATTTACCTGCAGAAAAGCCCTCGGGATTTTTAAATATACTACCAACATTTTTAGTATCTAATGGTTGAGAGGCCATTCTTTTATCATTATTTTCCTTAATTAATTTTAATGTTTCTAAGGGATCTCCTTTTTCAAGTTTAAATGTTACAGATAAAATAATATTACCTTTTAAAGAGGTATATCTATAGCCATAATCTATTTCACCTTTTGAAATATTTATTATATTACCCTCATTAGTTAAAACCTTAACACTTTGAACATATTCCATTAAACTATGATTATAACATCCTGCATTACCCATTACTGAAGCACCTACTTCACCAGGGATAAGTGAAGCAAAATATAAAGAAACAAGTCCATGCTGAAGAGCAATATTATTTAAAAATCCCAGTTTTACTCCACATGAAGCTGTAACTAAATCATCATTTACTTCAATCTTATTTAGTTTATTTACTCTTATTATTACACCATCAAAATAACTATCATCTAAAATAACATTAGAGCCATTACCTAAAATAAAATATTTAATTTTATTATCTTTTAAATATTTGATTAATGAAACTAAATTATTTTCACTAGTTACTTCGATTAAGTATTTGGTTATTCCTCCAACACCTAAAGTTGTATATCTTTTTAAATCAACATTTTCATAAACTATACCATATTCATTCATTTTAAAATCCTTTTTATTTCATCATAAATAATTTTAGATGATTTAACTTTATTTAATTTATTTAGATTTTCTTTCATAGTTTTATATTCATCATTATTACTTAATAAATTATTAATATCTTTATATAACTTATCAACATTTAAATTCTTTTCTTCATACATTTTAGCAAGTCCTCTTTCAGTTAAATCTAATGCATTATAGTATTGATGATTTCCCGCAACATATGGCGAAGGAATAATTATCGAAGGTAAATTTGCTTGCATTATTTCCGCTAAAGTGGAAGCTCCTGCCCTAGTTATAATTAAATCAACATCATAAAATAATGATGACATATTTTCTAAAAAAGGTAATATTTTAATATTTTTGGAAAAACTTTTATTATTTATAAATTCATCATAGTAACTTTTACCTGTTATATATAAAACTTCATAATTATCTTCTTCATTTATTTTAGAAAGTAGTGATATAAAAAAGTTATTTAAAGTTTCACTTCCTAAAGAACCTGATACTATCAAAAGTAATTTTTTATTTTTATGAAATCCTAAATCAATTTTTGATAAACTATTAATTTTTAAATCAACTGGATTTCCAGTACATATACATTTTTTTGCCTTAGTAAAATATTTATTACTATTTTCATAAGAAGTGCATACTAAATCACAATTTTTAGATAAGACTTTATTTGTTTTACCAGGAATACTATTTTGCTCTAAAATAACTGTTGGAATATTCTTTTTCTTAGCACTATAAATAACGGGCATTGTAACATAACCACCTGCTCCAATAACAACATCTGGTTTAAAATCATCCATAATTTTGTTGCACTTTTTTATAGCTTTTTTAATTAAAAATATGTTTTTAAAATCACGAGCTATTTGAGTTTTACTAAAACCATAAATTTCTAGTGATTCATATTTTATACCAAGTTTTGGAACAATATCTTTTTCCATACGGTTATGAGTACCAATATATAAAACATTTAAATTTTTTTCTTGTTTTTTAAATTCATTTATTAACGCTAAGGCAGGATTAATATGACCACCTGTACCACCAGCACTTACTATTATATTCAATTTATATCACCTACAATAATATTATACAAAAATATGTGTATTTTTACAAATCACTTTGACATTTAAATTTAATTATGTTATATTTTTAAATGTAAAAGGCAGATTGGCTGTAATGTAGTAAGATATATTTTATATATCCCTATCGTAGTCATTCTGCTTTTTCATATTTCATAAGTCTTTGAACTCTATATTGAAGTTCACCATTTTGCATACAACGAACATCAATTAAAATCTTATATTTACAATTATTTTACATATAATTTATTGTAAAGCAATTTACAATTTATAAAAATTTAAAATATTTTCAAAATAAGAATATTTTTTTATTATAAAAATATAATTTACTATCGAAGGAGGATAGTCTTGATAAATAAACAAAATTTATGGTTCATTACTCTTTTTGCATTAATACTTATTTTAGGTATATACTATATATCTCTTCCTGAAAGTACTTTACCAGTCTTTGAAAATACTGAAACAAAACTTGATAATGCTATTAAAGTAACTGATTCAGATGTAATAATTGCTTTAAAACTTTCCGAAGAAGAAAAAATTCTTAAAGAAATGGAAGATGCACAAAAAATTCTTATTGATAAATCTTCCTCTAAAGAAAAGAAAAATGAAGCATATAATACACTAAAAGATTTAAATTATAAAAAAGGAAAAACATCTCAAATCGAAAATTTGATTAAAGAAAAATTTAATTTAAACTCTTGTGTAAAAATTGAGGGAGATAAAATAAGTGTAACCGTGGATGATAAAGATGCTTCTGTAGAAAAAGCAAATAATATCATCAAAGAGGTTCAATCATTATATGATACGCAAATGTATATAACCGTTAAATTTCAAAATAAATAGGCATACCACCGTGCCTTTTTTTTTACTATATTCATATATTATTATGAAAAGGTAAGAAAGGATGGCATATGAAAAAAATACTAACTAAAAGAGAACAAGAAATATTTGATCTTTTAGCTAAAAATAAAACTACAAATGAAATTGCTATAGAACTAGGAATAAGTCAAAAAACAGTTAGAAATCATATTTCAAATACAATGCAGAAATTAGGTGTAAAAGGAAGATGTAACGCCATTTTAGAACTTCTTCGACTAAATGCAATTTCGCTTGATTAAATAACCCCATCGGGGTTTTTTGAATAATAAATAAACTTATTAATATATTTTAATAAGGGGGTTATTATGCTTAAGAAAAATGCCTTAAGAAGAATATGTATATCAACATTCTCACTTTTTATTGTACTTTTACTATGTATATTTCCTAGTAATGAAACATCTTATCCCGAAGAAATAATAAGTATAAATGAACTTACTATGCCGTTATATATAAAAGATCAAAATGGTTATGTGGCAAGAACAAATATTATTAAAAAGAAAGATAATGATATTGAATATATAATTAATTTATTAACTAAGGGGTCATTATATGAAAATTATTTACCAGTAAACTTTGAACCTTTAATACCTGAAAATACAAAACTTTTAAATTATTCATTAAATGATAAAGTTTTAAAACTTAACTTTTCTAAAGAGTTTTTGCTTGTTAAAGAAAATGATGAAGAAAAAATGATTGAAAGTCTTATATACTCATTATGTGAACTAGAAAATATTGATAAAATTTTAATATATGTTGAAAATAAAAAACTAAATGAACTTCCAAATTCAAAAGTTAAACTACCTGTTTCTTTAGATAAAAGTTATGGTATAAATAAAGTCTATGACATTAAAAGTTATAAAAATGTAACTAAGACTACAATATATTATGCTAGTAAAACTGATGATTTAACCTATTATATTCCTATTACTAAAATTACAAATAATGATGCAAATGCTGTTGAAATAATAGTAAAGGAACTTAAAACTTCCCCTATCTATGAAAGTAATCTAATTAGTTTTTTAAATGCCTCTTATGAACTTAAAAATTATGAAATAATGGAAAATAGTGTTAATATGTCATTTGATAATAAAATGCTTTTAAACTTAAATGATGAAAATATTACTGAAAAAGTAAAATATACCTTAGCACTTTCAATTAGAGATACTTTAGGAAAAGATGTAAGCATAAAAATTAATTAAATAAGCATACTAATTATGGAGATGATTTAATGCCAGTTATAGCATATAAAAATAGACTTTTAGGATATAACATTAGTTTTGCCTTTAATACAACATATACAAAAGATTATAAATTAAAAATTAAGTCTTCAACAGAGTATTTAACTACTGAAAAAGATATAATAAATAAAGTAATTAAGGACTTTAATGAAAAAGAGTTTGATATGTATATGACAAACTACAATGTTGAACTTTTAGCTCTTTCAAAATATTTTTTAGATAAAATTCCTAATATTTTTTCAATTAGTTATGAAACAAAATATGAAAAATGTATATTTTACGCCTCAGAAATCGAAGAAATTACAAAAAATGACTAATTTTATGCAAAAATCGTAAAATTTTACTTGATAATAACAGCACTTTGATATATAATTTAATTGTGCTGTCTCCGTAGCTCAGCTGGATAGAGCAACCGCCTTCTAAGCGGTCGGTCGTTGGTTCGAATCCAATCGGGGATACCAATTAAAAATTACTTATGATTAAATTCATAAGTTTTTTTTATGTCTAAAACGACCGACCATAAAAAGATAATCAAATAAAAAAGTAAGGATATTCCCTACTTTACAATCTTGCCATCTAAACTAAAACTTTTAGCATCAGTTATTTTAACATTTACAATATTGCCTATTTCTTTTTTATCACAATCAACATTTACAAGTTTCATTGTATCTGTATAGCCATAACATTTAGTTTTATCTTTTTCACTTTCACCAATTAATAGTACTGGAACTACTTTATTAAGCATTTTCTCATTACTTTCTTTTGAATATTTATTAACAATTTCATTTAATCTATGAAGTCTATCTTCTTTTTCTTCTATAGAAACATCATCTTTCATAAATGATGAAGCAGTACCTTTTCTTTCTGAATAAATAAATGTATAAGCACCATCATATTTAAGTTTATTAACTATATCAAGTGTCTCTTCGAAGTCTTCATTTGTTTCTCCAGGAAAACCTACAATTATATCAGTGGTTATACATACATTAGGTATTCTTTCTTTCATTTTATTAAATAAAGTTATGTACTCTTCTTTTGTATATTTACGATTCATTTTCTTAAGTATTTTATCACTTCCTGATTGAATAGGAAGATGAATATATGGCATAACATTTTCATATTTAGCTATAACATCAATCATTTTATCAGTAAAATTCCAAGGATGTGATGTAACAAATCTAAGTCTTGGAATCCCAAGTTTAGCAACATTTTCAAGAAGATCTGCAAAATCATAACCTAAATTTAAATCATTACCATAGGCATTAACATTTTGACCAAGTAAAGTTATTTCTTTATAGCCAGAGTCTACTAAACATTTACATTCCTCGACTATAGCTTCCATTTTTCTACTTCTTTCTCTTCCCCTTGTAAATGGAACTATACAGTATGTACAAAATTTATCACAACCAAACATAACATTTACCCAAGCAGATACTTTTGAATCTCTTTTATAATCAAAACCTTCGGGTACAACATCACTATTTGAATGAACTAATATATTTTGTTTATCTAATTTTTCTATTAGTAAATGTGGTAAATCAAATAAATTATTAGGACCCACTACTATATCAACATATTTATGATTCTTTTCGATTTCCTCAACTACATCTTCTTGGCCTGCCATACAACCCATTAAAACAATTATTAAATCCTTTTTTTCTTTCTTTAAATGTTTACATCTACCTAAATAGCCAAATACTTTATCATGAGCATTTTCTCTTATGGCACAAGTATTTAATACAACTATATCAGATTGTTCTAAAACATCTGTTTTAGTAAATCCTAATTTTTCTAAGTATGATGCAATAGCCTCTGAATCATGAACATTCATTTGACATCCATAAGTCCTAAGAAAATATTTTTTTCCTTTATAAATATTTTTTATTTTTTCATCAACATTTTGATACTTTATTTCTACTTTTGTTCTATCTTTTGCAACTTTATAATCTGGTTTTAACATATTAACACTCCCAACTTCCTAGATATTATAACAAATTATTAAAAATTTTGAAAGGGATTTTGATGGAAATGTAAAGTATGTATGAGTTATGATTTATTATTTTTGATTTTCAATTTTTAGTAGTATATTTTTAACTCTTCATCTATAATATGAAAGTTTGGTTGGGACGCATTAATATGAAATATATCCACCAAAACCCGCTTTCAAGTAGTAATTTACACCATTTAAAATCCAATTGCAAGCACTTCGACAAAACATATCAAAACTAGTTTTTTTCTGACAAAATTCGACATTATATTTTATAAAAAAAAGCCTATTTTGTAGGCTCTATTTTAGTTTTTCCACCCATATAAGGTCTTAAAACCTCAGGTATAGAAATGCTTCCATCTTCATTATAATTGTTTTCTACAAAAGCAATTAATGCTCTTGGAGAAGCAAGTACTGTATTATTTAATGTATGAACAAAATATGTTCCGTTTTCTCCTTTAGTTCTTATCTGAAGTCTACGTGCTTGGGCATCAGATAAATTAGAACAAGAACCTACCTCAAAGTATTTTTGTTGTCTAGGACTCCAAGCCTCTATATCACAAGATTTAACTTTAAGATCGGCAAGATCTCCACTGCAACATTCAAGTTGTCTAACAGGAATATCTAAACTTCTGAAAAGTTCTACTGTAGCTTTCCACATTTTTTCATACCAAGTAAAAGCTTCTTCTGGTTTACATAATACAATCATTTCTTGTTTTTCAAATTGATGAACCCTATATACACCTTTTTCCTCAAGGCCATGAGCACCACCTTCTTTTCTAAAACATGGAGAATATGAAGTAAGTGCAATAGGAAGTGATTTTTCATCAACAATTTGTCCTAAAAATCTTCCTATCATTGAGTGTTCACTTGTACCAATTAAATATAAATCTTCACCCTCTATTTTATACATCATTGCTTCCATTTCAGGAAATGACATAACTCCTTCGACAACTGATGCATGAATCATAAATGGTGGAATGCAATATGTAAATCCTTTATCAATCATAAAATCTCTAGCATATGAAAGCATTGCACTATGAATTCTTGCTATATCACCAGTAAGATAATAGAAACCCTCTCCTGAAGTTCTTCCAGCACTTTCTTTATCAAGTCCATTTAATCTTTCCATAATATCTGCATGATATGGAATTTCATATGTTGGAACATATGGTTCACCGAATCTTTGAACTTCAACATTTTGACTATCATCTTTACCAATTGGTACACTAGGATCAATAATGTTAGGAATCAAAAGCATTTTATCATGAACAAAATTCTGAAGTCTTTCTTCCTCAACAGTTAAATTTGCAATTTCAGTATTTATTTCATTTACTCTTTTTTTAGTTTCCTCTACTTTATCAAATTCTTTATTTCTTACATATTCACCAATTTTAGCACTAACCTTATTTTTTTCACATCTTAGTTCATCTGCTTTAAACTTAGCATTTCTATATCTTTCATCCATTTCTTTAATTTCATCCACTAAAGGTAGTTTTTCATCTTGAAATTTCTTTTTAATATTTTTCTTTACTAAGTCAGCGTTTTCTCTAATTAAATTAATATCAATCATTTTTACCATCCTTTCATTAAAAAAAGCACACACATAAACTCTTTTTAAGGAGCAATGCTGCGGTGCCATCCTTTATATAACTTAATTATTCTTTAACGGAAATTACCCGAAGTTTATTAGACTTTCTAGAAAGTAGATTCATAAGTCTTTATTATTAGCTTACACCAAACGCTAACTCTCTTTAAAATAAAATACTTACTACTAATCTTTCATCACTGATTTACAAATTTATTTTAGCATTTAATTTTACGTTTTACAAGAGTAAAAAGTCTTAATCTTGATTATTTACCTCGAAAAGGTATGAATCACGGCACATGTCAGTTAAATCCTTTTCTGCACTCCAGTTTAAAATCTTTTTAGCATAGTCACAAGATGCATAACATGAGGCAACATCACCTTTTCTTCTTTCAGTAATTTTATAATTTACTTTTACATTATTAACTTTTTCAAATGTTTTAACCATTTCAAGAACACTTACGCCTTTACCAGTTCCTAAATTACAAATTGTTAAACCATATCCATTAAATAATCTATCTAATGCTTTTACATGTCCATTTGCTAAATCTACTACATGAATATAATCTCTTACTCCAGTTCCATCTACAGTATCATAATCATCTCCAAAAATACTTAATTGTTCTAGTTTTCCTGTAGCAACTTTAACAATGTATGGCATTAAATTATTTGGAATACCATTTGGATCTTCTCCAATTAAATGTGAACTATGACATCCTACTGGGTTAAAATATCTTAAAATTACTATATTCCAAGAATTATCTGATGCATATAAATCTTTCAAAATATCCTCAATCATAAGCTTTGTTGCACCATATGGATTTGATACTGAAAGTGTAGCATCCTCTTTTAAAGGTAATGATTTTGGTACACCATAAACTGTCGCACTTGATGAAAAAATAAAGTTTTTAGAATTATATTTTTTCATTACCTCAAGAAGTGTAATTGTGGAAAATAAGTTATTATGATAATATTCAAGTGGTTTTTCAACAGATTCACCTACTGCTTTTAATGCTGCAAAATGAATAACTCCCTCTATTTTATTTTCATTAAATATTTTTTCAAGAAGCTTTTTATCTTGAACATCTCCTTCGTAGAATTTAAAATCTTTGTTAGTAATCTTTTTAATATTTTCTAATACTTTTGGTTTTGAATTAGAAAAATTATCTATTATAACTACATTATAGTTATTTTCAAGTAAATCCACTACTGTATGAGAGCCTATATAACCTGCTCCTCCAGTTACTAATATTGTTTTCATTTTATTCCTCCTACTACATTAAGTATATCACAAATTTATTAGTTTTTAATTATTTATTATACTTCAATGCATTTATTACTTTTCAGTGCATTTTTGAACTGAAAATATACATATCTACTTTCCTCCAATAACATTTATAAAAGTATTAATATCCATACTTCTTGGTATTTTAAATCTTTTAAGTCTTAGTCTATCTAATTTATTGGAGTAATTAAATCCACTTTCTACAGTAACGGCATAATCAAATGCACTTTTGGTTATATTTATTGTATCTGTATTATAACTACCATATGGATATGCAATAGTTGTTATTTTTTTATTAAGTAATTTTTCTAAAGTATTTTTACTTTCAATTATTTCATTATATTGTGTATCGTAATCAAGGGTTCCTAATTTAACATGAGTTTTAGTATGAACTCCAATTTCAAAAAGTTTAGATTTATCTAGTTCAACTGCCATTTCTGGACTAATATATGTATCACCATCCATCCAATCAGTTATTAAATAAAATGATGATTTTATATTATATTTTTTAAGTATTGGATATGCATAATCATAAATATTTTTATATCCATCATCAAAAGTAACAACTATTGGTTTATCATAATTTTTAGCACTATCAATTTCATTTAAGAATAATGGTGTATAACCATTATCATATAAATACTTCATTTGTAATTCAAAATTTTTAATGCTAACAAAAAGTGTTGTATCTCCCCATGGATTATCTGAAACAGCATGATACATAAGAACAGGTACTTTTTTTCCTAGATTATTCTCATTTAATAAATTATATTTAGTATTATACTTTCTAAAATCATTTGCAAAATTTTCATCTTTATAAATAATATCAAATCCATTAACATAATATTTATTTTTATTATTATCTAAAAATGTTAAAAATTCATTATTATCTTTTATTGTATTTAATAGTTTTTCTTTAATATCTTCATCATTTTTAATGTTTTTTATTATTTCACTTTCATTATATATTTTTTCAAGTTCTTTATTTTCCTCTTTAGATAAGTTAGTAAAACTATTAAATTTTGGATATTTTAAATCATTTATTTTATTATATAAATCATTATTTTTTTCAATACTCTTTTTAGGATTAGTTATATTAGTTATTGTAACGCCATTTACTTTTAATGAATTAATTTCACTTTTAATATCAATTATATTATTAAAAAAAGTTGCTATTTCATCATCACTTTGAATCTTTTCTCCATCAACAAATATTCCATAGTTTTTATTAATTAAATCAATCTTTTCTTTAATTAATTTTTCATTTAACTTTTGTTCTTCCTGTAGTTTAATTTTATCATTATGTTTTTTATAAAAGTAAAAAAATAACATTGCTACGAATGAAATAATTAATATTATAAAAAGTGGTATAACAATTTTTCTATTTTTCATCTATTCTCCATATATTTCTATTATACCAATTTATTATTAAAAAATAAATAAATATTATAGTTTACATTTCTTCTTTTAAATGATAAAATATAAACTGAAAGGAAAATAAAAATGAATGAGATTGGAAACAATTTAAAAAGAACCCGTTTACTAAAAAAGTTATCATTAAAACAGGCTGGTGATTTACTTAATATGAGTAGTACTGCTGTTGCTAAGTATGAAAAAGGAGATATTATTCCTGATTCACAAAAGTTAATTGAGTTTTCTAGAGCATATAATGTTAACGTATTAGATTTATTAAAAGTTTATAATAAACCTCAAATGAAATTTATTGCATTTAGAAAAAAGAAAAGATTAACTGGTCAAAATCTAGATTTATTAAAGGACATAATAATGAACGAAGTTGGAAACTATGTTGAAGTATTAAGCTATAATGATATTGATAATACTATAAAACTACCTAAATATAAATGTAACTGTATTGAAGATGCAGAAATTGCAGCGCAAAAGTTTAGAAATTTTATTGAAATATCAGAATTACAGCCAATAGTTAATTTAATTAATATTTTGGAAAATTTAGGTATATACATAATCCAAATTAAAAATTCAAATAATAGATTCAAAGATTTTGATGGACTAAGTGAAATTGTCGAAGGTATTCCATTTATAATTATTTTAGATGATATAAAAGATGGAGCAAGACAAAGATTTACCATTGCTCATGAACTTGGACATTTATTAATTAATTGTGATAAAGATAATGAAGAAAACCTTTGTAATAGATTTGCTAGTGCCCTATTAATGCCTAAAAAAGCAATTATTAATGAAATTGGGAACTATAGAAAAACCATTAGTTTTTATGAATATATAGCCGTTAAAGCAGAATATAAAGTTAGTTATGCTGCAATTAATTATAGATTAAAAGATTTAAATATTATTAATGACTATTTATATAAAAAAATGAGTATTTATATAAGTACTCATATCGGAACAAGTGACCCAAAACCAATTAAACCAGAAATAACGTATCAATATAAAAAAATTGTTCATAAGTTAGAAAATGAAGATATTATATCATTAAATAAAGCTTGTGAATTACTCGGAGAAACTGCTGATGAATTTAACAGAGAAGATTATAATTACTGATACTAATATAATAACTGATTTATTTAATGCTAATTTATTAGAAAAGTTCTCTTTACTTGATAATGTTTATATTTTAGATATTATTAAAGAAAGTGAAATAAATCATAAAACATGTAACATGGAATTAATAAATAAGATTAAAGTAATTCAGGCTACTTCAAATCAGATTTTAGAAATGCAAAAACTTGCAAAAGAAAACAAAAAATTATCACCACAAGATTTAATTAATTATGTTGTTGCTAAAGATAATAATTATATTTTAGCAACTGGTGATAATAGATTAAAAACATTTTCAGAAAAAAATGGTGTTGAAGTATTAAGAACATTAAAGATTATAAAATTAATGAATTCAAAAAATATTATTAATAAAGAAAATGCAATTGAAGCATGTTTGTTATTAAGAAATAATCCATATACACGAATACCATTAATTGAAATTGATAATACCATTGAGGAAATTAAAAAATTGGCTATAGCAGTATAGTCAATTTTTTATTAGAAAATTCGTTGTCTACTTTTAGCACCACTTTGTGAACCACCAAAATTATATTTTAATTATAAAAAAGTACCAATACTTTGGTACTATTTTTTAAACATAAATACAATATTATTTTGAATAAATCTTTTTAATCTTGTTGGTTCACATATAATTCTATATAGCCACTCTAAATTAAGTTTAATAAATAATTTTGGAGCTCTTTTTTTGCATCCACTTAATACATCAAATGTACCCCCTACACCAATAAAAACTCCTTTTTTGGCTTTTTCAATATATTTGTTTATTAATAATTCTTGATTAGGAACTCCTAAAGCAATTAATATTAGATCTGGAGATAAAAAAATTATTTCTTGCATAATTTTATCTTTATCTTCTACATAGCCATCACTAAATCCAACAATATTAATATTTGGATATTTTTGATTAATATTTATAATCAACTTATCTAAAACTTCTTTTTTAGAGCCAAATAAATATATACTCTTTTTATTTTTATTACATATTTCAAGTGCTTTACTAGATATATCAACACCAGTAATTCTTTCCTTAATATTTATATTATACTGTTTTGCTTTTTTTATAATTGATATACCATCAGGAACTAAAATATTATTATCATTTAAAAGCATTTCTTTTATCTCTATGTTTTTATAGGATTTTATAATTATTTCAGGATTAACAGTTATAATAAATTTTTTTTTATTTGTAATAAGTAAATCTTCGAGTATACTATAAAATATGTTTTCTTCTTCATTGTATATTTTTTCTAATATATCTTTCATTTTTCATCCTTTTTTATATAATCAATAATTACTTTTGCTTTATGAGACCAATCATTATCCTTTGCTTCTTTAGTTAGTAAATCCAAATATTTTTTATCATTTTTTAATTTCATTGCTTCGTCTAATTTTTTTATAAAGTCTTCATAATTTTTACCAATTAAAACAGATTTATATTTTCTACATTCAAGCATATCTGTAGTAACTATAGGTTTTTTCATAGCCATATATTCAAAGAGTTTTACAGGACTAGTAGATGATGTTATATCATTAAGTACAAAAGGAATAATCATTACATCCATTTTACTAGCATAGTTTTTTAATACTTTATAATCCCTAGGTCCAAAAAAATAAACATTTTTAAGTTCATTTATACCAGATAAATCAAAACTTTCATCATATTTTATACCAAATAAAACTATGTTATATTTATTTGTATCATTAATTTTCTTTATTAAATCATAATCAAACCAACTAGCAAGAGCACCATAATAACAAATACATGGTTTATTTAGTACTTTAGTAAATTCACTTTCAAATTTATAGTCTTTATCAATTGTTTGAAAAAAGTTATAATCAACACCATTCGAGGAAAAAATTAAATTTTCTTTACCTCTTTTTTCTATTATATCTTTTTCTAAATTATCTGCGGTTACAACTACATAAACATTTTTTTTATGATTTAATATATATTCATATTTATCAGAAATATTTTTAGGCAAATCTTTTGTTCCAGATAATACTGGAGAAATATGATCTATATATTCATAAATAAATTTAAAACCATTTGCAATATAATTTTCAATATTTTCTACAGATAATTTCCAATCCGTAGAATAAAGCTGTATATATTTTGGCTTATTAATATCCTTTAAGCAATTCATAAGAATTTTATTTAAAGCTTTATTATTATAATTAAATAAATATAAATTATCACTAAACTTTTTATATATTTTTACTTTATCTGTCATTGTAGTTACTTCATAAAATACTAAACAATTATTTTTAGATAAATTATTTGCAATATGTTGTGGTCTTTGAAATAAAGGTACATTATAACCAAAACTACTTCTCCATAAAATAATCCTATCATATTTATTGTCACTTAATATTTTTTCTATTTCTTTAGTATATTTTTTCTTATTAAATATAGTTTTAAAACTTATTTTATCTAAATAATTTGCAATTATATATGCTCTTAATTTTTTACAAAATCCAATAAATCCATATTTTTTATATACATTTACAAGTTTACTTATTTTTTCTTTCATTTTATCTCCTTTTTAACAGTAATATATTTTTGATTTTCCGCCCTATAATTATTTTTATTAGTGTATTCAAGCATCCCTAAATCAATTAATGGTTTTAATATTTTTTTCACCGACATATCTTTTAGAAACAATATTTAAATATTCCTTAATTACTTTAGCACTTTTAGCTTCATTGCAATACTCTAAAACTTTTATTTGAATATCACTTAGCAAAATTTGTTGTCCACTCTGTGCACCACTTAATAATTCTTCTTGATACTTTATCATCACCTTAAATACTCCTATCACAATTATAACACGATAAAAAAAAAGTACCAATAATTTTTTGATACTAATTTTTAACAATCATTATTTATAAAACAATTATTATAAAATCTTGAATTTTTGTTAAGTTCTGTATTTACATAACTATAATTATATTCTTCTAAAAGTGTATGTTTATCACTAAACAAATTAGTTCCAAGCCCTAATCTATCTCCATCAATATATACGTCTAATGATGCCAATGTTGTTGGAAAAAAATCCATTGTAGAAAATATTCTTTCCTTTTCATTAATTGGTTTAACATTTGTATTAATAAAGGCATTATAAACAGTTCTATTATAGTGTGCAGGTAAATTATTAAAAGAATAATTATTCATGCTTAAGTGATCTCCAACTAAAACTATTGTAGTGTCTTTATAAAAATCTTGTTTCTTTATCCATGATATAAAATTATTTACTTGATAACTTGAACAAGCTATTGAGTTTAAATACTTATTATCATATTCATTTTTACAAAAATCGCTTGTATATCCATCCATTGCATGAGTATCCACTGTAAGAAGCGTAAAATTAAATGGTTCTTTATTCTTACTAATTTTTTTAAGTTCTCTTTTAGCATATGAGAAAAGTTTTTCATCTTCATAGCCCCAAAATACAAAATAATCATCATCAATAACTCCATCTTCTATTGCAGTATAATAATCATAAATTTTATATTGACCATGATTTTTATAATAAATATCTCTACCTGCAAAGGTTGCATCTGAACCAAACATAATATAATTATTGTAACCATTATCATGTAATATTTCACCTAAAGTATATGCTCCCGGTAAAATTTGCTCATAATAATTATAAAGTAAATTACCACTAAAAGGAGATTTAAGTGGAAGTCCTGAGCTATGAGCAACCATAGCACCAATTGTCCATCCAGTTGCACCAGCTGTATAAGCACCACCAAATGCATCTGTATTTGAAAAACTAATATTATTATTAGCAATTTTTGTAAGTTGTGGAATATAATTTACTTCATATCCACCGCCATTTTTTATATCCATATATGTTGATTCCATTGATTCTAAATATATATATATTAAGTTTCTTTTTTTATCTGGAAAAGTCATTTTTACTTTTTTAGGAAAAACATAGTTATCTTCAATAAATGATGACTCTTGAAATTGATATTTTAAATAATCAAAAAAATACAAATTTTTACCAAAATACCTAAATGAATAAACAAATATAAATATTGGTATTAAATATAAAAATTTATATATTTTTAAATAAAATAAATCAAAATATATTTTCTTACCAAATGCTACTATTTTAACATTTAAACTAAATTTTTTAAAAATATAATGAATAATAATTATACCAATTATTATAATTAAAGGAATTATAAAATTTTCTTTAAAAAAAGTAAGTATCATATTATTTCCTGTACCAGCCAAAGGTGATGTAATTGTATAAATTATTTCATCAAATGATTCAAAAGAAAAATTATTTATAGCCCATTTTGCACTGTTATAAATAATCATTCCTAGATATAAAATTATTAATGACATTATATATATAGCTATTTTCATTTTTGCCTTCTTTCTAATGTTAATGATACTTTTATATTTTTAGTTATTTTATTATAAAATTTAGGCAAAAATAAACTAATAACTAAAGATAGTAACATATATTTCATAGAAAAATTAAATGAAAACAAATTAATACTAAAAATATTATATTTATTGACACTAAAAAAATTTAAAAATATATTCATTATTAAAGCATTTATATAATTATACATTAGGTATACTAAAAAATTATCTAATAAATTATTTAACTTATAATACTTTCTATGAATTACTAGTGAAAAAACACCAGGTATTAATAAACATATATGTAGCATATTACCCACCCATCTAATAATATAGTTTATCATAAAAGATTAAAAAAACAAGATAAATTTCATTTTTATCTCATTTTTTCTAATATTGCATCAACTATTTTTTCTGATGCATGTCCATCTCCATAAGGATTTGATGCTTTACTCATTTTTTCATATTCTTTTTTATCTGTTAATAATTTTTTAGTTTCATTATATATTGTTTCTTCATCTGTTCCAACAAGTTTTAAAGTACCTGCTTTAATTCCTTCGGGACGCTCTGTTGTATCCCTTAAAACTAAAACTGGTTTTCCAAGTGATGGAGCCTCTTCTTGAATACCACCACTATCTGTTAAAATTATATAACTTTTATTTTGAAAATTATGAAAATCAAATACCTCAAGAGGTTCAATCAAATGAACTTTATCATCACCTTTAAATACTTCATTTGCTATTTCTCGCACCTTTGGATTTAAATGTATTGGATATATTACTTTTACATCATTAAATTCATCGGTTATTTTTTTTACAGCCTTAAAAATATTTCTCATAGGTTCACCTAAATTTTCTCTACGATGAGCTGTAAGTAGAATCATTTTTTCATTAGGTTTAATCCATTCAAGTTCAGGATGAGTATAATTTTCATCCACTGTTGTACTCATTGCATCTATAGCAGTATTTCCTGTAACATATATTTTACTTTCATCTTTACCCTCTTTTAAAAGGTTTTCTTTACTCATTAAAGTTGGTGCAAAATACATATCTGTCATACAGTCTACCATTTGTCTATTCATTTCCTCAGGATATGGAGAATATTTATCATAAGTTCTAAGTCCTGCTTCAACATGTCCTATTGAAGTGCCATTATAAAATGCCGCTAAAGCACCTGCAAAAGTTGTTGTTGTATCACCATGAACAAGCACAATATCCGGTTTTTCTTTTTTAATAACTTCCTCAAGTCCTGTTAATGCTCTAGTGGTAATATCACCTAAAGTTTGTCCTTGCTTCATAATGTTTAAATCATAATCAGGTTTAATATTAAATGTTTCTAAAACACTATCAAGCATTTGCCTATGTTGTGCTGTTACCACAACTATACTTTCAATTTCTTTTCTTTTTTCTAATTCTTTTACAAGAGGAGCCATCTTAATAGCCTCCGGTCTTGTTCCAAAAATACTTATTACTTTAATCATTTTTCTCCCTCCTTAATTAAATTCATTCTATAAGTAGTTAAATCATATAATTCATATACTAAATTAGTATTTGTAGAAATAATGGAAATATCATTTAATCCACTAAATTTATTAACATACGTATCAACTAGATTATACACTAATCTTTCTTTATGAAAATAACAATTTTTTAATTGAGCATTTTCTGAGAGTTTTTTTATCTCACTATAAAGACTAATTAAATTTGGCATATAAATACTATTACTAGTTAATAATATATTAACATATTTTTTTAAAACATTATCTACACTAAATTTGTTTATTAAATCTAAATTAATTCTTCCCAATTCTTCATAAGTAACCATTTTATTATTAATAATATTAGTCGTTCGATTAATAAAATTTATATTCTTAATTTCATTATAAACTTTTTCATTTACGAAACCAGTAATTTTATTATTTCCAATTAATATGCAAGGAACTTTCATAGCTAATCCCTCTAATATAACTCTGCCAATGCCAATAATTCCATTATATTTATTGTTAACTTCATTATAAATTTTATTTGAATAACCTTTCAAGCTAACTTTTTGTGTTAATTTATTATTTATTAAATATTCATTTAAATTATCAAATTCATTGCCATCGCCTAAAATATCAATATATTTTATATCATAATTGCTCATTTTACTAATGATTAACTTTATTTCACCTATTTTATCTGAATCAATTCTAGATATAAGCAACCATTTTTTATTATTTACATAATTAGCTATAGGAAATTGTTTTAAATCTATAGGATTTTCTAACAAAATTGCATTATTATAACCAATTTTTGAAAAATTATTAACACCAATTTCACTAACTGAAAAAACATTAGATATGGCGCCACTTTCAAAAGAATATAAAAATAATGGTTGAGATATATGCGTTTTTGTAAAGTTAAAACTACCAATACCATGATATGTATAAACTATTTTAGTTTTTGTTATTTGACTGGCAAATAATGCAGCAAAAAATCCATAATACGGATGTACATGTATAACATCAATATCTTCTTCTTTAATTATAGATATTAAACGTTCAACATCTTCACAAAAATCCAGAATTGTATCATTAAACGAAAAATTAAAATTTTGATAAATTTTTGCGCCGCTTATTAAATCAGTTTTTGTATATTTTCCAAAGGCAAATACAAACTCTATATTATTTGGTAAATTATTATAGTATGTATTAATTTGTGTTTCTAATCCACCTTTAGAAAAATTATCACTAACAACTAATATTTTCATTCCATCACCTATATTATTATTATTTTTTCACTTCGATCAATTTTTATACCAACATTTTCTTTTTTATATAGTCTTGATGCTTTACTAACTACTTCTTCAGAAAAACTAACTATTTGTAACAATCCATAAGACACATTTTCATCAAGAACAGGCACACGAATATACACCAGATTATTAGCAAGTAACTCTTTTTTTATTAATTTTAAATCTTTATCATTTAAGTCATCTAAACTATTAACATAGAACTCAACTAATTCATTATTTTTAGATTTATATTTTAAATTAAAACTATTAATTTCTTTTTTCCATTTTTCTTTCCATAGATTTTTATTGAAAGCCTTGGCAACTTCAACACCATTTTTTCTAATATCGCCTTGATTATGAAAATTATCTAAAACGTTTACCAGTGTTTCTTTTAATGAATCAGAGGAAGGTTCAATCAAATAACCATTATAACCATTAATAACTATATCTGTTAGACCACCAATTCGGGTTGCAATAACTAAATTACCACTTGCCATAGCCTCTAAACAAGATAAAGATGTTCCTTCACTCCACAATGTAGGAATCAAACTAATATCAGTATATTTATAAACCTCTTTCATTCTTTCTGGTGGCATACTATATCGTTTTATTCTACCCTTATACTTATTAATCATTTTATCTATATTATTTGTATCTTCTTCAAATCCTTTCCCCACAAAATGAAATTCTACATTCTTATAATGTTCTAAAATATAATCAATTGTATCTAAAACAATATAAAGTCCTCTTGGTTCATATAGTCTTCTAGGATACGTTATTATTATTTTATCTTTAGATATTAAATAATCTTTTCTAGGCTTAAATTCATCAACATTAACATAATTTGGAATAACATGAATTTTTTTATTTCCTAAATTATAATCAACAGTTTGAAACCAATTAGCAGTATTGGTATCAACAGAAATCATTTTACTACAATATGAAGCACCATCTAAATAAATTTTTTTATTTTCCCAAAAATAATCTTTTCCATAAGAATAATTATTACTTACATTATCCCAACTAATTCCATGACTTATCCCTATAGAAGGACCAATATGATTTGGATAACATTCTTGAAATGCAGAATATATATGTAATTGAGTATTATTAAATGTATGATATATATAATTTTTTGTTTGCTTATCTAAAAATTCATAACTATAATCAATTTCTTTATTTGCTTTTAACCCAATAACATTTATATCATTATACTTTCTAATAAAAGGAATATCTCCATGTTGATAAATCACTAAATTAATGCCAATTTCTTTGCATACATCATATAAATCTAATAAATATCGTTCAGCTCCACCAGAATAATAATTTGTTCCTTTATAATTAAAAAATGTAGAAGTTTTTACACTAATAGCATTTTCTATATTATAATTAGCAAATAACTTTAGTCCGTTTAAACTATTAGATAATTCATTTATAAATTTAACAATATCATCAGAAAATAATACATTAAAGGCATTTTTAAAATTACATTTCTTTTTTCTATAAACATAAACAAAAGAGCGATTATCAAAAACATTATTAAATGTATAATCGTTAATATCTTTTTCGATTTCAAAAATATTAACTTTATATTCGGTATCTTTAATTTTATTAACAATAGCACTTTTATCTAAATCTGATTCAATCACTATATCAATATATCCTTTTTTAAACTGAATATTTGAAAGCATTTCATATGGTGGTTTAATAATACTAATATTATTTTTTTTTATTGAACAATGAATTTTTTTTGTCAAAGAAATAGGTCCTTCTTTTATCATTATTTGAATTCCCTTTTTAATTTTATAATTTACTTTTGCCATATTAACTCCTATAATTTAATAAATTCAATATATTCTTGTGCCATTCTATCTGTACTCAAAAATTGATATTCGTTTCGATCAATATTCTTATATTTATCTAAATTTTTTGCTACTTCTAATATATTATTTGCAAATTGTTGTGTAGAAATATCCTTTTTTTTCAAACTCATATTATATGCATCACTTGTAGTAACTTTAAGAATATTATCATATGGTGGTATTACACCAATAATTCTATCAACTATTGGAAATGTTTCTTTTAACATAAAGTCAGTCATAATAACAGGTTTACTTTTTAATAACGCTTCCATTACAGTCAAAGGAACACCTGCTTCATGAATTGAAGGTTGCAAATAAATATCACAGTTTTTTGAAATGAAATCGCCAATTTCTTCTTGTGGTATATAATTTAAAATAATAATATTATTTTTAGCACTAGACCTGTTGACTTCATTCACAAATTTTTTATATAATTTTTCATCTAAAATAGGTCCTGCTGTAATAAATTTAATATTTTTATTATATTTAATGACCTCTTCAGCTATACCAATAATTTCCATTTGATGTTTTCCAGGTGTATATCCACCTACAGTTAAGCAAATTAATTCGTTATCCTTAATTTTTAATGATTTTCTTGTTATTGAAGTTTGATTACCATTATCAAGATTATTAAAGTCTATTCCATTTAATATTAATTTAACATTTTTATAACCAGTTTTCTTTATAAAATAATCTTTACACCATTCAGAAACTGCTATAATACCATTTGAAAATTTTAATTTGATTTTTAATTTTTTCCATTCCTCATTTGTATACCATATGTATGTATTATGAATAATATAATAATTTTTGAACCCTAAAAATCTAAATAATATCATATGAAATGTTGTAAAATGAAATATTAATGTACCAATATTATTTTTAGCACAAAACTTAATCATTTCGATAACATCATAATATACAATTCTAATATCTTTAGGAGTATAAATTTGCTCAAACATAGGGCCGGTAGTATTGCTAATACATATTACTGTAGAAATATCCCCATTATCTTTAAAAGCTTTATATATATTTGCAGCAACTTGTTCTAACCCACCACTTTTAAAAGATTCTACAACTTGAGCTATGCCTTTTTTTGTACCAATATTTTTAATTCTATAATATAGAAGATAAAATAAAACACCGATAAATCTTATCATTTTTTTAATTTTATTAAATATTTTTTTCATTTCTCCCCCTCATTAAACATCTTAATAAATTCCTTTTTTCCTTTTTCGTGAATATCAACATATTTTTTTAATACATTTTCATTATTATCTGCAATTTCTTTTAACTGATTTTTACTTAACAGTTTACCAGAATTAAAATCATCTAAAGTAATATATTTCATACCTAAATCCACAAAATCTCCAATTTTTGGACTACTCACTATAGGAACGATTCTATATTTAAAATAATCAGCAATTTTTGTAGGACATGCAACATTATTCACAGTAATATCATCTCTTAATACATATCCATAATGTGCTTTCATATATACATCTTTGCATAAATCTTGATATGATTTTGAACTTACAGTTAAATTTTTAGGCTTAGAATATTCCCAGGTTGCCCAAAATTCCTTTGGATTGGGACAACAAACTATATAATTTGCTGCATCAATACATTTATGAATTGATGCCTGCATCAACTCAATTTTTTGCCATTTCATAATACCGCCTGCATATATTACAACAGGTTTATTATCAATAAATTTTTTTTCTTTTGGTACTTTAATATCATATTGAGAAAGATTAGTATCAAATATCGGCATAATAATTGTTTTTGCTTTAAATTTATTACCATATTTTTTTTGCAAATGCTCTTTAATTTTATTCGTTACACATATTAAACATTCAGCTTTTTGTACTGTAATTTCCTCAACATCACCATACATTTGTGCATCTTCATATCTACCATATAATGTTTCTTCTTCTGGTACTACACCATGAACATCTACATATACTTTAACACCTGGTAACTTATAAAATTTCTTTTTAGCTTGCCATACGGAATGACAATATATTCTTCCACAAGCAATCATCAATAATGCAATTGTTGCAGTTTGTTTTTTTGAACCTGGTAAATATCTTACTACAGTTGTATTTCTTTCTGGATGTTCTTCAAAAACTATCGAATTACTTTTAGTTTCATATGTTACATATACTTTATAAAAATCTTTAAATAATTCATCAACTGCTTTAACTCTTTTATAATATCCATCTTTTAATCTTTCTTCAGTAAAATATGGAGCTACAATTATTATAGATTTATTTTCGACTAATCTTCTTTTTACGTCTAAAAACTGTTTTAACAATATTTTATTCATTACTACACCTACTTCTTACCTTCCATAAATTTTAAATAGTCATCACACACTTCTTTACCACCAATTTTTTGAACAACCCCATGTTCTATCCATACAACTTTATCACATAATTTTTTTATTTGAGAAAGTGAATGAGATACAAACAGTACTGTGGTTCCTCCACCTATCATATCCATCATTTTTCTTTCACTTTTTGCTTGAAATGCAATATCACCAACTGAAAGTATTTCATCAACAATAAGGATTTCAGGATCAACTATTGTTGCTATTGAAAACGCAAGTCTTGCTACCATTCCTGATGAAAAGTTTTGAACTGGTACATCTAGAAAATCTTTTAATTCTGAAAACTCAACAATTTCATCAAATTTTAAATCAATAAGCTGTTTTGAATAACCCATTACTGCGCCATTTAAATAAATATTTTCTCTTGCTGTAAGTTGTGGATCAAAACCAGCTCCAAGTTCAATCATAGGGCAAATATTTCCATATGCATTAACTTTTCCTTCAGTTGGTTTCATAACACCCGCAACAACTTTTAAAAGTGTAGATTTTCCAGCTCCGTTTGAACCAATAAATCCAACAACTTCACCTTTTTTAATATTTACATTTACATCTTTTAAAGCCCAAAAATCATTTTTTACTTTCTTTTTATGTTTTCCCAAATCAACAAACCACTGTTTTAGAGAAAAGCCCTTTTCTATTCCGAGGTTAAACTTCATTGAAACATTTTCTATTTCAATCATATTTTCTTTTTCCATAAATACCTCCCTAAACATAATAGATAAATTTATCTTGTTTTTTCTTAAAGATAAATATACCTAGCAATAAAATAATTAATGCAGATACACCACATCCAGCAAACTGACCAAGTGTTGGAGTATTGTGATATAAAATTATTGTTCTTGCAAAATTAATTAATTGATACATTGGATTAAATTTCATTAAAAACTGAAGTGTAGAATTTCCAATTGAATTTATGTCATACATAATCGGAGTTAAATAAGTCCAAATTGTTATAATAATTCCATAAATATAAAACATATCTCTTAAAAATACGGAAATAGTTGATAAAACAAATCCCATTCCAACAGTAAACAAAAATAAACAAATAAATGAATAAGGAAGTAATATATGTTGCCAACATAATCCAGTACCCGTGGCAAGTATCACAATATAAAGTGGTATTAATGTAAGTAAAAAGTTAATACCAACAAAAATACATTTTGAAAGTGGAAATATATATTTTGGCATATAAACTTTATTAATTAAGCTAAAATTACCAACTACACTACTCATAGCAAGATTACTTGCCTCACTAAAATAGTTAAAGTAAGTAAGACCAATAAGTAAATATGCAAGGTAACTTACTCCAGGAGTAGACATTTTAAAAACATTAGAAAAAACTATAGCCATAACAGCCATCATAAGAAGTGGATATAAAAGGCTCCATACAACTCCCAAAACGCTTCTTTTATACTTTACTTTAAAATCTCTTGAAACAAGTTGTTCAAGTAAAAATGAATATTTTTTATAAACATACTTTAAATTATTTATTATTTTTTTCATATTATTAATTCCTTCCTATTAATTATACTAAAATTAATTTATTGTATCAAGTTTATCATAAATCTTTTATCATAAAACTACTTAAAAAACAATAAACTATAATCATAGTCATTGAGCATAATATATTGCCAGTTAAATATGCACAAAAACAAAATAATATATTTGCAATTAAATTAATAGAGTTTAAAAAACTAAATTTTTTAATTAATTTTATAATATTAATTAT
>FR899382.1 GCA_000437315.1 Mycoplasma sp. CAG:472
AAATTAATTATTTCAAAATCATTATTTAATTTATTTATAATGTCCTCTTTTGATAAATTTTCAAATTCAAAATACTGGCCTATATCAATTATTTTTTTATTACAAACGTTTTTTATGATTTCAATATTTTTATCATTCAGATTATCAAAGACTAAAATATCATCATTTTGTATATTTTTAGTTATATATTCTATATCAATTTGACTTTCTTCATACCATTTTTTTTCATTACATTTTGGACATCTTTTTTTAGAAATAAAACCTTCTTCATCATAAGAAACATGAAAGCATCTTGTCTTAATATTATCTTTAATTAATACTTTGCTTACATCAACATTTAATTTTTTTAAACTTAAATTAGCAATTTTGCCTTGTATATCATTACCAGAAACTCCATATACTGCTGTAGAAATCTTCTTTTTCGCTAAATTTGCAATAATATTATGACTACTCATTCCTCCATTAACACCAATTAATTTTCCATTTTTATAGTAATAATCTAAAACTAAATCTCCAATACTAACTACTCTCATACTAGTCTCCTTTTATATTCTCCAACTTCACTACACTCACTAAAATCATGATTTTTAATTAAACACTCAATTATTTTTTTTCTATTTAAATCAAAAACTCCCAACGAATCAGTATAATCATATTTTCCATTATCTTTCTTCCACTCATTATCCTTCCAACTATATGGGCTATTGAAACATAATCCATAAATATAATTAAAAAATAAATTATAGTCTATAGCACACGTATTACCCATAAACATTTGGTCTAGTCTATTAATACTTGGATATCTAACTATGCAAATATTTTTTACATTAATATTACTATCATATAATGAATTTACTGATAATTGTAAAGTTTTGCCCGTTAAAACATTATCATCAAATATATCAACATTTGTATTACTTAAATCCTGACTGTTTAATAGTCCTCCATAATTATTAATATTAAATTTTCTTAAATCCAAAAGTTGCTTATTTGAATAACCTGAAACTTCCTTATTAAATTTCAATAATAGTAATTTATCAATTCTATTTGCATTTATTATCTTTGCAATTACTGGTAATTCAATTCCTCCATAAGACAATCCACACGCATTAATTATATCCACACTATTGCATTTCTCTTCATATAAAGATACTGCAATATAGTTTTCAGCAAAATTATCTATTTCCCTATATGTTCTATAATCTTTAGAATAATCTTGCTTTTCTGGCTTTTTCAATTCAATTTTTAAATTGTACAACACTATTTTTTTAGTATTTAACAAGCATTCCTGTATCATATTATCAGTAACAATAAAATTTTCTTGAAAGCAAATATTACTTATCATTTTCTCAACATTATATAATGTTGAATATAATTCATAAATGCTCTCTTCATTTTCTGTAGAAATATCTAAAAGTACATTTTCATTAAAATGATTAGATATTAAATTATGATTTAATAAAACTAGTAATACATTTCTACAATTGTCTAGAATTCCAAGTATCATTTTTTTATTAATTTGATAATTAACATTTTTTGTTATCGCTATAGCATTAATAGAATTATCCAAAAAATTCAAATAATTATCATACCAATTTATTACATCACTTTTTAATGTAAAATCTTCACCATTTGAACTAATCCTATTTGCTAATAAATAATAATAAGTGCTTGACCCTCTTAATAAATAATTGTTATCGTCTCTCATTGAATATGCTTGACAATTATTTTTTTGAATTAGCCAAAAATCTTTTAAAGGACTATTTTCTAGCAATTCAATTTCGTACATTGGGATTTTAATACAACCACTATTTCTATCAAATAAATCATCAATTCCAAAGCAATCACTAAAATTAAGGTTGATTAAATTATTATATTTTTTTAGTAGTTTTTGTCTTCCAAGTACAATATTCTTTTCAACCCTAGCAAAATGATATTGATATTCAGCTTTATCTGCTTTTTCTAAGCAAACGGTTGGTAATAATTTAGCTTTTTTGATTAAATAAAGTGTAGCATCAACACCTTTTAGAATATTTCCCTTTTCATCAAAAACTGGAAAGCAAGAATTATCATCATTATTTATTTTATCTACACTATAACCTTGATTACAATTTAACATTGCAAAATCATTGCCTTTTATATCACCACAATCACCAATTCTTAACATAGAATCTTGAGGAATTCCTAATAACTTTTCAGTTTTTTGAATTGCTTTATCTTTTCTAGAAGTTCCAATTTGAATGACTGGCAAATCTTTGTACATTCCCCTTGAAATAAATAGTTCTTTATATTCTTCACTAAGTTGATTTTTAAGTATACTATATATTTCATTAATAATTTTTTCATTTTTAGTATTAAATACCATTCGCAAATTAATAATTGTTCCATCTTTTAAATCTTTAGAAAATTTTAAATCAAAAAAATTTTTAAAGTTTTTATTAGCTTGAAGTTCTTCAATTATGCCAATTACGTTACTTAAATTTTTAATTTCTTCTTTTGTAGTTATATATATATTTTCTTTTAAAAAACTATCAAAAGTTATTTCTTTACTATAAAATAATCTTGCTCCATCATTTGTTAACACAAAGATTCTTTTCAATGCTTCATTTGTGATATTCTCACTATTTTTTATTTGATTATAAATGTCTTTTTTTAAACACTCTAATCCTTTTTCACCTCTTCCAGTTATAAAGACAACTGGGACTTTTCTTTTGAGTAAGTCAGTTATCATACTGATAGTTCTTGGATCAATGTTATTAGAATCTTTTAAAGTTAATGTTCCATCAATATCAAAACATACAGCATTATATTTTTGTTCAAGTGATTTTAAATAATTTTTATACATTATTTTATTTTCCATCATTCCACCCCACAAAAAAATTATAACATACTTTTTTGAAATATTTCGTCTTTATTGTTTAATAATATTAATTCTTTTTAATTCAAAATGTCTAATATCGTTTCTCAATTCGCAATAAGCCGTTATATATTTCATTTTTTTATATTCAAAAAAATACAAAGGATGAATAGTTCTTTTGTTTTGTGTACCGTCAACCTCATTATATATTATCTCTATTTTATCTTCTTTTTTTATTGAATTTTCAATTAATTTTTCAATTTCATTATTATTATCTAATATTATGCTAGTTGTATATTTACTTTTTTCTTCACAAATTGAATACATTTTTTCAGCCTTATCTAAAAAGCAATTAAATTTATCTACATTTTTAAACTTATTTTCAAGCAAAAAAATACTTACACTTTCTAATAATTTTATATCATATTTATTTACGTTTATATAATTTTTTATTTTGTCAATCATAAAGTATCCACCATTTGGCCCTTTAAATGATTCTATAATAATACCGTTATTATATATTTCATTTTTGTAATATCGTATCATTCTTTCACTTACGCCTATTTTTTGACTTAGTTCTTTTAATGAATAAATATTACCTGTATTAAGTAAATCAATCATATATAACATATTCGATAATTTTCCCAATTTCTTCACCATCTTTCTTATTTTAATATTATCTGTCTTTTATTTCAACAAATAATCCATTTGTTGAAATAAATTTCACTAATTCAATTAATTGTATTATACCACACCAATCTAGTATATGAAATGTAAATTTTGTTGACATTTCCCCATATTTATAGTAAAATTTAAAGGTAATGAAAAAAGGAGGAAACTAATAATGGCTACTAAAATAACTAATAAAAAACCTTTATCAGGAAATAATAGATCTCATGCATTAAATGCAACAAAAAGAGTTCAAAAACCAAATCTTCAAAAAAAAGTTATTAATGGAGAAAAAGTTATTATTTCTGCAAGAGAAGCAAGAACAATTAATAAACAAAAATAAAAATACTGGTTATAAAAATCAGTATTTTTTATTTATCTTTTACAAAATATATTATTTAAAAGCACTTGAAGTTCTTCTCTATTAATAGGTTTTGAAATATAGCCATCAAAGCCCTCTTTTAAATAAAACTCTTTCATTCCTACCATTGCATTAGCAGTAAGAGCAATTACCGGAGGAACTTTAACACCCTCTAAATTTTTAAGTGTTTTTAAAGTTTGAATACCATCCATAAGTGGCATCATATGATCTAAAAATATTAAGTCATATCTTGCTCCACCTTTAATTTTTTCAATAGCCTCAGCTCCACTTTGAAGACATGTTATATTAAATTTATAATCAGATAATATTCTTTGAGCAACTTTTAAGTTTAACATATTATCATCAACAATTAATATGTCATATAGTGATCCATCAAAATGTACATTTGAGGTACTTACTTTAGTTTGAGTATTAACTTCTTCTTTCTCAATAGCATTAAAATCTATTTTCTGTGGAAGTACTACAGTAAATGTTGTTCCAACTTTATACTTTGAGGTAAATGATATTGTACCTCCTAAAAGTTCAACTAACTTCTTTGTTATAACAAGACCAAGTCCAGTACCCTCAACTTCATTATAATTTTCCTGATTATGAATTCTTGAAAATTTAACAAATAATTTATCATAATCACTTTCTTTAATGCCTATTCCTGTATCTGCTACAGAAAATTTAACTGTAGCCATATCACCAACATTTTCACTACTTATATTAAAATCTATATGACCTTCATTTGTATATTTAGCGGCATTTGATAATATATTCATAAGTATTTGATATATTTTAAGTTCATCACCTATCATAAATTTAGGTACATCCGAAGATATATTTATATTAAGTTTTACTTTATTTTGATCTAGTTTAGCAGTTATCACCGAAGAAAGTTGCATAACAATCTTACGCATTTCATAAGTAGTTTCTTTCTTTTCCTCTTTACCACTTTCAATTCTTGAAACATCTAAAATATTATTAATAATTCCTAATAATGTTGATGCTGCATCATAAATACTTTGAACTTCACTTTTTTGATTAATTGGCATATTTTCTGTAAGAAGACTTTCAGAAAAACCTATTATAGCATTCATTGGTGTTCTAATATCATGACTCATATTTGATAAGAAATCAGTTTTTGCTTTTGAGGCTTCATTAGCCTCTTCTTTATCTTTTTCAAGTTCATTTATTATTTTTAAATCTGGATTTTCCATTGTAAAATAAATAAGAGCCATAACAAGTCCCATTATCGAGCTATTAATTGAAACACTTGGATTTACCCAACTAATTACTATTCCAATAAGACTTAAAAATGCAAAAGAAAATACTATCATTTTCTTACTAAAATCAAGTTTTTCTTTTTTATAAATCATATATATTACTAAAAGTCCACTGTAAACGATATTAACTATATAAGTAAAATATAAATCTTTTCCATTTTGATAAGCAATTAATTTATCAATATCAACAAAATAATTTGGTTTTAAATAAATACTCACCCCACATAATATTAAACTTATTATTATTAAAATTATATAAAAAGGATTACTTTTAAATAACTCTTTTAAAGTTTTATGTTCTTTTTTAAGAGAACTTATATATATAATTAGCCAAGTACTCCATATAATGGTGCTTACTAAAAAGCCTTTACAAATAATCATATTTAATAGTTCATATTTATCTTGAAAAAATAATAAATAGTTTTTTACTCCATCAAATAATAATACCATAAATGTTAATATAGAAAATATTTCAAAGTTTTTATTTTCTAAACTTTTTTCTTTTCTTTTTTTAGTAAATACAGAAAGTAATAATAATAAATAACATAATGATAATATCTGAAGTAAACAAGATCTTATCATTTAATATCACCACTTATTTTATTAAATATTTCAATACTTTCAGGACTATATTTAGTATTATTTTTACTTATAATTATTTTAATCATTTCTTCTTTAGAAATATTTTTAATAGTGCCTCTTGCATATTCATAAGCAATATTTACAAGATATACATATAAAGGTATTTCACTTTCTTTTAAAGATTTAGGAAAGCCCTTACCATCATATCTTTCATTATGCATTAAACATATATTTTTAGCATATTCTTTAGTTTTTTCATCTAAAGAATTAATATTATTTAAAACAATTACTGATTTATTTGGATAAGAATATATTTTCTTTTTTTCATTCTCATTTAAATTATTAAAATTATTAAAGTATGTTACTGGTACAAGTTTTAAACCTACATCATAATATTTAGCTGCATTAATAATTATATCTTTATTATTTGTAAGCATTAAAGAAAGCACTTCATATACTTTTTCATATACAGCATTATTATCTATTAAATAAGCCTCTACATAATTATCTAAAATATTACTTAAATCTTTATTTTGAGATTTAATAATATCTGTTAAATAATTATTTTTTGAATACATTCTTACCATATTATTTAATCTTTTATTAATAATTTCAAAGTTAAATGGTTTTTCAATCATATCCGCTATTTCATAAGCATATACCTTTTCTTTAGTATCTTTACTATCATCTGCGGAAACTATAACAACAGGCATCTTATTAAGTAGTCTTTTTTCATTTAGAAAGTCTAGAACACCAAAGCCATCCATAACAGGCATTTTTAAGTCTAAAAACATTCCTACAATATTTTTTTCATTTGTCTTTAAATTATTATTAATTATTTCTACAGCTTCTTCACCATTTTTAGCTTCGATTATATTATACGAAGAAAATGCCTTTTTAAATATACTTCTTGTTAAATTATCATCATCCACTATCAAAAGATATTCTGTAAAATTATTCATTTTACTAATAAGTTTTCCTTCATAATATTTATTAATCTCTGGGTTTTTCTTAACAACATCATATAAAAGTGATGAAAAATAATTATATAAATTATTAACTTCATTATTATCTCTAGAAATACTTTCTAAAGTATTTTCAATATTTAATATTAAATCAGTTATATCACTACTTATATCATTTTTTTCTTCTTTTTTAGGTTTTTCTTCAGATTTAAATGAAATAATAAATACTTTATTACCTGGAAGTAGTTTAACAAGAGCAGTATAATTATCGTATATAAGTAAATTAGATAATTTTAAAAAGTTAATAGTTTTATATCCATCAATAGGTAAATTATTAGCACTTATTTCATTAAAATAAGTATTTGCATAATCTGGATGAAGACTTTTTTTACATCTTTCAAAGTAATCTTCATAACTAATACTTGATGGATTTTCTGTATATTTATCATATAAATATACTTTATCTTCGTTTAAATCTATTAAAGTTATATCAATTATATTAAATAAATCATTTATTAAATTATTCATTGTTACCTCCGAAGAAAGTATCTAATACTTTATATAGTTCATTTGCCTTTACAAAAAGATTAGTAATATTTTGATTTATAAAATTAATATCACCATTTTTCGCAGCCATTTCGTGTTCATAAGCCATATTAGCAAAAGTCATTATTCCAAAAGTTTTACAATTACTTTTAAGAGCGTGAACTTTTATTCCATAATTTTCAATATCTTTATTTTCATATAAAGTTTTAATTTCATTCATTTGATTAATAAAACCATTTTTAAACTCTAATAAAAGTTCTTTATAAGAGGTTTCATCACCAATAAAAGATAATCCTAAATCTACATCAATTCCATTATTTTTTAAATATTCTAAAGTATTATTCATAAGTCCACTACCCTTTCCTAGTATACAATAATATTTTAGCATAAAAAAACGCTATTTAAAATAGCATTTTTATAAATTTACTTTAATATTTTCTCTTTTTTCACTTTCAATTTGAAATAAGTCTTTTTTCTCAAAGTTAAATATTTTAGCAATTATATTTGAGGGTACACTTTCTACTGCATTATTAAATGATGTAACTGCATTATTATAACTTGTTCTTGCATAACTTAATTTATTTTCTATTTCATTTAAATTTCTTTGTAAATTTAAAAAGTCTGCATTTGCTTTTAAATCTGGATAACTTTCTGCAATTGCCATAAGATTATTTATTTGATTATCAATCTTTTCAGTTTCTTTAGTACTAAATCCATTATTTTGATAATCACTTCTTAGTTTAGTAACATTTTCTAATGTAGTCTTTTCATGTTTAGCATAACCCTTAACACAATTAACTATATTTGGAATTAAATCAAATCTTTGGTTTAATAAAACATCTATTTGAGACTCTCTTTCTTTAACTCTATTACCTTTTTTAACAAAACCATTATAGTATGATAAAATCATTCCTGATATAATTACAATAATTAATAAAATAATATTTAATAACATCTTACTTCCTCCTTACTTTGACTCAATAGTTACTTTATTTACATAACCATTTTCATCATAATCTACAGATATTTCATAATTTTGTAATTTGTAACCATTAAAGCTTTTAAGCATACTTTTAATTTCTTTGATTTTATCTGGATCAGTTCCATAAGAAGTATCATCAAATATTACCTCAATTAAATGTTCACTTGATTTTTTATTACTTTTGATTATTTCATCAACCTCAAGGCCTGTGGCAGTTCCACCTTGAGTCCCAGCATAAAATTCGTGCATATTATTAAAGCTATCTTTTTCTCTTTCAAGCTCTTCTTCTTTCCTTTTTTGCTCTAATTCCTCTTGTCTTTTTTTAGCTTCTTCCTCAGCCTTCTTTTGTTTATCTTTAATTTCTTGTTTTTCTTTATTATATTCATCGATTATAGCATCTTTCTTTGCCTTTATTGATGAGCCTACTCTATAAGTAAGTGTTCCAAGTGATGCAATAAATACTATTATTACAATATATAATATAAATTTTCTATCTTTCATTTTACTTCTCCTTTTAAAATATATTTATAAATTTTCTAATTATTATAACAAAATTACTTCAATCAACCAAATCAACTTACTGTGTATGGATTCGAATATGTTCCATTGCCCGATAACTTAGATTTAGAGGATAGAGAAACGACGGGACGGGCGCCACTCGTATTAGTCACAAAATCATCATTCAAAGCACCCGTTGAATACACATCAAACCCATTAGCAAAGCTACTCGAATAGAAACTAATAGGCGACCCCAACCAATAACTTTGGTTTGTATACAAATAATAAGAACTGTTTCTATTACTAGAACCATATACTCCCCCTGCCATTGCAACTTCATCCGCTGTTATTAAGCCTACTGGGTATTCTAATACTTTATTTCCAATACTGCTTGTATTTACTGTGAATTTATCACTTGCTGTTTGACAAGTTAATTTTGGACTTTTATTTGTTACTAATCTTACATATGCCCCGTAGTAATATGTTGTACTTGCAGACATACTTCCACTTATTTCTCCTGGTGTTCCACTACTACTTGTTGTAGCACTCCTATCATTACAGAATATTTGATCTGCTACTAAACTTTTTGTTGTCGCATCTGTTTCTAATGTTGTTGTTTTATACCAATTATCTATTGCTGTTTTTATTGTACTTGGTGTACCATTACCATGTTGCTGACCTTTTGTAAACATATATCCTACATATGATGGATTATTATCACCATTATAAAATTTATATGTCGTCGCATTGATTTGTGTTCCTGTTCCTGTCATTACTACTTTAGTACTTTCTGTTGGTGCGGTTGTTCCTGTATATATCATTCTTATACTGCCATCA
>FR899383.1 GCA_000437315.1 Mycoplasma sp. CAG:472
CAAGTGATTTTGTTATTTTACTTTTTTCCATAATATACTCCAATCCCTTATAAATACTGGGGTCATTTTTCTCTTATCTTATACATTTGAGAAAAAGCTCCTTCGTATTTTCGTATCTTACTACTAAATTATAGCATCTATTTATTTAAAAATCTAGTGCCCTCTTACGTGAAATAAGCATTAAATTTTCCTATATAAGATTTAAGAAAATACTAACAAGGTAAATACTGGGTTTGAGGTGTTTTTATATAATTTTTTATTTAATAAAAAAAACTGGTATTATTCCAGTTATTTATTTTGATTATTATAATAGTTAAATTCTGATAGTTCTATAGCAAGCTGTTCAAGATCATCATCACCCTCTATCTCATTTAAATAAAATATTAAACTTGATAAACTATCATAATTATTATAATTAACATTATATTTTTCTAATGTTTTTATTTCATTATTAGATAAATACATCTTATTTTTTCTTTCTATTTTTAAATCATCTGTATCAAATACAAATTCTTTATTATTACATTCTTTCTTCATTTTCATATAATCCTTTATAAACTTTTGATTTTTTTAATAACTCTTTATGAGTTCCTTTTGATTCTAATTTACCATTTTCAATAACTAATATTTCATCAGCATCAATTATAGTGGATAGTCTATGAGCAATTATTATAATAGTATGATCTTTAGTTAAATCATCAATTGACATTTTTATATATTTTTGACTTTCATTATCAAGTGCTGAAGTAGCCTCATCAAATAAAATTATTTTTGTATTTAATAAAAGTGTTCTTGCTATAGCAAGCCTTTGTTTTTGACCTCCGGAAAGATTTATTCCTCCCTCACCAATAATTGTATTATATTTTTTAGGTAAACTTTCTATATATTCATCAATATATGCTCTTTTACATACTTCTTTTACCTCTTTTAAAGTAATATCTGGTTTAACTATTTTAAAATTTTCAAAGATAGACATATTAAATAAAAATGGATTTTGTCTAACACAAGAAATAGTTTTTCTTAAAGAATCCTCAGAAAGGTCTTTAATATCTACGCCATCAATTAAAACTTCTCCATTTGTTACATCAAAATATCTAAGTAATAAATTAAATATAGTTGTTTTACCATTACCGCTTCTTCCTACAATAGCTGTTTTTTGATTAGTTTTAATATTTAATGATAAATTATCAAGTGTTAAGTTTTCTTTTTTAGTATATTTAAATGATACATTTTTAAAAGTAACATTTCCTTTAGGATTATTTAAATTAATATCTCCATAAATTTCATCTTTAAATATTTTATTATTAACTACTTCATCAATTCTAGATAATGATACTTTTACTTTATTATAATTTACTCCAAAAGAGGAAAGCGTTTCCGCAACTTCATCTATTCGCCAAATATAAGTATGAACCATCATAAGTACACTATAAACAATATGACCTTTTATAAAAAGATATCCACATGTTAATAAAATAATAAATTGTAATACATAATAAACTATATTATTTAATCCATTATATACTGATTCATATCTATTTATTTTCAAAGATTTATTACAGTAATTATCAATATCATTATTTATTAAATTAATCATATTATTTTTAATGCCTAATGCTTTAATTTCTCTAATTCCAGTTAAATTTTCTGTTGTTCTTTTTATAAGTTTATCACTTTCTTTTTTAATTTCTTTTTGAGTATTTTTAATAACAGGAAAATATTTCGAAGAAATTATACCCATAATTATTGCAAAAATAGTTATTTCAATACCAATAAAAATAGATATTTTAAATGACACTACAACAATTATTAATGCCATAATTATCTTTAAAATCATTTTTACTAGTTGATTAAGTAAATCAAGTACTCTATCTGGATCCGAAGAAAGTCTATTTATTAGTTCACCAACTCCTGCTTTTTCAAATGCTATAGCGGGTAAATTTTGATATTTATTATACATATCTTTACAAACTTTATTAATAAAACTCATTTGTAATTTATTATATAAAATCATTCTAGGAATTAAAAGAACTCCATAAACTATTACATATCCAGAAAAATATAAAACTAAATATTTTACAAATAAAGCATATTTTTTTAAAAGTAAAAATTCTAAGGCTTTACCTATAAATATTGGGCAACATAAATCTGGTATGTAATTACATATCATCAAAATAACAAGTAAAATCATTTTTACTTTATCCTCTTTTAAATAATGAAATATTAATTTAAATGAATTATCTTTTTTCCTACTTCTTTTCATACAATAATTATATAATATAAAATACTATTTTTAAATATAAAAAACTAAGGTTTTTAGCCTTAGTCAATATTAATTAGTTTTTTAGTAGATTCTTTTTCTTCTTTAGGAACAACAATTTTTAATGTACCATCTTTAAATTCTGCAGAGATTTTACTTTCATCAACATCTCCAAGATAAAATGATCTTTCACATTTTTCATAGAATTTTCTTTCACGATGAATATATTTTTTCTTATTATGTTCTTCTTTATTTGAATGTTTTTCAGCAACTATTTTAAGGTTACCTTTATCACACTCAATTTTAATATCCTCTTTCTTGAATCCTGGAACATCTACTTCGATGAAATATTTTCCATCCTCTTCATAAACGTCACATATCATTTTATTGTTTTCCTTACTTGGAGTTAAATCATCTAAAAAATCATCTAAAAATATTCTACTTGGTAACATACCATATCATCTTCCTTTCATACTTACATTATATTACTATACCTAGCACTTGTCAATAGAAAGTGCTAATAAAATTAAAATATTTTTAATACTATTGATATTTTGGCTAATATATGCTAATATATACACTAAATTTAAGGGGGAAATATGGATAGATTTATTACATTTGGTACAAAAAATATAAATTCATCAATTTTTAGGGATATTGTTCCCTTTAATACTAAACCATATGGTGGACTTTGGCTTACAAAGCATACAGATATTAATGCAAATGAATGGCTAATGTTTCTCGAAGAACATCCAAGTATATTTTTTCAAAAATTTAACAGTGAAGCCTCAATTATAGAATTAAATGATAACGCTAATATATTATTTATTAATAGTGTAAAAGATTTTAATGAAGCATATAATAAATACCCAAGTAATAATAAAGATAAAAAAATACTTGATTATGAACAAATTGCAAAAGATTATGATGGTTTCTACATAAGTTCAATGGTAATATACTCTATTGGTTATGAAGACTATTGTATATCTAGTTTAATACTATTTAATCCATATGTAATAAAAAAATATACCCCAGTAGATGTAACTTATTACAAATCTGAATATTTTTTAGAATATGAAATAGCACATGAATATGAAGAAAGATTTATTACAAATGTAAATGAAAAATTTATAGAATTATATAATATAGTTAAAGAAAATTTTTATGTTTACATTAATAAATTAAATATAACATTACTAAATGAAAAAGATTATTTATTTCTTTTAAATATTATTGATAAATATGTAGAAAACTTTTTAATATTTTATGAAAATGAACTAAATAGTATTTTAAAAGAAAAGGATTTTGAGTTTATTAGTAAAGATACCTTAATAAAGGGAATATCTCATAAACTATATAGTGAAACGTTTAAACTTTATGAAGGAAAAGAAAGGAAATAAAAAAATGAAATATTATTTAGCTATAGATCAAACAAGAAGTACAAACGAAGATAAATCTGATAGGTATAAGACAATCAAATTAGAAAGTATATTAAATTTTAAACTTGATAGTATTGATGGTATAACAAATTTTACAGGAAGATTTGAAAATGAAGCAAACCTATTTGCATATCTTGCTAAATTTAATTTAGTGGATGCAAAAGATGCCTCAAAACATTTTTGTATTTGTTATAAAAGTCCAAAAAGAAATGGAATCGAGGGAAAATGGAATAAATGTGGCAAAAGAGTGCAAGGACAAAGTGATATTCTATTTAAAGATGAAGCAATATTATTTAACCCACCATCACTAATAAATCACTTACTAAGCATGCAAATTAATAATATGACATTTACTTCATATGATAATTTAAATGAAAATGAAAAAATTAATTTATCTATATTACAAATGATTTCAAAAGAACTTTTAACAAATGATTTTTATAAATATGATGATATTTATGAAAGTGCTTATGGCCTACTTAACTATGTAAAAGATATTAAAAATGGTTATGTAAATAATAAATATTATTTTAAATATGTGTCCCTTTTAGTTGAACATCTATCATTCAGATATGATAAATTTGATACAGATAAAGTAAAACCACTTAAAAATAAAGATGGAGTAACCTATCTAAACAAAAGACATTTATATGAATTTGTTATTTATCTAGTACATCTAGAAAGAGAATTTAATAAATCTTTAGAAAACAAAAAACAAGTAGCAAATAATTATGAAGAAAATACTCAATTATCATTTTTTTAAATTTATTTTAAAAAATTGATTTTTTTTTGCAAAAATTATGATATTATATATATGATAGAAAGGGATTGAAAATGAATAATGAAACTATAAATGAAAATCAAAATAATGTAGAAAATTTAGATATAACTCCACCACTTGTTCCAAATCAAAATATTGAAGTATATAAACCAGAACCTAAAAAGAAAAAAAGTGTTTTTGGTATTATATTTTCTATACTTGGAATACTTTTAATAACTGGTGCTTTAGGAATATGTTTTTACTACCTATTTATATTTAATAAAAATGGTGAAGAAGTATATAAATCTGTTATAAGTAAAGGATATAATTACCTTGATATTATATATAATAAAGCAAATAATTATTTAGACTTTAAAATAGATAAACCAATTAGTTTTATTGGAAATATGAATTTAAATCATAATAATACTGATTATTTATATAACTTTGAGTGTGATTTAGATTATGAAAATGAAAAAATGGCTTATGCACAAACAATATATAAAAATAATAACGAGCTTAACAATTTAATATATAATTATGAAAATAAGGGATCATATTTACTACTTAAAAAAGTTAATAACTACCCTATTAAAATAGATAATAAAAATTTATTTGAACATAAAGATTATATACCATTAAATGATTATTACTACTTAATTAATTCATTTAAAACATACTTATTTAATAGTTTTAATACAGATGATTTTGATATAATATTTGATATAAGTAAAGAAAATAATAAATATATTTTTAAGAAAAAAGTTACATTTTTACTTCAAAATGTTACATTTGATAATATGTTATCTAGTATAAATAATAACATTCAAAATGATGAAAAATTTATGGAAATATTATTTAAAATATTACAAAAGAAAAATAACTATCCAAATGGATATAATATGGACAACGCAAAAGATTATTTAAATAAATTAACAAAGAATTTAATTAAAGAATATGATGGTAATATAGGAGTTAATATATACACTGATTTACTTGGTAAAAATATTAAAGAAATTGAAGTTTACCATGAAGGTGATAATCTATTTACTTATAAAAATAATACCTTTGAATTTAATTTAAATCATAATGAAAAAAAATATAATGTAACATATTCAAATAATACTATTAAAGTTAAAGGTTATGAAATAAAAATAAATGAATTTACAAACTCTAAAATAAATATAGATATTATTAAAAATAACAAAAATATAAATATTATTTTATTAGAAAATGGTAATATAAATATAACTTATAACAATGTAAAAATTAATATTAATAAAACAAACAAAAATACATATGAATATGATTTTATCTCAAAAAATTATAAAGTTTCAGGAAAATTTGAAATAAAAGAAAACTCTACATTTAACTTATTTGATAAAACAAATTATATTGATAAAGATAATCTTTCTTATAACGATAAAATGAATCTAAATGAGGAATTTAAAAAGTTAATTTTAGAATTATTTTCTACAACAATACCAAACACGATTATGAATTAATCGTGTTTTTTTCACACTTTTATAATGATAAAATTATAATAGAGGTGATTTATTTATGAGTCGTAAAGACAATAATATTATTAAAAGGAAGGATGGTACTTTTGAAGCAAAATATATAAAAGATATTATTAATAATAATATAATATATGGATATATAATTTGTAATTCAAAAAAAGAGGTTAAAAAAAGATTAAAATATTCTCGGAAATATGAATTAAATTTTAATATATATAAAATACCAGTTAGAAAAAATAAAGAATATTTACAAAGTTTTAATTATAAAATTGATAATTGGTTAGAATTCAAAAAAAATAAAGTAAAAGAATCAACTTATACAACATATTTATATATTGTAGAAACTAGGATAAGATCTCAAATAGGATACATTAAAATAAAAAAATTAAGTAAAGAAATTATAAATAATTATTTGGAAGAACTTAAAAATAGTACAGATTTATCAATAAATAGTATTCATGATATAGCAATAATAATAAAACAAATATTAAAATATCATAAAATAGTAATTGACTTTAATGTTCCTCCCAAAATGCAAAAAGAAATAGTAGTATTTACTAAAGAGGAAATAAAAACAATTAAAAAAAGAGCATTAACATATAATAATAGATGTGATTTTGGAATAATATTATGTTTATATATGGGCCTACGAATCGGAGAATTATGTGCATTAAAAAAAGAAAGTTTTGATTTAGATAATTATACAATTACAGTTAATCATACAATACTTAGAATTAAAAATGTTAATAAGTCACGTAATTATAAAACAAAGTTAATAATAACTAATCCTAAAAGTAAGACATCACTTAGAACTATTCCTATACCAGATATATTAAAAAAATATGTAAAATTTTATGTAATAAATATGAATACTGGTAATTATTTTCTAACAAATTCACATGTAGCAATGGAACCACGATGTTATACAAATCATTATAAAAGATTTTTAAAATATTGGGGAATAAATAATAAAAAATTTCATACAACAAGACATACTTTTGCTACAAATGCTGATGAAGCATGTATGAGTACTAAAGCTCTTTCTGAAGTTCTTGGACATTCAAGTGCAAATATAACACAAAATTTATATATACACCCCTCTTTAAATTATAAAAGAGTATGTATGAATAATGTATACAATAAAAAAACTGACTAAATATCAGTTTTTTAATTTAGAAAGTTTTTCTTCTTCCTCGATAAGTTTTTGTTTTTCATTTGCCACTATATTTTCAGGAGCTCTTTTTACAAAGTTTTCATTTGAAAGTAGATTTTTTCTTTTATTAATTGATTTTTCTAATTCTTCGATTTCTTTTTGAATATCTTCCTCAGAAACTTTATTTTTAACCTCAAAATATAATATAGCATATTTTGATTCATATTTAATAGAGTCCTCAATATTATCTACTTTATTTTTAAATTTAATTAAACCATCATATAATTTTTCATCAAATAAATACTCTATTTTAACTGCATCACTATTTATAATATTATTTTCTGCTTTAAAATTACGAAGAGATGTTATATCATTTAATATTTCAGTAGTTTCTAAAATATCATAAACTTCTTTTTTATTATATACTGGATAACTACTTTCCATTATTGATTTACTTTCTTTAAATGGTAAGTTTTGATATATTTCTTCGGTAACAAAAGGTATAAATGGATGAAGCATTTTTATTATACCTGTTAATATATTAAGAAGTACACTTTTTGAAGTATCATTTAAATATATTTTAGATATTTCTATATATGATGAACAATAATCATCCCAAATAAATGAATATAGAGTGTTAAATGCATTATGAAATTCGTATTTATCCATATATTTTGTTACTTGTTTAATAACATTATTATATTTTGTTAAAATCCATTTATCATAATTATTATATTCTTTATAATTATTATCATTTAAATTATTAGTATTCATTATTACATACCTTGAGGCATTCCATAGTTTATTAATAAAGTTCCAAGAGGATGCAACTTTTTCTTCATCATATCTAAGGTCCATTCCCGGAGCTGAATTTGTTGTTAAGAATAATCTTAATGAATCACAGCCATATTTATCAATTACATCAATTGGATTTACACCATTACCAAGACTCTTACTCATTTTTCTACCTTGTTTATCACGAATTAGTCCATGAATAAGGCAATCTTTAAATGGTCTTTCATTCATAAATTCAAGTGATTGGAAAGTCATTCTGTTAACCCAAAATGGAATAATATCATAACCTGTTACTAAAACATCATTAGGAAAATATCTATCTAAATCATCAGTTTTATTAGGCCAACCTAATGTTGAAAAAGGCCATAGTGCTGAAGAAAACCATGTATCTAGTACATCTTCATCTTGAACCCAACCTTCTCCAGTCGGAGCATTTTCACCAACATATATTTCATCACCTTTATACCATGCAGGAATTCTATGTCCCCACCATAGTTGACGAGATATACACCAATCATAAGTTATTTCCATCCAGTGATTCATTGTTTTTTCATATCTTTTTGGAACAAAATTTACTTTTGTATCTTTATTTTTTTGATTTTCAAGTACCCTATCTGCCAAAGGACGCATTTTTACAAACCATTGTGAAGATAAATAAGGTTCAATCATAACTCCAGTTCTTTCTGAATGTCCTACATTATGAGTTATTTCCTCTTTAGAAAGAAGTAAACCATTTTTTTCTAAATCACTAACAAGTTTTTCTCTTGCTTCCTCTCTAGAAAGTCCTTGATAAATACCAGCATTTTCATTCATCGTAGCATCAGGATTTATACAAATAATTTCTTTTAGATTATGTCTTTTACCAACTTCGTAATCATTTGGGTCATGTGCTGGAGTTATTTTAACGCATCCTGTTCCAAACTCTGGATCTGCATGCTCATCACCAATAATTGGAATTAATCTTCCCACTATCGGAAGTACTACATTTTTACCAATTAAATCTTTATATCTTTCATCACTAGGATTAACCGCAACAGCAGTATCACCAAATAATGTTTCCGGTCTTGTTGTAGCAACATCCAAATATTTATCTGTTCCTTCGATTATATATTTTAAATGATAGAAATATCCTTTTACATCTTTATATATAACTTCTTCATTAGAAAGTGCTGTTTGTGCTTTTGGATCCCAGTTAATTATACGATAACCACGGTAAATAAGTCCTTTGTTATAAAGGTCAACAAAAACTTTTCTTACAGCTTTTGAAAGTCCCTCATCTAAAGTAAATCTTTCACGAGAATAATCTAGTGCTAGTCCAAGTTTAGCCCATTGTTTATGAATATTATTTGCATATTCCTCTTTCCAATCCCAAGCATATTTTAACCAATCCTCTCTTGAAAGAGTTCTTGGATTAATTCCCATTTTAGATAATTTTTCATCAACTTTTGCTTGAGTTGCTATACCAGCATGATCCATACCAGGAACCCATAACGCATCAAAACCGCAAAGTTTTTTATATCTTATTATGATATCCTGAAGTGTTGTATCCCAAGCATGACCTATATGTAAATTACCTGTTACATTTGGTGGGGGAATAACAATAGCAAAAGGTCTTTTACTTTTATCATTACCCGCTAAAAAAGTTTTATTATTAAGCCAAAACTCATACTTTCCTTTCTCAACTAAATTAAAATCATATTTTGTTTCCATTTTTACCTCCAAAAAAAAGATGGTTACCAAAAGGGTGCATATAGCACGGTACCACCTTTATATTTATCTTATTATCCTTAATGCGGACTCACAGCCTACCCTATTTACTTAGGTAAGCAACTAGCAAGCTACTTCATTTAATCAGGGTTTAAGAAAAGCTTTCAGCACACTACTTTTCCTCTCTAATAAAATAATTAAACTACTCCTCTTGCATAACGTTTTTACAAAGTTATTATAACATTAGATTTTTCTAATTTCAACTAAAAATTTTATGTAATTAGAAGCCATAATATTAATTATTATACTTTAAAAAAAAAAGCCTATGTTACAGTGATGTAACATAAGCGTAACCCAATTATGGCAGCGCTCGTCAAGTTAAAAACGATTGCTTCCTTTTTTTATTATATGCAAGGAGGTTTCCTTACATACTTAATGTATCATTTTTTTTACTCTTAGTCAATATTTCAAAAAATTATCTTGTGTCAAATTAATGTAAAGTTGGTTGACAGTTTATTAACTTCTTGTTATCATTATATTTGGAAGTAACCGTTAGGCGGGCGCTGCCACTTTCAAGTTAAAAAATAACAAGGAGGTGGTTATAATGCGAAGAGATTTAAAAGATTTTTTCATAATTATGATAATATTTTTTATGAGTGTTTCATTTGTAGTACTAAGTTCTGCAGTGCTATTTCTCATATTTAAATAAAAACGCGCCTATGTTATAGTAATATAACATAAGCGTTAGCTATTATTTATGGCAGCGCTCGCCCTTACAAAAACGATTGCTTCCTTTTTTATTATATGTAAGGAGGTTTCCTTACATACTTAATATAGCATTATTTTTAACCTTAGTCAATAATTCATTTTATCTTAAATTATAATTCCTATTATTTTTTAAAACTCTTTTGTTAACTGATAAATTAGTAAATTGTTCATCACTTGTAAGTATTTCAAATATAGCCTCTTCGAAAACTGTTGACACTAATTTATCTAAATTAATATGTTCATTTTCTAAAGCAATTTTACAAATTTCTTCGATAAATGAATTACTTACTTCAAGACTAATACCATGTTCTGCAAAAAAGTTAATATAATATGGAATTAATCCATTTTCTGGATGACATAATTTTAATAATATCATATCTCTATTCATTGGTCTTAATTTAATATTATAGTTTGTTAAACTAGAAAGTTTTTCAGGAACACCTTCGAAATATGATGAATAACCACATTTAGGTTTTCTTGAAAAGTCACCCATAATTATTATTAACATATCTTTCGTAGGATAATTAATTATTCCTCTTTCAGTTATTATTTTATAATCAATTCCCATCATTAAATCTCTTAAAGTATTTTCACTCGAAGAGGAAACATAACTATTTGGATTAAATAATAAACTTTCTGCATTATCTAAAATTAATGTTGAATTTAACTCACTTCCTGTATTTGCAAGGCTCATAAATAGTGCATCAAAAGAAAAATTTTCATTACTTAAATCTTCATAATAAACTTTTGCTGGTAAAGTATCCTTTAAAACAGAAACTATATCGTTTTGAATTGAACCTTTTTTACCATCAATAATAATATTACTTTTTTTAATACCTTCGGTATCTAAATAATGAGTAGATATACCAACAACAAGCTTTTTAATAGCCTCAGGTTGCATAAATACTTTGTTATATAAACCCATACATAACTCTTTACTTGTATCTAAATTAAAGTATTCAGCATTTTTACCATTAACTAAAGATACAAAATGATTAGCAAATTCATTAGGTTCTAATATTTCTGGTGCTTCTCCTTTAAAAATGTATTTTATATCATCTTCATTTTCTACGATTAAATAATTGCTTATATCTTTAAAAAATATAATTGGTAAATTTTCTTTATCGGTATTATAAAGTTTTAACAAAACTTCAACATCAAAAACAAATGCAACTGCATTATCTTTTTTCGAAGAAATAATATCATATTGAGTGTTATCTTCATCAACAAACTTTTTTTCTTCTTCTTTAAAATAACCATAAATTGTTTTTTCTGGAGTATAAATATTCTCTCTTTTCTTAAGAACAACTCCAATTTGTAAATTATTTTCCATACCCTATCCTTATCTTATCACAAGAATAGTCAATCTTTTTATTCTTAATATTTATCTAGTACCTCTACTATACCACGATATGGAAGCGAAGCGCAAGTTTTTCTCGAAGATTGTTTATAAATATCTTCATAAACTAATCCTTCATTTAATAAATCTTTGTTATATTCTTTTTCATTTACCATATTTAAAAAGTTATTAATATATTCTTTTGCTTCATTTACTGTCTTACCTATTAAGTTTTTTATCATTATTGATGTTGAGGAAATACTTATAGCACAAGCCTCTCCAGTAAAACAAATATCTTTAATTATATTATCCTTTATTAAAATATATAGATCTATATTATCAATACATGACTGATTAGAGGTATTTACTTTTTCATAACCTTCACCAATAACTTTATCTTTATTAAGTGGGTTTTGGTAATGTTCCATAATTATTTCTCTTTTAAGTTCTGCATCCATTAAAACATCTCCTTTAAGATTTTATCTTTGTTAGAAATAAGTTCAATAAATTCATCTATTTCTTTTTCTGTATTATAAAAATATAAACTAACTCTAATTGTATTATTAACTTTTGTAGCATTTTTAAGTATTTTAGCACAGTGATTACCCGCTCGTACACATATATTATATTTATTTAAATAAAATGCTACATCTTGAGCAAAGATATCATCAACATTAAAGGAAATAATTGCACTATCACATTCAACATTAACAATATCAATAAAAGGTATTTTTATCATTTTATCAATTAAATAATCTTTTAATTTCATTTCTATTTCATGAATTTTGTCCATACCTATATTATTTAAATATTTTATAGCTTCTCCAAAACCAATTACTCCAGCAATATTTGGGGTTCCAGCCTCTAAACGATAAGGTAAATCTTTTAAATATATTTCTTTTGGATTATCGAATGATTCATTCATACCACCGCCTAAATTAATAGGATTTAAATTCTCTAAAAGTTCTTTTTTACCGTAAAGCACTCCCACTCCAGTTGGTCCTAACATTTTATGGGCTGAAAAAGCTAAAAAATCACAATCAAGATAGGAAACATCTACTTTCATGTGGGGAACGCTTTGAGCACCATCAACCACTACAAAAATACCTAATTCATGAGCAAAGGCACATATCTCTTTAATTGGTCTTACATCGCCAATTACATTAGTAACCATAGCAAGTGAAATAATCTTAGTTCTTGGTGTAACAGCTTTTTTTACATTATCTAACGTAACATGGAAACTATCATCTAAATCAATTAATTTTACTACTGCACCCTTTTCATTTTCAAGTCTAAACCAAGGTAATACATTTGAGGCATGTTCTGAAGTAGTAATTAATATTTCATCACCTTCCTCGATTAAGGGAGCAAAAAAACCTGAAGCAATCATATTTAAACTTTCTGTTGTTCCTGATGTAAAAATAATTTCTTCATTATATTTAGCATTTATAAAATTCTTTACTAAATCACGAGATTTTTCATATTCCATATCTACTTTAAATGATATATCATAATCACCTCGATGAGCATTAGCACTATAATTTTCATAATAATCCGTTATTTTATTAATTACACATTTAGGTTTCAAAGTAGTTGCACCATTATCAAAATATATAATATCATTTTTTAAAATTGGAAAATCTTCTCTATTCATAGTTAACCTCCTTTTTAAAATTATCATCAAATATACTTAACATAAAACTCTTTTTTAATAGTTTTTTAGCATCATTTTCTTTAATACCAAGGGAATTTAAATAAAGTAAACTTTCTTCATCATAAGTTCCAATAGTTACAAAATGTGATGCCTCAACTTCATTAGTATCAATTTCAAGAATTGGTTCAATTAAGATATTTCCACCCTCTTTTAAACCTTTTAAATTTTCTGTTATAACATTTCCAAAAGTATTTTTATTTGCTTTTACACTTACCTTTGACTTACTAAAACCATTTTCTGATATAACATGATAATTTATATCACATTTATTATTATTTCCCTTTATTAAAACATTTATTAAAACATTACTATCTTCTTTATTAATACTTAAATAGTTAATTTTTAAAATTGAGTTATTATGCTGAATAATATTTATATCCATTTTAATATCATTTTCATTAAATATATTAATTATTAAATTATTTTTCACCTCTAAAACAAGGCTTTTACTTTCATTAATAATATTTATAACATTATCCATTAATATATTATTCATCTTTTCCTTCTTCACTTATAGTAAATGCCTCATCAAAACCGATATTTTCAATATTTTCCGCTAAATGATAATCTCCAGTTTTAACAATTTTACCATTATCTAAAATATGTACATAGTTAGGCTTAATATATTTAATGATATTTGTATGGTGAGTTATAATTAATATTGTAGGCTTAAATGTTTTATAATATTCATTAATAAAATTAGAAACTACTTTTAAAGCATCAACATCAAGTCCTGAATCTATTTCATCTAAAATAATAAATTTAGGTTTTAAAATACCCATATGAAGAAGTTCAATTTTTTTTCTTTCTCCACCTGATGCTCCAACATTTATATCTTTATGAATAAAACTTCTATCTAAAGCAAGTTTATCACAAATTTCTTCCATCTCTTTATTAAATTTAAAGATATCTAAAGTTCCTTCATTTCTTTCTTTTAGAGCAGTTCTAAGGGCTTCTGCATTACTTACTCCTTCGATTGACACAGGATTTTGACTAATTAGCATGACTCCTTCTTTAGCAATTTCATAGGTACTCATCTTAAGTAAATCTTTATTATTAAAAACAATATTACCTTTTTTAGTATAACCAGGATAATTCATAATTACCTTACATAAAGTGGATTTTCCTATTCCGTTTTTACCCATAATAACATGAATTTGTCCATCAGGCAGTTCAACATTTAAATCATTTAATATATTTTTATCATTAACTGAAACACTTAAATTATTTATCTTAAACATAACTTTTCTCACCTACACATATTTTATACCATTTTCACCATAATTAAAAGAAAAAATTACTAATAAAAGTTTATTTACAAAATAAAACTAGGTAATTCCTAGTCACTTTTTTGATTCCCACTAAGGCCCCGGGTACTCCAACTTTAATAAACATCGCTGTTTAAATGTATTTATGAATATAAATTCCTAAATACATTAAATATTTTAGCATATTTTTTACATATTGCCATCAAAAATAACTTTATCTTTTTAGCAAAATATAATATAATTTAATTAGTGATGAGATATGAATAGAGTTTTTGATCCAATTGATATTATTTTTATTGTTTTAATTTCACTTTATCTTATTGTTTTAATAACAATAGGTTTAATTTTGTGGTATCAAAAAGAACAACGAGATAAATTAAAACTTGAAAAAATGATTACTGATAAAGAGAAAGAAATTACTAAAGAAAATATTGAAACTAAAGAGGTTTCTAAGGCAAAAGAAGAAACTAAAGAGGCTTCTGTTAAGAAAGATACAGTTAAAAAAGAAAACAAAGTTATTAAAGAAAATAAAGATAAAGCTAAAGAAGTTAAGAATAAAGATAATAGTAAAAATGCAAAAGATAAAAACAATACTAATGTTAAATCAAAGGAAAATATTCCTAAAAAGAAGAGTAATACATCAAATAAACCAAAGAAAACTAATCCAAATATAAATAATCGTTATAAAGGAAAAGGACCTACTAAAAAGAAAACTGTTAAAAGAAAGAAAAAGAAAAAAACAAATGGTAAGAATAAAAAGAAATAAGGGATAAAAATGGATAATAAATTTGAAATAATAAATGAAAAAAATGAAAAAGAAACATATGAAATATTAAAAACATTTAATATTGACAATGATAATTATATTGTATACACAGATAACACATTAACAGATCAAGGTAATTTAGATGTTATAATAAATAAATATGAAATAAATGATGGAAACATAGTTTTATTAGAAATACCCGAAGATAAGAGAAAATATGTTGATGATATGTGGAGTTTATTATGTCAAGATGTATAGTAATTTCTTTAGATGATAATGGTAACCTTAATAGTGCTTTTTTAGAAACTAGTAATAAGTCTATATCACTCGAAGGTTATTTAATAAGAGTTAATAGAATTTTAAATTCCTTTGAAAATGTTAAATTTCAAAAAACTGGTTTTAATGAGTTTACTATAACAGATAGAAAAGTTATTAATACTTTAATTAGTAAAGTACCTAATCTCAATAAATCTAAACAAAATTGTTTAAAAAAAGTTATAATAAGTGCTTCACTTCTTTCTATGCTTACAGGTGTAGCTTTGAAAAAAAATAAAGTTAGTGCGGTATCTAGTGAAAAAGCTAAAGAGGATTCAAATAATATTACATTTGAAATAGATACTGAAAAATACAAACCTGATTTTTTAGTTAATTATGAAGAAAAAAATAATGTTAGTTTAACAAATTTAAAAAATGAAAAGCTATCACAGGATATTCCTATCAACGAAAATACCTTTGAAAAAGATGAACTTACCGAAGATATTCCTTTGGCTATAAAGGAAACTAATGAAGATTTAACACTTACACAAGATGCTGTGATTGCTAACACTGATAATGTAATAATTGACGAAGAATATTTATATGAGGATGATAAGCCTGTTTATAGTTTTGATTACGAAGATAGATCAAATAGTGAAAAAAGTAATTATGCTAAAGAAAACTATACAGATTTAGTAAATAAATATGCTACTACATATGGGCTTGATAGTAAACTTGTAATGGCTATTCTTACTCAAGAAAATGCTTATAATGAAATCAATAATTCAAATATTGGTGCAAATGGAGTTATGCAAATTGAATCAATATGGAATGGTTATGAAATTAGCGCATATAATTATGAAACTGGTAATGTAGATAAAGAAAGAATTGATAGTTCTAGTTTAGCAAATCCAGAATATGCAATTAAAATTGGATGTATGATACTAAATAATCAATATATGACTTTATATAATAAGTATTATTTAAATGGAAATATTACAAAAGATGAAGTAATAATAGCCACAGTAATATCTTACAATAAGGGTATTACTGCAATATGTAATTTAATAAATAATTATGGTAAAGATTTTACTAGTCATATTTCTGAAACTCTTGGCGGAGATAATGACTATTTAAAACATGTATTTAGTTACCTTGAGGATATGAGTATAATTAAAATTCAAAATCAAAATGATACTCCCTCTGAGGTTGTAATTGATAATTTAACTTTATAAATCACACAAATTGTGTGGTTTTTTCATATAAAAAAGAAGTCTAATCATTTAAGACTTCTCCATTAATATAAAAATGTGGTGAGGATACTCCTCTTAAAAGTGTTCCTGCAGGTGGATTTTGACTACCAATTAAATCAGTGTCAACACTAGCATTATACTTATCACTTTGACTATCTACATATGAAAATGAGCAATTTAAATCATTTTTATCACAATAATTTTGAGCTTCATCTCTTGTTTTTCCAATAAAACTTGCAAGAGTTGAATTTGTTGCACCAGTTGTAATGCCCTTCCCAGCAATATAAGGTTCATAAGTTTCATTAATTGAATAGCTAAATGATTTAATAACTTCACTATTTTCTTTACCTAAATTAATATTCATTGTTTTAACAATATCTTTTAAACTATCTTCATAATAACCAAGAGCACTTGATACTCTTCCCGAAGATAATGTAACATTTAAGTTATATACCTCAAGATATGTTTTTTGAATATTGATAAAGTCTTCATCAGAAAGCATATTACCAACCATTTTCTTTAATATTTGATAAGCTGATAATATTGAATCACTACTCATATTCGTAGATATATTTTTACTAACAGCATTTAATACTTTTTCAAATTGATTATAGCTTCTTATAGTTAACATTTTTTTAGCAATAGCCATAATTACATCTTGTTGATGTTTATTTCTTGCTAAATCACTTATTGCATATAAATGACGACATCTTGAATAAGCAAGTGCCTGTTCACCATTTAAAGTTTGTACTCCCGGTTCTATGTATACAGTGTGACTTCCCCATAATCTATCAGAGTTTTGTTCACATACTTTACCATTACAGTTAATACCTTGATTAAAATTAAAATCAGGTTTTTCAACGTCAACAGTAACTCCCTTTAAAGCTTCGACTAAATCAACAACACCCTTAAAATTAATTTTCACATAATAATCAATATTTATACCAGTTAAATTTTCTATAGTATCAGTTACACATTTTGTACCATATGCCGCTGAGGAATTAATCTTATTATATGCTTTTCCTTTACAAGCAATTGGAACATAAGTGTCTCTTGGAATTGAAAATAGCGTTGCACTTAAAGTTTTTGGATTAAATGTTGCTAAAATAATTGTATCCCCATTAAAGGCAGCATCATCATTAAGTTCATCCGTTTCAGAATCCACTCCTAAAATAAGGGCAGTAAATGGTTCATTTAAACTTTTATTCGAAGAATAATCATTATTTTTAATTTTCTTTTTTTCACTTATCTCAAATACTTTTTTTGTATCTGTTGCAATATTTGTAAAATCAACTTCATTACTATATCTTGATATGTAACTACCACTTATAAATATTCCTCCAACTTCTTTATCATATAATGCATAAAGTAAATCAAGTTCTGATTTAAATTCTTTTATTTCATTTTTAATTTTTTCCCTCTTAATTAATTTTTTTGCTAAAACATTTCCTTCATAATCATCTTCATCACTAACCATACCAAGTACCATATTTTTATCATACTTTTCATTAGATAAAGTAACTAAATATGTTGTATATTTTGAGTTATTTGAATTTGTTAATGAAGATATTTTTCCAAGTAGTAAATCAATTATACTCGAAGAAAAAATAAATATAATGATTAATATCACACTTATTACCGAAGTAATTATAAAATGTTTATATTTTCTTACACATAATTTAAAGAAATTTATAAATGCATACATAATTATATATAAGGCAAAAAGTATAAGAAGGATATATCTTAATAATGTTTCAATACCAGTTAATGATACAATGCTTTTTACAAAGAAGGCATAACTAATTATATAGATGGTTATTACTAAAAAATATACAATTCTTGCTATGGGCTTACTTCTTTTGAATTTTCTTTTTAAATGTTTCATTTTTCGCCCCCTTCATAGGAAACAACATATAATTTATCTTCGATTTTAATTATTGTTACTTTTCCCTTTTTATCATAACCTAAATCTTTTTTATAATCCCAAGATAAAGTTATTTCATATGATTCATATTTATTATCATTGTAAGTAAATTCGCCATTTTCAAAACTATCAATATTAATACTTTCTACAATAGGATATTCATTATTTTTTCTTGTACTTTTATCATTTAATCCTTTATATAAAGTATTCTGACATCTAGTTTTAAAATTTTCTTTATCATAAACATACTCAAGACTACCTACATCATACATACTTTTTTTATTATCAATTGTATATAAATCGATTATAAATAGTTTAGCTAAAGTTTTTGCATAATCTTCATAATTAATATTATCATTTGCAAGAATATCCTTAAGTTCTTTAAAATTTTCTTTCATTAAATTTGTATTCTCTTTATCTAGTGTATAATCAAACTTAGCAGTTTTATCTTTACTTCTTACAAGTAATCCTCCGGTACTTTTAGAAAAAAGTAAAAAATAAAGGCCAATACTAATTAAAATAGTAAGTATAATTATCATTAATGCCGATTTTTTTATTTGCTTTTTTCTCCTAGTCATTACTACTCTCCTTTTTATTTAATAAGTCATACACTATTATTGAATTAGATACTTCAAGCATCTTTTCAACACTTTCTTTAGTTTTATCAACATAATTATCATCAATTACTGTACTATCATTTATTACATAATACTCTCCGGTTGAATTATTATAATACATAACACTACTTAAGAAATTACCATTAGGAAATGCTACTACATTATTATTTTTTATATTAAATATATCATGTCCCAATGCATATTCATTTTTATAGCCTAGCATATTTAATATTGTTGGAGCAACATCAATCATACCCATATAGTATTTAACTTCTCCTTTTAAGGTATTTTTCAATTTACTATTTTTTGTCCACATTATTAAAGGTGTTTTTTTATTAAGTTCATGTTTAAATGAATCATATTGAGTATAATTCTCATTTCCTTCTTCATAAACTGAACCATTCTCTTTATTATAATTATAAAGATAATTTTTTTCTTTTCTTGTAAGTTTAGCATCATGATCACCATAGAATACAAATATTGTATTGTCAAATGCTGAAGATTCATTTATGTATGTTAGGAAATCTCCTAAAGCGGAATCTGCATAATGAACCGATGTTAAATAATTTCCTACAGCTGTACCAGATAAATAATTTGTTGTAACAGTTTCGCCATTTGAATTTACAAAAGTATCTGATAAATCAAACTCTCCATATTTATCTTGGAATATAAATGGTGAATGATTTGATAATGTTATAATTGTACCCATATAATTTTGATGTTCATTTTCGATACCCTCTATAATTGTGATTGCTTGTTTAAAGAATAGTTTGTCATTTATACCTAAATTAATAACATCATCTTGGGTATATTGAAAACTTTCTTCAAAATACATACCTTGGTATCCAAGTGATGGATGTGCTTTATTTCTATTCCACATGGATGATAAATTACCATGCATACTAAATGTATAATAATTATTATTTGAAAGTATCTTCGCAATTGTATTATAATTTCGATCATAATAACTTACAAATACTGTTCCTGATGCTACAGGCATTAAACTTGATAAAAGAGTAAATTCTGTATCTGATGATGTACCCGTAGAAACTTCAGGATAAAAATTAGAAAAAAACATTCCTTCTTTTGATAGTTTATTTAAGTTAGGGGTAACTTCTTTACCATTAAACGTTAAATCCATTGCAAAATCTTCCATAGATTCCATATGAACAAAAATTAGATTGTAACCATTTGCAATACCAGTATATTTATTATCTTCTTTATATTTTTGATTTTCTTCGGATGCAAAATATTCATTAAATGCTCTTAATGCATCTTCATAACCAAATAAACTACTTATTTTAGGTCTTAATGTCTGAAGTAAATCATTACCTTGATATAAAATTGCACCAAATCTTTCAACTATGTAAAGTCTATTCCATTGTTTATTAAGACGTGAAAAATCACTTTTCTTTGCAAAAGCAAAACTAATACTTAAACAAAATATTCCCACGATTAATGTTGATAAGGCCATCTTTTTACCCTTTTCAACACAGTTTAAAAAATTATAATAACTAGAATCAGATAATTTTTTATGAATTAAATGAAATAACAAAGGAAGTAATATAAACACTAAATAGTTCCATCTAAATTTTTCCCATATTGAACCTGTTACTGTCTCTGTTTGGGAAAGAGTTGCAAGTTCACCAAATGATGCAAATGAGGTATAAAATACATAATAAATGGAATTAACTAGACCTATAAGAGCAAAAATACATACCCAAATAAAGAAATATTTATATTGCTTTTGTGGTTTAATAAAATAACCAATTGCTCCGACTACTAAAATAATGCCCAAATCAGTTAAAAAAGGAAATGGACTTTTAAAAATTCCCACAGTATTTTTTCTCACTAAAACCATGCTAATAACAGAAATTAACACATAAGACATAAATAATCTATTTGAGATTATATATTCAATAAGCGATTTTTTTATTTTTTTATACATATTATTACTTACTTTCTTTTTCATAAAACCCTTCTTATCAACATATATTATATCAGTATTTTTTTTTTTTTACAATTACCCTTGCAATTATTATACATTTTATGGTAAAATAAATTCATCAAGCGGAAAAAGTATATAACGCAGGTGTAGTACAGCGGTTAGTATGCGGCCTTGCCAAGGCTGAGACGGCAGTTCGATTCTGCTCACTTGCTCCATTGAGGAATCTGTTCGGAAAATCCGAACTTACATATATGAATCATTCGAAAGAATGATTTTTTTGTGTTTATAAATCATCCATCCAAAAAAGAAAGGATGGTGAAAATAATGAAACAATTTAATGTTTACAAGTCAACAATGAAATATTTAACAGATAAAAACTTATCTTTAAATGCTAAAGGTTTCTTAACTATTATTTTATTTAATGATGGAATTATTGGATTAGACATTCAAAAATATTGTACTGATAATAAAGAAACAATAAAAGATGCTTTACTGGAACTAAGAATCAACAAATATATTAAGTACGATTCAGAATCTAAAAAATTAATAGTTGCTCCTGTTCCATATACTGAATGGGATGAAGATTTAAGATAAGAAAGGATTTTATTTATGTTAAATATTATTACAAAAGAAGTTCCAATTGACGAAGAACTTCAATCAAAGATTCAATTTATTTGTGATTTTTGTAATGTTAAACCAATTTTTATTAACGGTTCTATTCGTAAAATTGAAAAAACAAATATTAATTATATTGAGCCAAATAAAATAATAATTAAAAGTACTACTTTTCTTGCATTTAATCATAACAAAGATGTATATGTAGAAAACTTACAAAAACGCATTAATATTAGTGACTTACAAGAATATATTAAAAGTTTGTAAGCTATTGACATTGTTTTCAAAAATGATATTATAAATAACCAATGAAAGAGTATTCTCTAGAAAGAGAGGTACATCTATGATAAAATATATATGTAAACAAAATTTTATAATAATTAACGTTTTGAGGAGTCAGTAGTATTTAGACTTTACTAATACTACTTTCTCCTCTTTTTTTGTAAAGGAGTTGAGTTTATGGGAATATTAAATAACGACATTAAAGTTCGTGCTGGTCTTTATATGAGGGTATCAACTGAAGACCAAGCTCGTGAAGGATTTAGTTTACCAGAGCAAAAAGAACGATTAGAAGCTTACTGCAAGTTAAATAATTTTGAAATAGTAGATTATTATGAAGATGCTGGTATTAGTGCTAAAAAAGGAAACTATAGGCCTGAATGGGAAAGATTAAAAGAAGATATTAAAAGCAAAAAAATTAATACAATGATTGCTTTAAAACAAGATAGAATCACTAGAAGTATTTATGATTGGGAAAATATATTAAGTTTTTTGGAAGAAAATGAAGCTTATTTAGATTTTGTATATGATGATATTAATACCACTACTTCAAATGGAAGAATGATTTCACGTATTATGATGAGTGTATCTCAAAATGAAATAGAAAGAACTTCTGAAAGAACTAAAGTTGGACTTGCTGGTGCAATAAAACAAGGACACATTCCACATCAAGCACCAATTGGTTATAAACATGTAGATAAAATGCTTGTTCCTGATGAATCAACTAAAGATATTGTTATTAGAATTTTTAATTTGTATCATAATGGATTATCATATCAAAAAATTGCTAATTTATTTAAAGAAGAAAAAGTTCTAGGTAAAGAAAATTGGAGAGATAATACAATTTTGCATATTATTGAAAATGAAATATATAAAGGAGATTTCATTCATGGTAAAAGAACTAAAAATCCTACATATTATGAAAACGTTGTTGAACCAATTATTAGTAAAGAATTATGGGAAGAATGTCAACATCAAAAAAGAAATAACTCAAGAGCATATTCTAGAACTTTGACTTATATATTTTTACAAAAATGTCTATGCCCTAAATGTGGAAGAATTTTAGGTGGAAAAGCATGTAAGAAAAAAGGTAATGAATATTTCTATTATTATTGCAGGGATTGTAAATTAAATATAAAAGAATCAGAAATTGAAAGAGGTTTTAAAGAAGTTGTTGATCAACTAACCGAATATGATTCGATTGTTAATCAGTTCTTTGTTCCAATGGTAATTAAAAATTTCGACGAACCAAGAGACAAAATATATAAGGAAATTAATACACAAAAACAAAGATTAGAAAGAGCTAAGCTTGCTTACGTAGATGGTGCATTTACTCTTGATGATTATAAAGAAAATGCAAAAATAATTGAAGATACAATTAAATCACTGGAAGAAAAAATAAATACTGCTGATAAATTTGAAGTATTTAATTATTCAGCAAAAGACATATTGATATCTCGTGATATCGCATTTATAAATAGTAAGCTTCATCCTGATGAATATCAAGAAAGAATTAAAACTTGGAATAAAAGAACTCGTGAAGAAAAAGCAACTTTAGTTATGAATTATGTAGATACTATTGAACTTGAATTAGTTGGAAAAGAATGCTTTGTTAAAAATATCAACTTTAGAGAATCAATTGCAAAACCATGCAACGAACTATATGATAAAGGTTATATTGATAGACCAACTCCTGCTGTATTTGGAAATGTTGTTGGAGAATTAAGGTTTAGTAATTACTTACCTGAAGAAGAAGTTGTAGAAATTGTTATGAGACTTAAAAATTTCTACAACGTATCTTATACTGAAGCAACATACTATGTTAAAAATCAAGTTTTCTTTTTTAACTTTATAAAAGATAATTCTGCTATTGTAAGAGTATTCCCATTAGAAGATTATTATAAAAAGGATCCAGAAGTAAAAATGGAAGAATATAGATTCGGAATTATATATATCAAGGAAGATAACATTGTTGTAACTAAAAATAAAGATGAGTTAGATAAATTATTTAACTACATTCCTACCGAGACATCTTTTACACCTTTAAGAGATTTAAAAGATGTTCCTAGTAAACCTATTAAAATGGAATTAATAAAAAAATAAAATATGTGGCACGTTTTGTTGAACTTGTTCAATGAAAGTGGCGATAGTATTTTATATCAATTCTTTATGTAGTTTTATTTCATTACAAAGTTTTGAAATATTACGAAATAAAGCAAACGGATTCTAAGGTGTTAAACCTTAGCCCACTGGTATCTTGTTAGTATGACAAGATACCTAGGGGGTTATATATTATGTCAAAACAAAATATACCTAAAAAAGGATGGTGATAAAATGGAAGAACTTTCTTACTCTTTCCATATTGGAAGTGATAAAAACAAGAAAAATAGTGTAAGATTAACATCAAAAAATAATGTTAGTGGAACTAATTCTATGAGTAATAATGCTATTCAAAATGCTAAACAATTATCAACAGCTGATAAACATAACTATAGAAAATATGATAATAGACAAGATGAAATTGTGGTTATAAAAGGAACTACTTCACTATATAATGATGTACTGCATTTTTATAAAAATGAATTTGAAGAAGCAAGATTAGAATATAACAATAATCAAACAAGAGATGACAGAAAAATAGATGATTATTTCAAAAAAATTAGTAATAATTCAAAAAGTGATTTAGCAGTACAAATAATAATTGAACTTGGAAATAAAAAATTCTGGGATACTAAATCAATGACATATAAGCATAAAATGACAAATGTTTTTATAAAACAAGTTGATGATTTAGAACTATTACTTCCAAACTTTAAAATCTGTAGTGCTATTATTCATTATGATGAAACTTCTCCACACCTTCATATAGTTGGTGTACCCATAAAATATAATTGTAAAACTGGTATGTCTATTCAAGTTGGTAAAACTGATGTTTTTACGAGAAATTCCCTAAAAGAATTACAAGATAAAATGAGAATTTTATGTATTGAAGAATATAATAAAGAATACGATTTAGATGCTACTCTAAAGAGAAAATTAAAAGGTAGAAATAAAGATATTCATGTATCTGATATGATTAATTATCAAGACACTAAAGATTTGATTGAAAAAAATCAAAAGAATCTTGAAATCATTAATAATAATTCTATTGAACTTGATAAAGACACAATCAATATAAAAGATAAAATATTAAGTCTTAAAAAAGCATCATTAAAAAAAGACACCTATCTCCTATCAAACGAAGATAAAAAAATATTAGAAAACTATATTGATAAAATTGATAAAACTAATAACGAATATAAAAAAATAAATAGTCTTTCTTCTTCACTTAATAGTTTAAATCAAACCATAAAAGAAGATAAAAAAGCAATTAAGGTACTTACCGAAAATAATAAAGCACTAGAACTACGAGTTAAAAATCTCACTTTTAAAACAGAAAATCAAGAAGAACTAATTAGTGATTTAAAGCAAGATAATTTTAATCTTAAATACAGATTGCAACAATTAGAAGATTTTTTCAAGAAGTTAATAAATCTATTTAAGAGAATGATAAAAAAAGATAGTAAGAAAGAAACTTACTTGGAAGTGTTAGAAGATATGCAAGATTATAGAATTATCAGTAATGACACCATAGATGAAATTTTAAAAAATAAAAGTAATGTAAAAGAAAAAGATGATTTTGAGAGATAAAATGATATAATAACTAATTAAGAAAACTTTATTCAATTATAGAAAGGATGTGAATTATGAATAAAGATAATGTAAAAGCACAAATGATAGTAAAAGATCAGGTTATTAACATAATAAGAATAGATGATAATGAATATATATCTTTAACCGATTTAGCACGATACGCCGATGAGGATGATCCAAGATATCCGATACAAAACTGGATGAGGAATAAAGATGTTATTTCTTATTTAGGTTTATGGGAAAGTATTAATAACGAAAACTTCAAAGGTGTCGAATTCGACACGTTTAAAAATGAAGCTGGTAGTAATAAATTTAAAATATCTCCCCAAAAGTGGATTAGAGAAACAAATGCAGTAGGAATGATTTCCAAATCAGGTAATAATGGTGGAACATATGCTAGAAGTGATATAGCATTTGAATTTGCAAGTTGGTTAAGTCCAGAGTTTAAATTATACTTAATTCAGGAATTTCAAAGATTAAAGAAAAATGAAGCATATCAAAACAAAATAGACTGGCATGCTAATAGAGTTTTAGCAAAAGTCAGTTATATAGTTCATACTGATGCTATCAAGAGTATTATTGTTCCTACTCTTACAGAGAAACAAAAAAAATTCATATATGCAGAAGAAGCAGATGTTCTAAATGTTGCTTTATTTGGTATAACTGCAAAAGAATGGAGAAACAAAAATCCAAAATTAGCTGAAAATGGCAATATAAGAGACTATACAGACCTACTACATTTAGTAATATTAAATAATCTAGAAAATATAAACGCAGAATTAATCAAAATGAATATTTCTCAAAGTGATAGATTGGTAAAGTTAAATAATATTGCAAAAAAGCAAATGGAACTACTAAAAAATAATGATTCATTGAAAAAATTAGAATATGTTAAAGAAAATGTTAGTGATGAACTAATAGAAATAAAATAAAAATGGCAATTTAATATTACCATTTTTTTAGTTAATCATCTAAATGATCAATAGCATATTGTGCCTCTTCGTCAGTAAATCCTTCACCATATTCTGACGTAAGTTGCTTGTAGATTGCTGATTTTGACATACTCATTGAGTCTTGATAGCTTTTTGCTTTAGCTAATGCATTTGCGTTCCAGTCTGCTTTCATATTATCAATAGCATATTGTGCTTCTTCAGCAGTAAATCCTTCACCATATTCTGATGTTAGTTGTTTGTATATTCCTTTTTTTGACATATGCATTGTAGATGAATATGATTCTGCTTTTTTTAAAGCATTTTTTTGACCAGAAGTTGGTTCTTTTCCTAATGAAATAACTATAGTAATTTTATCACCTTCATATATTTCTTTATCAGCAGCTATACTTTGACTTACAAAGCCATCTTTTGCTACTGAATCAGAATATTCTGTTTTTGTAATACAATTAACTTTTTTGTCATTACACCATGTGTCTCTTTCAGCTTCAGTCATTCCACTCATATCAACAACCGTAACTTTGGTACCCTTATTTTTTTCAAATTTTGTTTTCTCATCAGAAGATTCATCATTTCCGCTACCGGCAATTGCAAAAATCACAATAACAACAATAACCCAAAACCATATTGCTTTATAAAAAGGTTTTTTATTCTTAGCACCACAGCCAGGACAGATTTTTGCATTACTTGCTATTTCTTTTCCACAAGACTTACACTTTTTCATTTTCGCCACTTCATGTCACTCCTTTCAAATTCATTATACACCAAAAAACAGGACCTGTGAATACCCTAACAGGACTTTTCTGTTCCCGGACATAAAAAGCCATAAATAGGACAATATATTAGAGGTGAAATATTTATGGCTACTTTTAAAAGAGATTTTAATTTTAACGAAAATATAATGTTCAATATTTCTGAAAACATAAAAAAATATAGAAAAATTGCTGGCATAACTCAGGAACAATTAGCAGTAGATGTTGGTAGATCATATGATTTTATCAGAAGACTTGAATATAAAAAGGGTGCTGTTGGCTGTTCAATTGAAACATTATATAAAATATCAGTTGTTTTAGGGATAACTATGGATAAATTTTTCGAATAATTAAAAATTATGATATAATTATTATAAGAAATTTTGTATCATTCAATAGAATGATACTTTTTTGTTAGGAGGAATTTATAATGGAAAGAAAAATTTTAAAAGTTATTTACTTTGACGAAGAAGCTGCTATAGACTACATTACTATTTCTGATGGTGGTAAAGCAATAAGTGAGATTATTAATACAGAACAAGAAACTGATACTTCTAAACTTGAAAGTGAAACTAGTACTGGTTTTAAGATTCCATTTTTTACATGGTTTAATTTACAAGCCAAAATTGGAATTGATTCAAATATTAATAATATTAATGATGGAGTTGTTAAATCTACTCTTACTAATACAATCTTAACTGATTATATAAAAAAAGCTGATACTGATGAAAAAATCAAAAAAATAAGTAATTATCAAATTACTCCAATTAAAGACTCTGTATCTTATTACAAAATGTATACCCCATATATGCTATTAATTAAAAAAGAATTAAACGACAAAATTAGTGCAGAAGTTGATATCACAAAAATTGATGAAGTATTAAAAGAGACAAAAGGATATTATGAATTTTTAGCAACAAATGGAAAGGAACAGGTTATAATAAGATTTAATATAAGTAGCTTTAAAAACAATTATAAAATAAATAATATATTAGGAATGAATTTACTACTTTACGGTGTTAATGTTGGTTCAGCAGAGAAAGATGATTTTTCAATAGAAAAAGAATTTGAACAAAATGAGTCAAAAGAAATTACTGCAGATGAAATACTAGAAGTCACTAGTAAAGCACCAGAACATAAGAAATTAAAAATTTACGATATTGTATTAGCAGGTGTTGCTCATGAAGAATAAAAAGACATCCATTAATGTTTTTTATGGTCCTAGAAAAGAATTTGAAAATTTAATTAAAGGTAAAAAGAATAAAGAATTCTTTACTGCTATTGTTCAAGAATATGATGATGAAACAAAAGCTATTCATCATGTTGTAGAAGGACAACCTGTTGAACAAAAAAAACACATTAAAAGAAAAATAGCTAATTTAATAATTAACTCAGATGAATATTCAACAATAACTGAAGGTGCAATACAAAATTTTAACTCAATTATTGATTATTATGATATTAGCAATATATACTTACAGAATCCTCCATATATAATTGCAGAAAAAATAAAAAAAGTATATTCAAAATATGTAGAAAATCACTATCAATATAAATCAATTAATCTTGATGTTATCAAACAAATTAATAATAAGTATTCTAGCAATATTATTGGTCAAGATTTGGCTAAAAAATCTTTATTAAGAAACATATTATCATTTGATAAATTTAAAAGTTTAAAAAAGCCAATCGTTTTAATGTTTTATGGTCCTAGTGGAGTTGGAAAAACTGAAACAGCAAGATTTATAAGCAATATTTTAGATGAAAAATTATTTTACAAGCAATTTTCAATGTTCCAAAACAATGAATTTGCAAATTACTTATTTGGCGGTCAACATTCACAAAATAGTTTTGCTAAAGAATTATTAGACAGAGAATCAAATGTAATATTGCTTGATGAGTTCGATAAAGCGAACAATGTGTTCTATTCTGCATTTTATCAGTTTTTTGACGAAGGAATTTATAATGACAAAAATTATTCTGTAAGTCTTGATAATGGAATAATAATATGTACTTCAAATTACAACTCAAAAGAAGAAATAAGAGCACATTTAGGTGATCCAATATACTTTAGATTTGATGGTTTTATTCCGTTTAGTGATTTAGATAATGAATCGCTAATAAAAATAATAGATATCTACTATAGCAAATATTATAGTGAGCTTAGCGTAGAAGATAAAGAAATAATAGATTCTTACACAAATAAAAGTGGTAAAACATTGATTCAATCACTACATGAGTCTTCGAAAGGTCTTATAAATGCAAGAAATATAAATACTATTGTAAAGGATTGCATATTACAAATATTGTTAGAAGATGTATTAAAACATTGATAAGCAAAAATATAAATGTTATAATACCTGTATATGGATGATTTATATACCACCCTCATGTGAGAAAAAGGTTGTGTAATCACTCAACTATGGCTCCATTTGAAATCAACTTACGGACTTAAAAGTTCGTGAGTTTTTATTTTATATAAAACTTTAAAAGTTCTCTTTCTAGAAAGGAGGACTTTTTTCATGCTTGAATTTAAAGTAATTGAAAATTTAAAACCTAATAAAGATTTAACTGACATCTTAAAAAACTTTAAATATACAGTTAAATTAGGACAAATTAAAACTATCTTGCACACCAACTT
>FR899384.1 GCA_000437315.1 Mycoplasma sp. CAG:472
AATACTACTAAAAATGATAAAAATATATTAATTGGTGATTATTCTATGGAATATACTGAAGGAGATTGTAATAATTAATAAATTATAATTTATCAATGAGACTAGTTTGAAATATAACTAGTCTTTTTACATAAAAGAGCAGTACTTGTGTATTAGTATTGCTCTTTATCTAGGACACTTTGTAGGGTTCTTATTTCGGTAAGTACTTTTTCTAATAGTTCTTCACCATTGTGAATTCTATTCATAATCATAAAATTTCTAGCTCTTACTAAATCATGATTAAGAGCTTTTATTTGTTCTAAAATAGGTTTAATCTCATCTTTATGAATAACATTATCCATATCTTCATTTATAATTTTTCTAATATATGATGATTGAGATAATCCTAATTTTTTAACTTTATTTTTAAATCTAATTTGTTCTTCTTCGTTTATAAATACATTAATTTTTATATTTCTTTTTCTCATTTTTTCATCCTTTCTATAATTTTTAGGGTTTGGGACTTGTACCATAGGTTAGGCAAATGTTAGGAGTACATTTGCAGTGCTGGCTAAGACAATTTTATTCTATTTGTCCTCACACTTTTTCATTAAATATAAGTTCTTTTAAAACAATTTCTTCTGCAATATTTTTATAATTATTCATCTTTTGTACCCACAATAATTGGTTTTCTTCCTTTAAATTCTCATTTAAATCTTTATCTTTTTCAGCAAGTTCATTTATTAATAATTTTAATTTTTCTTCTGCTTCTTTACTGACTGAAAAAAGAAAAGTATATAGTTTGTCCTCAATAATTAGTCTTTGATATAAAACTTTATTATTCTTTTTTAGATAATCAAGTTTTAATAATCCATATTTGTTAAGATTTTTAATTTCATCCTTTGTAATAATTTTTCTCATTTTTCATCTCTCCGTTTCTTTGCTTTTATTATAGTTATCTATAAAATCTACATTTTTAGTTTTACTATTGTATTTAAAATAGCCAATATCATTATTTGTATCTATAACTTTAATTGTATATCTATCAATTAAATAAATAGCAATAGCATCAGTATTAAAAGTATCTTTTAAGTAGTTTAAAACTTTATATTGTTCTATTGTATTAACCTGATTTTTAATAATATTATTTTTATTTAACAATTTCATAATTGGTAAGTCCATTCTTTAACATACTTCAGTTTTAGGTATTAACATTACTTGGTCTATAATAGTTTCATTACTATACAAAGGGCAATGAATAATACCATCATAATAGAAATGTTCTGATGCTAGTGTAAGTAATATCTTTCTTTCATCATTTAAATATTCATTCTTTTCTAACTTTTGAAGTGATAAAACATAGTAGTTTTTAGAATAATCATTAAGTTCATCAGTAGTTATTAACTCTTGATATTTGATACCAATATTATTGTTCTTTAAAATATCATTTAGATATTCTAAATACTCTTTACAACTTCTAGATATAAATTCATCAGTAAACTTAATATTTTTGATTTCAATGTTGTAGTTTTTATCTCTTGTAATTTCTATTTGTGATACAAGTTTATTTAATATATCTCTTTTTGCTTTACGATTTAAGCTATCCCACATAAAGGAAAAGCCAAGTTTATTAAATAACAAATAATCTTCTTCTTTTTTGTAATCAAGTTTTTTAAGTAGTTCCACTGTATATTCTTTGAAGTCATCATTAGGATCTAGTAATTGCTTTTTCTTATTTAATTTCTCAATTTCTTTTTTGATAACTTCGTTTTTATGGTTGATAGCATCTACATTTAAGTTTGATGATAGGTATAAATCTACTAACTTCTTTTCTTGAATTTTTAGTTTTTCTATTGCTTTATCAATATCACTTATGTCTTTTGATTTAGTTGAGTTTGATACAATTATTTCATTATTCATATCATACATATATCTAGTTAGTTCATTTAAAACTCTTCCTAATTTCTTTTCAATCTTGTCAGAACTATAATGAAGTCCTTTTGCTTTACAATTAACATTTTTGCAAGTTAAATGGTAGTATTCTTTTTTATTTGATGTTCCACTATATTTATAAGAAATAGTAGAAGATAAAATATTACCACATTCAGGGCATTTAATTAAAGAAGTAAATAAATGTATATGTTCTCCGTAATTAGGATGTTTATTTTTCTCTAAATTCTTTCTAGTAATGTTCCAAGTCTTTAAATCAATAATTGGTTCACAGTAATTTTCAACTTTTAGTATATCTTCAGGTTTTCTTTTATATTTGCCATATTCAAATATTCCAATATAAATAGAATTAGTTAGTATTTTATAAACTCTATCAGCTTTCCATTTACCATGACTTAAATAAGCATTATTATTTTTCATAATAGTAGCAATATTTCTTGTTGAATGTCTTTCTTTACATAGTTCAAATATTTCTTTAACAACTTCAGCTTCAATAGGTTCAATTTCTAAATGACCTGTTTCTTTGTTTCTTATATATCCATAAGGTGCTTTACTAGGGTGAATATGTTCCATAGCCATTTCTTCCATAGCTCTTTTTGTTCTTGCTCCAATTTCTTTTCTTTCTCTTTGACCAAACACTAAATTCATTCCATAAATCATTTCACCATTAGCAGTACTTACATCAAATGGTTCAAGTATTAGTTCTAATTTAACATCGTGTTCTTCTAAATAATTAAGTAGCCAAAATCCATCATAATTACTTCTTGTAAGTCTATCTACTTTAATAGCAACTAATTTATCAATCTTCTTTGATTTAATGTCTTTTAATAATCTTTGCATTTCTGGTCTCATTAAATCTTTTCCTGAATGACCGGCATCATTATAAACATCAATGATGTCATAGTTTTTCTTTTCACAGTATTCTTTAATCATTCTAAGTTGTGAATCAATAGAATATCCATTATCTTTTTGGTCGTCAGTTGAAACTCTAACATAAACTCCACATCTCACAAAATCATCTCCTTTCTTTTATATTTGAGAGAAGTTATCCTCTCACTCGTTTGGCACTTTATAAGCAAAAAGTTAAGTGTAAAATTACAATTTCTTCAAAATTTTACATATTTCTTGCAACGTATATTTTTCATTATGTTCTTTTACATAAAATTGTTTATTAGATATTTCATTAACTTTGTACTCATAAATAGTGAGTTTTTTAGGAGATAATATTAAGTATTCAGTAGGTTCGATAAACTTTAAATTTGTGTTTTCAAGAATTTTAACCTTGCCATTTCTCGTTTTAAAGTCATAGCATTTAATAATATCAATAATAGTTGAGTTAGGTTTTAATCTTTCTATTGTTTTAAAATTAAGCATTAAAAAATGTCCTCCTTCCTAGAAAGAGAACATCTATATATGTCTTCCAAGCTAACAGTGAGTTAGATTTTAGACATTAAAAAACTTACAACACCATAATAGGTTCGTAAGTTGTATTCAATTGGAGCGATAACAAAGGTTATTCGAAACTCCTAATAGTAAAGTTGATAAACAACTAATC
>FR899385.1 GCA_000437315.1 Mycoplasma sp. CAG:472
TTATACTTATAGTAAGTAAATAAATTTATTTACTTACTATAATAAAGAGGTGGTTTATCTGAAAGAAGAAAAATTTGGAAATTATTTTCAATCGATTAGGAAGTCAAAAAATATAACACAGTCTGAAGTTGCAAATTATGTGAATAGAAAAAAAATGACTATAAGTTTGATTGAAAATAATAAGAATGAACCTCCTAGTGGAGAATTATTAAAAAATATGATTGACAGTTTATCTTTAGATGATAAAAATATAATAAGTAAATTATATTTGCTTGCATCAAAACAGAGGAAGATACTTCCTTCTGATATTGAAGATTACTTTTTTGCAAATGAAGAAATATATAATTCAATTGTAAGAGGTATGAAAAATAACAAAAAGAATGAAGATTGGAAAAAAATATTTAGATAGAGGTAGTTAATAATGAGTAATATAACAAAAATAGTAAGTGAAAAAGCTTCGTTGATATGGAGTATAGCAGATAAATTAGTAGGTGTATATAAACCACATGAATATGGAGATGTTATTCTTCCTTTGACCGTATTAAAAAGATTTGATTCTGTATTATCTGATACAAAAGATAAAGTTTTAGAAATGTCAAAAAAATATCCCGAAACATTTGCAAAAAGAGATTTTATTCTTAAAGAAACCGCGGGTCAAAAATTTTATAATACTTCGAAATATGATTTTAAAAAATTGTTAGATGATCCGGATAATATTGAAGAAAACTTCTATAATTATATAAATGGTTATTCTGATGAAGTTAAAGACATTATAAAAAATTTTGATTTAAATAAACAAATTGAAAAAATGTCAGGCAACGGGATTCTATATCAAGTAATAGATACATTTAATTCTGAAAAAGCAAATTTACATCCAAGTTATGTTTCAAACATTGAAATGGGATATATATTTGAAGAAATAATAAGAAGATTTAATGAACTTTCTAATGAAGAGGCAGGACAACACTATACGCCAAGAGAAGTTATTGAATTAATGGTTAATTTAATATTTGAAGATGAAGAAGATTTAGCTGATTCTTCGAAGATAAAAACAGTATATGATGGAGCCTGTGGTACGGGTGGGATGCTAACTGCTAGTATGGAATATGCAAAAAAATTAAATTCATCATCAAGAATGTTATGTTATGGACAAGAGTTAAACGCTCAAACATATGCTATTTGTAAAGCTGATATGTTAATTAAAGGAGAGGATTCTAATAATATAAGACATGGAAATACCTTATCTGGAGATTTATTTCCAGGTGAAACTTTTGATTATATTATAATGAATCCACCATTTGGAATTGAATGGAAAAATGAAAAAGCTGCAGTATTAAAAGAAGTAGAAAAGGGTAGTGATGGAAGATTCCCAGCAGGAACACCGGCAATATCTGATAGTCAATTATTGTTTTTACAGAATGCGGTATCTAAAATGAAACCAGAGGGATCCAAAATTGCAATAGTTCATAATGGATCAGCACTATTTAAAGGAGATGCTGGATCAGGAGAATCTGAAATAAGAAGATATGTTATAGAAAACGATTTGTTAGATTGTATTATTCAATTACCAAATGATATGTTTTATAATACAGGAATAGCAACTTATATTTGGATCCTATCAAATAAAAAACCAGGTCATAGAGTTGGCAAAGTACAATTGATAAATGCATCAGAATTTTATAACAAAATGAGAAAGAATTTAGGAAGTAAAAGGAATGAATTGTCAAAAGAACATATTGATAACATAACAAAAATATATGGTGACTTTGTTGAAAATGAATATTCAAAGATATTTGAAAATGAATATTTTGGATACAGAAAAGTAACTGTTTTACAACCAGAATTAAATGAAGATGGAACACCAAATAAAAATAAAAAAGGAGAATATATTCCTAATAAAGAATTAACAGATACCGAAAATATTCCACTTCAAGAAAAAACGAATTGTCAAAAGAACATATTGATAATATAACTAAAATATATGGCGATTTTGTTGAAAATGAATATTCAAAGATATTTGAAAACGAATATTTTGGGTACAGAAAAGTAACAGTTTTACAACCAGAATTAAATGACGATGGAACACCAAAGAAAAATAAAAAAGGAGAATATATCCCTAATAAAGAATTAACAGATACCGAAAATATTCCACTTCAAGAAACAATTGAAGAATACATGAATAGAGAAGTAATTCCATTTGCTAAATACGCATATATTGATGAATCTAAAACCAAGATAGGATATGAAATATCTTTTACTAAATATTTTTATAAATATCAAGAGCCACGTAAAACTGAAGATATTATGAACGAAATTCTTGAACTTGATAGAAAACTTGACGGAGTTCTAAGGGAGTTACAGGAAAATGAGTAGAGTTTTAGTTGATAGTGGTATTAAATGGATTGGCAAATATCCAGATGAATGGAATTTATTCCCTCTACGGGCTGTTGTAGAAAATATTAATGAAAAAAATAATCCAATAAAATTTACTAATGTTTTGTCTTTAACAAACAAGTTGGGTGTTGTTCCATATGAAGAAAAAGGCAATCAAGGAAATATTAGTAAGGAAGATGTATCTCAATATAAAATTGCTTATAAAGATACAGTAATAATTAATAGTATGAATTTAAAAATAGGTTCAGTTGGATACTCAAATTATGATGGTTGCGTAAGTCCGGTTTACTACGTACTTAAAAATAATAAAAAATCTGATATTCGTTTTATTAATTATATTTTTCAAAGTAATTTTCAAAAGTACTTAAGTAAATATGGGAAGGGAATATTAGAAATCAGAGAAAAAATATCTATGTATGATGTATTACATTCTTATGTACCAATCCCTTCACTCAAAGAGCAAAAAAGAATTGCTGATTATTTAGATGAACAATGTACTAAAATTGATGAAATAATTAATGATAATAATCATGAAATAGAATTGATTGAAGAATACAAAAAGTCTTTAATATCAAAAGCGACTTTAAAAGGAATTGATTCAACAGACTTTAATGAAGTGGATAGCGAGTGGATTAAATACATCCCTTCTGATTGGAAAATGAACAATATTAAAGCAAAATATAGTTTTAGAAAAGGGTTATCAATAACTAAAGATGATTTACAGGAAGATGGCTGCAAAGTAATTAGTTATGGGCAAATTCATTCTAAAGATAATAATGGAACAAGAATAGTTGACAAATTAGTTAGATATATCCCTAATACTTGTATTAATCAAACCAATTCGGCAGTTGAATTAGGTGATCATATATTTGCTGATACATCTGAGGACTTAGAAGGCTGTGGGAATAATGTTTATGTAGATTTAAAAGAACCATTTTTTGCAGGATATCATACCATAATACTTCATGATAAAGAAGATAAGCATAGTAGATATTTCGGTTATTTGTTTCAAACAGATGAATGGAGATCGCAAATTAGAAAATCAGTATATGGGGTAAAGCTATATAGTATCACTCAAAAAATATTAAAAAGTACATCTATTTTAATACCACCATATAATGTTCAAGAACAAATAGTTAATTATTTAGATAAGCAATGTGCTGGATTAGAAGAAATTATAGAATATAGAAAACAAATAATAGAAAAATTAGAAGAATATAAAAGATCACTTATTTATGAATGTGTAACAGGAAAAAGAGAGGTGTAGTATGGAAACTCAAGAAAAAAATTTTGAAGAATCAATTGAAAAATATTTAGTTACTAAAGGTGGATATCATATTAGTGATGGATTAGGATATGATAGATTAAAAGGATATAATCCTAAAGTATTAATTGATTTTATTGCATCTACTCAAAATAAAAAATGGATGAAATTAATGTCTATCCACGGTGAATATACAAATGATTATTTTTTAAAAAAGGTTGAGGAACAAATAAAGGAACATGGTTTACTTGCTACTTTAAGAGATAAAATTAAACTTGATGGTATGGAATTTAGATTGGTGTTTTTTAAACCTGAAACATCAATGAATCCAGAATTAGAAGAATTATATGATGGCAATATATTAGAATGTGTAAGACAATTACATTATTCTATGGAAAATGAAAATAGTGTTGATATAACATTATTTGTTAATGGATTTCCAATTGTGATAATGGAATTAAAGAATCAATATACAGGACAAGATATAAACAATTCAATGCATCAGTTTAAATTTGATAGAGATCCAGAAGAACCAATATTTAGATTTAATGAAAGAAGTTTAGTATATTTTGGCGTTGATTTGTTTGAATGCGTAATGACTACTAAACTTGCAAAAGGTGGTACATATTTCTTACCATTTAATCAAGGATCTAATGGTGCTGGAAATGTTGGCGGTGCAGGCAATCCAAATAATCAAGATGGATTTGGAACTGCATATTTATGGGAGAATGTTTTATGTAAAGATTCTTTATTGGAAATTTTACAAAAATATATGCACTTAGATTATGAACCAACAAAATCATGGCGAACAGGAAAAATGATATTTCCAAGATATCATCAATTAGATGCAGTAACAAAACTTGTGGCAGATGCTAAATCAAATGGTAGTGGTAAAAATTATTTAATACAGCATAGTGCAGGATCAGGAAAATCAAATTCAATAGCATGGCTTGCATATAGACTATCTTCATTACATGATAATAATGATAAT
>FR899386.1 GCA_000437315.1 Mycoplasma sp. CAG:472
CACCAACAGAAAGTACTAAAGTAGTAATGACAGGAGCAGGTACTCAAATAAGTACTAGTGCCTTTTATAGTAGTTATGATAAAGCAGAATATGTAGGCTATCAATATATAGAAGGACAGCAACATGGTTATGGAAAATGTAATGAAACAAGTGCAAATTGTACAGTAAATGGAAATACAGTATATAATAGTGCAATAAAACAGGCAATAAATAAGTGGTATGCAGGAACCACATTAGAAAAAGATGCAGCAACAAAAGCACTAGTATCACAAGATCAAATATTCTGTAATGACAGAGGCCCGTCTTCGACACAAACAGCAGCTTGGAGATCAACCGGAGCCACATATTACTATGGAGCATATGGAAGATTAATTAGTAAGAAAGAACCACAATTAATTTGTCCAACATCAAGTGATAAATACACAGTTGGTACTAGTAATGGAAATGGAGCATTAACCTATCCAGTAGGACTTATAACAGCGGATGAAGTAGCAATGGCTGGTGGAAAATTTGAAACAAGTAATAGTACTTATTATTTGTATACAAATCGATTATATTGGTCGGGGTCGCCTGGTTATTTCTATTCCGGTGGTAATGCTCTTGGTTTTTTTGTTACTTCATCAGGCAATTTGGACTATAATTCTTATGTGGATAACGATCTTGGTGCTCGTCCCGTTATAAGTTTATCCTCTAAAGTCAAGTTATCTGGCAGCGGAACATATAATGATGTTTACACAGTTGTAGGAGGCAATTCTACAGAGAATACTTCTTCTGGTAAATCTTTTGATACAGTCTTTG
>FR899387.1 GCA_000437315.1 Mycoplasma sp. CAG:472
TTATTTAAATAATTATTAACATTGTTATAGAAAGGTAAATATATTTTTTCATATTCTTTATCAGTTATATCAGACATAGATATACTCCTTTAAAATTATTTCTTCTGCTATATCTTTTATATTATTCATTTTACCTATCCATAACATTTGATTACTACTTTTTAATTCTTCAGTAATATTTTCTTTTTCAGTGAGTTCTTTGATTAACTTCTGCACCTTCTCCATAACAGTAGTATCAATATTATGGAGATATTCATTTAATTTATCATTAACAAGTAAATCAAAATATAATCCTAACTTTTCTTTCTTAATATAATTTAATCTTAATAATCCATATTTTCCTATATTATATTGCTTTTTATTTTCTAATATTAAATCTGGCAATAAATAATCACCGTTCTTAGTGTAACTAATATTCATAACAGTTCTCCATTTCTTTCTATATTTATTTAGCTTTAATTGTTATACATTCGTTACACTTTGACTATCGCCACCTCCTGCATTTAAGTGATTAGATAAAACAATAACATCATTACCTTTACCAAAGAAACTTTGTGCCTTTTTAGGTCTTGTACTTTGATCTAATAGTTCATCTGAAGTTCTCGTCATTGCATTTTCTATTCCTAATTCATCTAAACGTTTTTTAATATAATTACTTATTTTTAATGTATATTCTTTTTCTAAAATTCCATTTCCTGAAGAACCACCATCAACACCACCATGTCCACTGTCAATTACCACCTTTTTAGCCATATTTATCACATCCTATAGTAATTTATGCAAAATAAAAAAAAAGGACTATCAGAGTGTTGTTAAATTATTTATAAATTTAAACAAAAAAATGATGCAATGCACCATTATTTTCTTTGTGAAACCAATATTTGTCCTGGTAATAAATAAATTGTTTCGTTTTCCTTAACTACTTCCTGAATATTCTTTTTAAAAATATCACTTACACTATTTAGTGTATCTCCCTCAGCTGTAACATAATAACTATAACCAGATACTGGAAGCATAATTACTTGATTTGGATAAATATAATCATCTAAATTTAAACCATTAATTGCCGCTAAAAGATTTGGATTTATATTATACTTTCTACTTATACCATAAAGTGAATCCCCTTTATTAATCGTATAAGTATCAAAGTATTTTTCTTTATTTTTAGGAACTATTAAATCCATACCCTCACGTAGAGTTTCATCATAACTTAAATTATTTAAATCTACTAAAAACTCTTTATTTGTACGAAACATTTTAGCAATATCTTCAATACTATCATTTGATTTAACACGATATTTTTCAAACATTTTATCAACCCCTATAGTAAAATATGTTTTATTTTAAAAAGTGTTATTTAAAAATATAAATATAGCCGTTATTAAATTTCCATTCACTATAGGTCATTAATTTAATAATTTTATCTTTATTTACATAATAAAGTGTATCATCACTTATAAAGTAACATTCGTTATCATTTGAAAAAATTATATTTGATACCTTTAAAGAAGTAACATTTATCTTATTAATTGGTGTAACGTAGATAAGTTTATTATCATTTAATTCATAATAAAAATCTATTTCTTTTTTAAATGAAACATTACCTTTATTAAGTTTATTAACACTTATTTTTTCAAATTTATTATTACTTAAAATTTCATATCTATTTTTATAAATAGTATTTTTTAAAGGATTAATTTTATATTCTATTTTAGTTTGCATATCATATAGGTAAATATATTTTTTATATGTACCTAAAAAATAACTATTAAAATAAACTTCTTTATCTAATTGTGTCTCTTTTACTTTATTATTCTTTGTATTTATTAGATAAAACTTATTAAATTTATACTTACTATTATAATCCGCTATTAAAAGATAATCTTTAAAATTAGTACATAAATCTATATTATAAATATCATTATCAAATAGTTTAATTTTCTTTTTAGTTTTTGTATTAATGTTGATAAATTGTGAATAATTCCATATATAAAAGTTAGCATTTATATTATATACATCAATATTATCAAATGTATATTTCTTTTTATCCTCAGGAATAGTAATATAATATGATGTATAATAGTTATCATTCTCTTTATTAATATAAAAGTTTTGTAAATTATTATTTGTTACATTAATTATATTATCTTTTTGTTCAATATTTTTAATCTGTTTATGATTTTGATAATATTTACCACTAACAGAATATAAATACTCTACATTATCTTTTTTAATTTTAAATATATATAGTTTTTTCTTATTATTAAATGTTTGAATAATATTATAACCTTTTACAGTATATTTAAGTTCATAACTTTTTGGAATAAAATAAAAAATTGTAAAAGAAAGAAAAATTAATAAAAAAGAAAAAATTAGTAATCTTAACTTTTTCATACAATTCTATCTTTATATTTTAGTTTTTCTTTCATCATAAACTGAGATATATTTGTTTCAATATCATCTAAAGAACTTTTAGATAAATTAGATATTGTTACAACCTCTTTTACTGTATCAATAGTTATTTTTCCAAAAAGTAAACCTTTATATATTCGCATGTCATTATATAAATCTGGAGTAATTTGTGTATATATGCTTCCAAAAACCACTCTTTTTTGCCCTATTAAAAGTCTTTTGTTAGTTAAAACTATTACGCATGAAGTGAATAAATCATACCATTTTTCATTTTTTTGACCGCAAAAAGCGTATAAAACATATTCATCAGGATTAATATATCCTTCGATTACTTCACAATGCTTTTTTAATCTCCAGGCAACTGTACCGGGAAACTTATTTTTAAATTCTAATACTTTTTCATAAACATTATTCATTTTAAACTCCTTTTATTAATTCAACTTTAGTGTGAGATAATTTTTCGTGAATTGAAACATCCTTATTAATCATAAATAATATATCAATATACGAATAGATTGTTGCAATTATAGAAATAATTAAATTACTATAAAAATAAATTTTTCCCTTAAATAATATAACACAAAGTAATGTTAATATATTTGATAATGTTGTATATAAAATTATATTTGTAAATATAGGATAGAATAATACTCTTATAAGAAGTGACCCAAAAGTTAGTTTTCCTTTATCACTAGAAATTTTAATTTTACATATTTTTTTACCAATTGTTTGTCCATCAAATAGTAAAGGAAATAAAGTAAAATACAAAATTGTAACAACTATTTCAATTATAGAATAACTTATTGAATAATAAGATAAATCATGCATAATATCTAAATATTCTGGTGATTTTAATGTATCATAATCTATTGTTGTGTTTTCAGAAAAATTTTCTTCATAAAACTCAGTATATTTTTCATATGCTTTATCATATTTCTTTTTATATGGATTTAATACATTTATTTGACTTAATAATGTAACAAGTATTAATACAATAAATATATCAATTACATAAGCACATATTCTTTTTATTTTAATATCTTTCATTCTACCTCCATAAATAAGAAAAGAAACTATTACTAGTTTCTAATAAGTTTTTGAATTAGATCCTAAAGTAACAGTGGTTTTAAGAGTTTTACCTTTTCTAATATAAGTGATTTCAACTTTATCACCTACACCATAATTATACAAATAATATCTTAAATATGCAACACTTGTTACTTCATCATCATTAATCTTTATTATAATATCATCACTTGCTAGTCCTGCTTTAGCCGCTGGAGACCCTTTTTCTGTAGAAACAATAATTACACCCTTTGTGATTTTATATTCTTTTAAAAGTGATGAATATTCAGGGTAATAATAAGCATCCATAACATTAACCATTGACACACCTAAATAAGGTTGTGTTATCTTTTCTTTATTTTCAAGTTTTTCAGCGTAACTTAATGCTACCTCGATTGGAATAGCAAAGCCCATACCTTCAACAGATTCAGCAACTAATTTTAATGAAGTAATTCCAACAACTTGCCCATTTGCATTACAAAGTGGTCCACCACTATTACCTGAGTTAATCGCAGCATCTGTTTGTAATACTTTCATAACATAATCTCCATTATTATTAAGTTTTACTTCAACCATTCTATCTTTTCCTGAAATAATGCCTCTTGTAACAGTCCAAGAATAAATACTATCAAGTGGAGCACCTACAGCAAAAGATGTATCACCAACTCTTAGGTTATCGCTTTTACCAATTTCAGCTACAGAAATAATATCTGATTTTTTTACTTTTAAAACAGCAATATCAGATAAAGCATCTGCACCAATTATTTCTGTATTAATTACATTACCATTAGTAAAAGTTACATTAACAGAGTTACCACCTTCGATAACATGATTATTTGTTAAAATATAGGCATCATTATTATTTACTTTATAAACAAATCCAGTTCCACTTGAAATCATTTTTTCATCTGCATAGGTTGCCACAACAACAACTGCATCATACACTTTTTCTACTGCCTCCGCAATTCCATTATCGGTTATTGTTACATTTTTTTCAACTTTAGTTAAATTTGTATGAAGTATGGCAGGATATTTATAAATAACCCCATACATAAGTAAACAACCTAGGAAAAACACTACTATATATACTATTTTATTATCTTTTTCTTTTCTTATCATAATTAATCCATCCTCTCAATCTCTCTATAATTTATTGGAAAACCCATTGCATCTAAAACCTTATCAATATCAATTGAATGAAGTTTTCCAGATAATATATCTAGTTCATAATCAATTTCTTTTATAAATAAATTAAAATCATCAGCATTTAAAATTCTTTTTAAAATAATAATTAAGGCAAATAAATCGTTTTTACCATATATATATTCCCCATCCATTTTAGGAATATTTAAAAGCTTATGATATATTGTATTATTAATAACAATTTGTGTTTTATTATTATAACAAATATCTTCATGTGCGCATAAATTTCTATAATTAGCAAGTATTGGTAAATAACTTTGGAAACTATCTATATCTATGTTAAATATATCCGCAATTTCTCTTTTATCTTCATTTTGAAGCACAGTATAAAGTTCTCCGACTATTCCAAATGATAATACTTTTACAACAACCCAAAGAGGTATATAGCCATAATTATCAATGAAATGACTAGTTGCGGAATGCTGTTTACCATTTATACTAATTTGTCTTTTCATTTTATGTATTAAATCGTTTATTTGTCTAGTTTTAGTATAATCATGAACAAAGTTATTTTTATTCAAATAATTTTTTTCTTTATAACCATGGTTTTTACTCATAACATAAGCCATTATACTTTTTAAGTTATTTTCAAAAACTAGAATATTCTTAAATAATATATTTCTAAGTTGTCTATCAAAAATAAACATTGCATATAGCTCCTCAAAAGTGGTACCCTTATTAAATTTACGATCAGTATAAGACTTAACAAATAAAAATCTATACCCTGTTACAAAAAAATAATTTTCTCTAAGAAGTATTGATTTAGCCTTCTCAATATCATTTATAGTAAGACCTTTATCAATTAAAATATTTATCTGTTCATCTAATGTTTTAAATGTTTTCTCCACTATATCACCTTTTTACTATATAATTAATTATATCACATAATAGTATTTTTACCATCTATTTTAGAAAAATAAATTATGAAAAATATTTAATTACTCCATTAGAAATTAAATTTGCTACTTTTTTTTGATATTCATTTGTAATAAGTTTTTGTCTATCTTCATAATTTGATAAAAATCCACATTCAATTAATAAACCATTTACTTTTAATCTTGAATACATATATGTGTCTTTTGGAATAGTTTTAATTTTACGATTACTATTTAAACCCTTATTTAAAACATCTTGCATAATGTTTGCAAAATAAATATTTTTTCCATTATAAAACACCTGTGGCCCATAGTATTTAAAGTCACTTAAATAATTTAAATGAATACTTAAATAAATATCTGCATTAGAATTATTTATTAAATTAATTCTATTATCAAAATCACTTTTCTTACGATATATAGCATTTGGAGTTGATAAGTCATAATCACCATCCCTTGTCATATAAACAATAGCACCATTACTTTCAAGTTTTTCTTTTAAATAAAGGCTTATATTTAAATTAATATCTTTTTCATATATATTTTCGTATGAAGTACCAGGATCTAAATAGCCATGACCAGGGTCAATTACGATAATTCTTCCCACTAAAAAAAGGTTATCTTTACCAAAAACCGAAGATAAAAGAAAAATAGATATTATAAAAATCATTAATGAGTAATGAATATATTTTTTCATATAAAATTATATGTTTTATTCATTATTTTAAACTAGAAAATTTAAAATTTTCAAAAAAAGTATAATATTATATTAATTCCACAAAAAATGCCTAAGGTGCAACGTACTTACTATACGCTTAGCATTGAGCTGCGTGCCCTAGGTCTTAAAGATATATTACCATAACATTATTTTTTATGTCAATCATCAATTTTCTTAATTCTTCCAAATACTTTTCTTCCTGGGAATAAACTTACTCTATATTTACTTTTATTTAAACCTTTAATAACCTTAGAAACTCTTTTAAAGTTTGCATAATAATTATAAAAAGTATTAACTATTAAATCAGCAAGTTGAATACCAAAGTTAGTTTTAGAGTCATAATAAGAAACATTAAAAATATAATTGTTTAAGCAAAATTCTGTATTTAAATAATTCTCTAAATTTTTTAAGTCACCTACTCTTACATTACGATTATCACAAAGAAGTTTAATTTCAATTTGCTCATCAGTATAGTTTTTAAGAAGTGGAAAAATAATATCTGAAAATATTAATTTTACAGCATAATTATAAAATATATTTGAATCTACAATACCTTTTTGCATTTTTTCTTTATCAAATACCTTAGAAAATCCATAAAAACCTGGAATATTTTCCATACTTGAAAAAATAAGTTGTTTTTCTTTTGTTAAATAGTCATAAGATTTTATTTCTTTATCTATTTTAATCTTTCTTTCGTCTTTTACAAGCTTATTAATCTTTTTATATAATGATGTTATTTTAAGTCTATATTTTTCAAAAGTAAAATATCCACCAACAGCAAAATACTTTGTATTACTATTTTTATGAATTGAACCACTTTCATCTAAATATACGTATAATCTCATGATGTCACCTCTACACAAGATAATACTAAATAAATTAAATGTTGTCTATATGAAAACATAAAAAAACCCCAATATGGGGTAAGAAAATATTTTAACGTTTACTAAATTGTGGAGCTCTACGAGCTTTTTTAAGACCATATTTCTTTCTTTCTTTAACACGAGGGTCTCTTGTGATAAATCCAGCATTTTTTAAAATATGTCTATAACTATCTTCTCTAGTTTGGTCAGTATTTTCATCGAATTTAAGAAGTGCTCTTGTAATTCCTAAACGAATTGCACCAGTTTGTCCTGAAAATCCACCACCAGATACTTTAACATCGATATCGAATCTATTTAAATTATCAGTTAAAACTAGTGGTTGAGTTAAGTCCATAACAAGTGTTTCATAAGGCATATAGTCATGAACATCTACACCATTAACTGTAATATTACCAGTTCCACCAACTAAAGTTACTTTTGCTACACTACTTTTTCTTCTTCCTGTAGCATTCCAAGTTTGTTTTTTTGCCATGTTTTCCTCCTATTATATTTCCATTTCGATTGGTTTTTGAGCACTATGTTTATGATCAGCATCAGCATAAACAAATAGTTTTTTACCCATTTTTCTACCAAGTCTATTATGAGGAAGCATACCTTTTACAGCTCTTTCCATCATTTCTTCTGGATAGTTTTCAATCATAACTTTTGCAGTTCTTTCTCTTAATCCTCCTGGATATCCAGAATGATTATAATATTTCTTATCAGTTAATTTATTACCAGTTAAATTTACTTTACTAGCATTAACGATAATAACATAATCTCCACAGTCAACATAAGGAGTATATGTAACTTTATGCTTACCTCTTAAGATATGAGCAGCTTTTGTAGCAACTCTACCTAAATTTTTACCTTCAGCATCAATTACATACCATTTTCTTTCAATATTTTCTTTTGTTTGTAAAAATGATTTCATAATTTTTTCTTTCCCTTCATTTTAATTAACCAATTTAATCTTCCCACAATTAAAAAGGCCTCTTAAATAAATGTACCGATTATGATTATATGGTAAAAGTAGTAAATTGTCAAGCAAAACAATGAGGTAACAAGCGTTTTTATTATATTTTTATTAAAAAAAACTAGCAATCGCTAGTTTATAAAACACACATTGCTATTGTAAGAATTACCATTGCAGCAAGACCTATACAAGCAACTATTTTAAATGCCCATTTGAACCAAGTTGAATACTCAACTCTAGCAAGAGCAAGACCACCCATTATCGCTCCACATGTAGGTGAAATTAAATTTACAAGTCCATTAGAAGCAACAAGTATCATAACATTTGTTTCAACTGAGAATCCTAATTGATGAGTTAAGCCACCCATAATTGGAGTTGAAAGTGTTGCAATACCTGATGAAGATGGTACAAGTATTGATAAGAATATATGTAAAATAAAGTTCATTGGTGCGTAGATAACTGCAGGCATATTTTTAAGGGCATTTGCCGCATTATAAATAATATAATTATCTAAATATGTAACTTGCATTAATACTGAAGCACCCCTTGCAACTGCTATAATTAATATAACACTTAGTATATCAGAGGCACCATCAACAAATGTATCTACAAATTCTTTTTCACTTAATTTACCAATTATTCCTATTACAATAGCCATTACAAAGAATAGTACGGCTGCATCTTCGAAATACCAATAACCAAAACAATTTCCAGTTAAGAAAGCTGTAAAATGTGTTCCAGCATCAGCAATATCCGCAGGTATAATACCAAAATCTACCCATGGGATAAATCCTGCTATCATAATAACAAATGTTAAGCCAAATATAATTAATATAAGTTTTTGTCTTGTAGTAAGTTTTACATCTGGATTAATAAAGTCATCTTTTGCATAATGTTTTTCCATTTGTTTTTGCTCTTGTAATGAAAGGAATGTACTTCCTTTTTCGGCTTTCACTTTTGCAGCATATTTTAATACAAATGCTACTGCTATAATGTAAGAAACTAACCATAAGATACATCCAAGTAAAATTATAGTTCCTTGATTAACTTTTATACCATCTGGTAATGCGCTAACTGCAGCACCTACTGCAAACGGATTTATTGTTGAACCAAGTACACCTACACCAGCACCAAGTAAGACTGTGGCTGATGCAACAATAGTATCCATTCCCGCTGCTACCATAGTAAATGATAACAAACCATAAAATGCAACTGTTTCTTCTAACATTCCATAAGTTGTTCCACCAACTGAGAATATAAACATTAGTATTGGTATTAATACTAATTCCTTACCTTTTAATTTGTTTACTAAAACTTTTATTCCTGTTTCAAGAGCACCAGTTTTAGTAACGACATTTAAAAATCCTCCTAAAATAAGAATAAATACACCTACATCAGCAGCATTTTCAAATCCTTTGATTGGAGCCATTAAAAAGTCAGAAAATTTAGCACGAACTACACCACTACCATTGACAATATTTTCACCATCAAATGTAGCAAGTGGAAGTAAATATGAAATTATAGCAATTGCAACAATAATTAACATTATAATTGTAAATGAAGATAATGTAAATTTTTTCTTTTTAGCTTTTTTTGCCATTTTTATTTCCTCCTATAAAATATTCTTGTGCCTTTATCACCATTAATTGCTTCAAGTCCTTCATTTAATGAAGCAATAATAGCAATGCCTTCTGAGTTTTCATTTAGAAAATTCATACAAGCATTTATTTTTGGAAGCATACTTCCTTTTGCAAAATGGCCTTCATCAATGTATTTTTGTAATTCTAATGTATCAGTTGAATCAAGTGCTATTTGATTATCTTTATTATAATTAATATACACTTTATCTACTGCTGTTAAAATTAACAAAATATCAGCGTTAATATTTGCTGCTAACTTACTACTTGCAAAATCTTTATCAATTACTGCATCAACACCTTTATATCCTAGTCCATCCTTTACTACAGGAATACCACCACCACCGACGGTAATAACAATATTTCCGTCATCCGCAAGATTACTTACTATCTCTTGCTCTAAGATTCTTTCAGGTTTTGGTGAGGGCACTACTCTCCTATAACCTCTTCCAGAATCTTCAACATATTTATAGCCATTCGAAGAAGCAAGTTTATCAGCTTCCTCTTTGGTATAAAACATTCCTACAGGTTTAGTTGGATCCGTGAAAGCCTCATCATTTTCATCCACTTCAACCTGAGTAATGATAGTTGCACATTTCTTTTCAATATTATTTTCTCTCAATTTTTCATTAATAGCATTTTGTAAATGATAACCAATATATCCCTGACTCATAGCTCCACATTCTGCAAAAGGCATAAAAGGAGCAACATTAAATTTACTAGCATACTCAAATGCATTAGCAATCATCCCCACCTGAGGACCATTTCCATGTGTCACAATAACATCATTATCTTTAGCAATGCTTACAATTATATCGGCAGCTTTTTTAACAAGAAGTTTTTGTTCATCTGGTGTTTTACCTAAAGCATTTCCACCTAAAGCAATAACAATTTTACTCATATTAATTCCTTAAGGTAGCATAAATAACTGCTTTAATTGTATGCATTCTATTTTCTGCTTCCTCAAAAACTCTTGAATGTGAACCATTAAATACTTCATCTGTAACTTCCATTTCAGGAACACCAAATTTTTCATAAATCTCTTTACCAATTGTCGTATTTTGATCATGAAAAGATGGCAAACAATGAAGAAAGATACAATCATCTTTAGCATTATCTATAACGGACTGATTAACTTGATATTTTCTTAAATAATTAATTCTTTCAGCCCACTTTTCCATAGGTTCTCCCATTGATACCCAAACATCAGTATATATTGCATCGGCATCTTTAGTACCTTCCATAATATCTTCAGTTCTTTGAATAGTACATCCGTTTTCTCTAGCTATTTCTTCACATTTTTTAGTAAGTTCTTCATCAGGCCACAAATCTTTTGGCGCACAACAAGTAAAATTAACACCTAACTTTGCACTAGCAACCATTAATGAATTACCAACATTATTTCTAGCATCCCCACAAAAAACTAATTTTCTTCCTTTTAATGAACCAAATTCTTCTTCAATAGTCATAAAATCAGCTAACATTTGAGTTGGATGAAATTCATTAGTAAGTCCATTATAAACAGGAACACTTGAATATTTTGCTAATGTTTCAACAATAGTTTGATCAAATCCACGATACTCTATAGCATCATATATTCTACAAAGTACTCTTGCAGTATCTTCAATACTTTCTTTTTTTCCCATTTGTGAACCTGTTGGTCCTAGATAAGTAACATGCATTCCTAAGTCGTAAGCAGCAACTTCAAAAGAACACCTAGTTCTCGTAGAATCTTTTTCAAATATTATAGCAATGTTTTGTCCTTCAAGAAATTTATGAGGTTCTCTATGTTCTTTTTTTGTTTTAAAATCTTTTGCTAGGTCTAATAAATATCTTATTTCATCACTTGAATAATCAAGTAACTTTAGAAAATCTCTTCCTCTTAAATCCATTTAATCCTCTCTTTCAAGTGGCATACTCATACATCTAGGGCCGCCTCTACCCCTAGAAAGTTCTGCACTATTCATTTCTATAACTTTAATACCTTTTTCTCTTAATACTTCATTAGTAATATTATTTCTATTGTATACAACTACTACTCCAGGAGCTATACATAATGTATTTGTTCCATCATTCCATTGTTCTCTTTCAGAGGCAATTTTATCTCCTCCAGCACAAGGAATAAGTGTAATATCAATACCCAAATATTCCTCTAAAATATTTTCAAGGCTTCCTTCTTTTTTAATTACTCTTACTTCATCAAGATCATCTTCATTTTTAGTAATTTCAAAAACCTCTAATGTATCCATAATTCCAGGATGATATGTAAACTTGTCAATATCAATTTGAGTAAATACTGTATCTAAGTGCATAAATGCTCTACATTCAGGTATCTTAAATGCAAGTATTGTATCAATATTACATTTTTCATCATTAAACATGTTTTTAGCAACTAAATCAATTGCTTCAGCACTAGTTCTTTGAGAAATACCAATTGCAAGAGTATGTTCATTTAAATTTAATACATCTCCACCCTCAATACTGAATGGATTTTCTCTATCATAATATTTTGGAACTTTATCCATATAATCTGGATGATAGTTAAAAATGTAATAAGCATAAATTGTTTCTCTACTTCTTGTAACAGAGTGCATCTTATTAAGAATTATACCATCACCAACTGATGCAAACGGATCTCTTGTAAAATAAAGGTTTGGCATTGGTTCTGCTAAAAACTTAGTTTCTTCACTTATTTGATCAACAAGAGAATATTCACTATCTTGTTTATTTCTATGAACTTCAGAAACTTTAATACCTTCCATAGTTTTTAAAACTAGTTCTTTATTATTTGTATAACTCATTAAATAATCAAATAATAAATCTTTATATTTTGGAGTTCTTACTCCTGCTTCATAAATAAATTGTCTTATAAATGAAGGTTTAACCTGTGGGTTTTCATCTAATGTTTCAGCCATTAGATCCTCTAAATAAACAACCTCTACATCGTTATCTCTTAGTATTTGGCAAAATTCATCATGCTCCAAAATTGCATCTTTTAAATATGGAATATCATCAAAAAGAAGCCTTCCTAATGTATCTGGTGTTAAATTTAATAGTTCCTTTCCTGGTCTATGAACTAAGACCTTTTTTAATTTTTTAATTTCACTAGTAACGTGCATCTATATCATCTCCTTATTATAATAATAATACCATTTAATTTTTTAAAAGTCCATATTTCTAATTTATATCTTTTAAAAAATTTTTAATAATTTCATTTTCACTACTAAAAGTTCCCTTTACAGTATCATCAGAAATAATAGTTTTATTATCTAAAAAAATAATTCTTGAAGAAAAGTCTTTAACAAAATTAAGTTCATGACTTACAACTATTATTGTCATATTATAATCTTTTAATTTACTAATCAGCTCTAATACTTCTTTTTTCATTTGTGGATCTAAAGAACTTGTTGGTTCATCTAATAATAAAATTTTTGGTTTTTCCATAAGTGCCCTTATTATAGCAACTCTTTGTTTTTCACCACCACTTAAATTTTTAGGATATTCATTAATTTTATTTTCTAAATTTATTTCTTTTAAATATCCTTTAGCAAGTTTAATAGCCTCATCTTTTGTTTGTATTTTCAGTTTAACTGGGGCAATAATTAAATTTTCAAGTACAGTCATGTTTTCAAATAAATTAAATGATTGAAAAACCATACCAACTTTATTATAAAATTTTTTTATATTATTAACATTTTCATTATCTATTAATATTTGACCTTTATCTATTTTTTCAAGTCTTGCTATACATCTAAGTAATGTTGATTTACCACATCCACTTTTACCAATTATTGATACTTGTTCATTATCATTAATTTTTAAATTAATGTTTTTTAAGATACATTTTTTATCATAATTTTTTGTTAAATTTTTAATATCTATCATTTTGAAAGTCTCCTTTCGAAAAAGTTTAATAGTTTCGTTAATCCTAATGTTAATATTAAATAAATTATTGCCACAATTAAAAGTGGAAAGAAATAATCATATGTAGAGGAAGCCACTATATCAGAGGCTTTTGTAAGTTCAAGTATACCAATATAACCTGCTACTGAAGTTTCTTTTAAAAGTGTTATAAATTCATTACCTAAAGCTGGCAAAACATTTCTTAATGCCTGAGGCATTATAACATATTTCATAGTTTGAAAATAGTTAAATCCTAGCATTGTTGATGCTTCTTCCTGTCCTTTTGGAATTGATATTAATCCAGACTTAATTATTTGGGATACATAAGCTCCAGAATTTAATCCAAAAGATATAATTCCAACTACTACTATATTAATATTAACACTTTTAAAAATTATATAATATAAAATCATTAATTGAAGTAGTGCGGGAGTTCCTCTTATAATTCCAATATACATTCTTGCAAAAGCACTTAATAAATAAAGCTTACCTGTTTTTTCATTATAATCTATAACAAGTGATAAAATAAGTCCTAAAATAACTCCAATTAAACAAGCAAAAAATGCCATAATAATTGTATTACCAAGACCAGTTAAATAATATTTATATCTATCTTGATAAATAAATGAATTATATATATTTTCTCTTATTAATTCCATAAACACCTATTTTGAATACTCTAAAATGTATTCATCGATTTTACCACTATTTTTTAAATTATCAATAACTTCATTAATTTTATTTAAAAGCTGTGTATTACCTTTTTTAACAGCAATTGCATAATTATCTTCGAATACAAAACCATCTAAAATAATTAAATTTTCATTATTTTCAACTATTTTTTTACCAGGTAATTCATCCATTATTATTAAATCAACTTTACCAGCTTTTAAATCTTCAGCCATTGATAAGTATTTTTTTTGTCTAACAATATCTTTTGTTATATTATTATCAGTAACATAACTATCTGCAATAGTGCCAAGTTGAACAGCAATTTTTTTATTGTTAATTTGTGAAATATTTTTAATATCACTATCATTTCTAACAATTACTATTTGTTTTGAAATAATATATGTATTAGAAAAATCAACTTGTTTTTTTCTTTCTTCATTTACACTCATTCCCGCTAAAGCAAAATCAGCTTTTCCTGATTTTATCTCATTAATAATTGCATCAAAATATACATCCTTAATAACTAGTTTTTTTCCAAGTGCCGAAGCAATTTCTTTAGCAATTTCTACATCAACTCCAACAATTTTGTTATTGTCATAATATTCATATGGAGCAAATCCTGCTTCCGTTACCATTACTATTTCATTTTTATTTTTTTTGCAACCACATAGGGCAATTAAACATATACTTAAAAGTATTAATATTTTTTTCATCGATTAATCAATATCCTTTCTTTTTTCTTTCCCCCATTAACTTCATAACAATCATTTATTACAAAAAATGCATTGGGATCAAGTTCTAATATTCTATTTCGTAATCTATAACAATCTAAATTAGAAACGGCTACCATAAGTATTTCTCCTTTTTTATGTAAAAATTCTTGTTTGCTTTGTAAAATTGTAACACCACTATCGTATTCCTCAGTTATAACCTTCTTAACTTCACTTAGTTTATTTGTATAAATGAAGAAAACCTTACTTAAAGAAACCCCAAGAGTAATTTTATCAATAAAATGATTACTTATTAATAAAATAATTATAGAATATATAAAACTTTCAAAACCAAATACAAATGCACCCATCAAAAGGATTATAAAACTATAGGAAAAATTTGCAACTGAAGTAGATACTTTAGCGTACTTTTTAATAAGTTCCATTATAACGTCCCCACCACCAGTTGTAAAACCACTTTTATATATAAGTGCAGAGGATGCTCCATATAAGAAACCAGTAATTACAACACTAATTAGCACTTGACTTGTATTAATATATTTTAAAAGTGCTAAAGCAATAGGTTCAGTAATGGTTACCATAATTGGGTATAACAATGAACCTAATACTGTTGGTAATGTTTTCTTGTATCCTAAACAAATAAAGCTTATAATTAAAAGTACTATTCTTGATATGTACAAAAACACCGTTGGATCAATATTAAATAATTTATTAAATATTATCGCAAGACCATTTGTACCACCAGTTATAAATTCATTGGGTAGTAAAAATAAATGGTAGCACATTGCAAGTAAAAAGATACCAAAAACAAATGTAACACCAGTAACTAAAGTTTTTATATCTTCCTTACTCATTTTACTACCCTTCTTACTATAACCATTTTACTAAAATTTAGTTTTTTTGTCTATAAAGTGTCATAAATTTAGTAAAAAAAAATAAGTTTTAATGAGGTGAAAGCAAATGAATGGTAATTATTATCAAAATCCAACATTTCCAACAAATCAAAATAATATGCAAAATATGACTGTACCACCAGGAAATGTAAGTTCAATGGAAGACTATAACGAACAAAGTTATATTGAAAATATTTTAAGGCTTAACAAAGGAAGAAAAGTTAATGCTTATGTTTCTTTTCCAGATAGTACAGAATGGAAAAATAAGATATTTTCTGGATTAATCGAAGAGGCAGGTAAAGACCATCTAATAATCAAAGAGGTTACAACTGGAAAATGGTTCTTAATTAGAATTTTATATCTTGATTATGTTGAATTTATGGAACCAATTAATTATTCTCACGCTTATTCTGAAAAAACATTTTAATATAAATCAAAATATTTAATTTCTTCGTTTAAACTTGTTTTCTCTCCATGACCAGGGAAAATAGTTGTATCAAGGGATAGTTTACTTATCTTTTCCAAAGATTTAATTAAATCATTATAATTTGAATTTGGAAAATCATATCTTCCGATACTATGATAAAAAATTAAGTCACCAGAAAATAATAAGTTTTGTCCACTGAAAAATATTGAAATAGAATCGTCAGTATGACCTGGCGTTTTTATTATGTCATAAGAAAATGTCTTCCCTAAAAATGTATTATGCTTAATATTATAGTATTTTTCTAACTTTTCAAGTGCACCAATATGATCAAAATGATGATGAGTAACAATTATTTCTTCGACTTCATATTTTGAGCAAAATGAAACAATTTTTTCTGTATCATCTGCTGGGTCTATAATAATGCATTTCCCATCTTTACTTAAAATATATGTATTTGTATCAAGGGGACCTAATACTAAAATTTCAACTTTCATAATACCTCATTTCTATTTAAATATAATAGATATTTGCTAGTTTGTAAATGATTTTGATAAATTTCTTGTTTTATATTTCATTTTTATCTATAATAATAATAGGAGTTGAAATTAAGTATGAAGAAAAACGGATTTATGGAAGGTGCTATAATAGCCACTATTGCGATAATAATTTCAAAAGTTTTAGGCGTATTATATGTAATTCCATTTTATAAAATAATTGGTGAACAAGGTGGAGCATTGTATGGTTATGCTTATAATATTTATAATATATTTTTAATAATTTCCTCAGCAGGTATACCACTTGCAATAAGTAAAATTACTAGTGAATATGAGACTTTAAAGGAATATGATAAAAAAAATGAAATGTATCGAATAAGTAAGAAAATAGTGTATATTTTCTCACTTGTTGCATTTTTATTATGTTTCTTATTTGCAAAACCACTTGCTAAAGTAATTCTTGGCAATCTTACCGGAGGAAATACCATCGAAGATGTAAGTTTTGTAATTAGATGTATATCATTTGCTCTTTTAGTTGTACCACTTCTTTCAATTTATCGTGGATATCTTCAAGGGCATAAGTATATTGAGGCTTCTTCAAAATCACAAGTTATAGAGCAAATTGTTAGAATATTTTTTATTCTTGTAGGAAGTTATTTATGTATTAAAGTATTTCATTTAAAAATTACATATGCAGTAGGAATTTCAGTATTTTCTTGTGCAATTGGTGCTATCGTTGCTTACATTTACTTAATTATTAAAACTAAAAAATCTAATGTTGTAAAAAATAATAAAAAGTCCCTTTCTGAAGAAGAAAGAAAAGAAGTAATTAAAAAGATTATCGGTTATTGCATACCTTTTATAATAATAAACATTTCAAATTCAATTTATAATACAACTGATATGATTTTAATTATACGAGGACTTACTAATTTAGGGTATAGTGCAAAAGATGTTGAAACAATTTCCTCAATATTTACAACTTGGGGAAGTAAACTAATAACAATCGTTAAGGCATTTGCCACTGGTCTTACTATAAGTTTAATTCCTTCAATAGTTAGTGCTTATGTTAAAAAAGATATGGATAAAGCTAATTACTATTTCAACAATTCATTAAAAGTATTACTCTTTATAATAACTCCACTTACAATATTCTTAAGTATTTTTGCAAAGGAAATTTGGTATATATTTTACGGTCAAAGTTACTATGGACCAATAATATTTAAATACATCATTTTAGTGGCAATACTTGATAGTGCTTACATTATTTTCTTTTCTGCTTTACAAGGCTTATATAAAACAAAACTTGTATATATTTGCGCATTAAGTGGAATAACAGTTAACGCTCTTCTTGACCTTCCTTTAATGTATTTATTTAATAGACTTGGAATATACCCATATTATGGAGCAATTACCGCCACTGTAATAGGTTATATAATATCATTAAGTATACCAATTGTTTCATTATATAAAAATGATGGATTTAGATATAATGATACAATAAAGTCTCTTCCTAAACTAATTTTTTCAATTTTAATTGCAATTTTTATGTGTGTTATATATAAAAATATAATGCCAACATTTAATGGTTTTATTGGAAATATGTTATATTTAGGAATAATCGGTTTACTTACACTAACAGTTTATTTCTTAATAAATAAAGATACTATAATAAAATTGTTAAAAGAAAAAAAATAATGTGATATAATGTTATAAGATAGGAAGTGTAAATTTGAAATTGGAAATAATATTACTTATTGTAATTAGTATTGGATTTGGTATATCACTAGTATACTTTATTGGATATAATAAAATTTCTATCATAAAAGCTAAAATGGATGCAGCAAATGATATTATCAGTAAAGCTTTAAAAGATAAAAAAGATATAATGAATGAAATATATGATAAATATAAAAAAGTATTAAAAAAGAAAGATTATTTAAAAGATTTTGCAAATTTAAATACTAAGAAAATTAGTAATTATAATCTTGATATTGAACTTAATAATTATTTAAAAACTATGACTGATTTAAAAGAGGATAATAAAGAACTTAATACAGATGAAATAAATGAGTTATTTAACAAAATAGATAGTATTAACGAAATATTAATTGCTAATAAAAAATACTATAATAAAAACAATAACTTACTTATGAAAACTATTAAAGGTTACATAAAAGTTATTGCTAAAATAAATAATATAAAAGTTCAGACTTCATATGAAACAAAGTAGCGATGCTACTTTTTATTTTGACCAATCAATTGGTTTTATGTTATTCTTTATTAAAAAGTCATTAGTTTTTGAAAATGGTTTTGAACCAAAAAATCCGTTGTATGCTGAAAATGGACTTGGATGTGGTGACTCTAATATTAAATGTTTAGGGTTTGTTATCAAAACTTTTTTACTTCGAGCAAAGTTCCCCCATAAAATAAAAACAATTGGCTTTTCACTTAAATTCAACACTTTTATAACATAATCTGTAAAATATTGCCAACCTAACCCTTGATGAGAATTAGCCTTATCTTTTTCAACAGTTAATGTGCTATTTAACAAAAGAACGCCTTCCTTTGCCCATCCGGTTAAGTTTCCAGTATTTTTAGGTGGAATACCTAAATCACTATATAATTCTTTATAAATATTTTGAAGTGAAGGAGGAATTTTTACATTATCCTGAACAGAAAAAGAAAGTCCGTGTGCTTCACCTTCTCCGTGATAAGGATCTTGTCCCACAATAACAACTTTAACATTTTCGAAACTAGTCAATTTAAATGCATTAAAAATATTTTCTTTAAGAGGATAAATAGTTTTTTCATCATATAGTTTCATAATCATATTATAAAAATTATGAAATCCAGGACTATTCCATATAACGCTTAATTTTTCATCCCAACTATTACCTATCACATTATCACCTACATATTTATTTTACTAAACCCCACAAAAAAATAAAAGAATAAATCTTTTATTTATGATAACTTTCGTTATTTAATATTTTAAAACTACGATAAATTTGTTCAAGCAATACTGCTCTAAATAAACCATGAGGCATAGTTATTTTACCAAAACTAATCTTTTGATTCATAAAATTTTTTATATTTTCACTTACACCATTACTACTTCCAATTATAAAAGTAATACTACTAAAATGAGTTAATTTATCATTTATTAAAGTTGAAAATTCTATGCTTGAAACTTCCTCACCCTTAATATCCAAAAGAATTTTATATGATTTATCATTTTGAATAGTTTTTAAAAGTTCTTTTTCTTCATCAATAATATTATCTGAATCTTTTAACTCTATTATAGATAATTTATGATACTTATTAACCCTTTCAAAATAATCATTAACAGCATTTATTAGATAATTTTCCTTTAATTTACCAAAACAAATAATTTTTATCATATTGTTATTACACTTCCTATATCATTTTTATTAGCACACTGTATTTTTACTTTTGTAGGATCAATGTATTCCTCAACTGTTTCAAGAGCAAGTTCTTCAGTATTGTTTTTTTCACTTAAATGTAGTAGTACAATATTTTTTGTGTTTTCTGTAATTAATTTTGATAAATAAATACCAGTAAATTTATTAGATAAATGTCCAACATCAGATAGTACCCTGTCTTGAAGCCATCTTGGATAAGAACCATGTCTAAGCATTTCTATATCATGATTGCTTTCAATATAATATGCCGTTTTTCCTTTAAAAGATTTAAAATATTTTGAATTTATATAACCTGTATCAGTAATATAAACAAGGGATGACCCTTCATCAGTTATTACAAAACTACGAATATCTGCAACATCATGGCTCATTACAAATGATTTAATGTCTAAATCTACAATATTTGGATTATCTTCATATATGATTATGTTTTCAATATCAGATATATCGTTTAATTCAAGTAACATTTTATTTGTAATAACAAGTGTTGCTTTTGTTCCTTTGAAAAATGTATGTAAACTTTTTGTATGGTCATCGTGAGTATGAGTTAAGAATACATAATCAATATCTTTATAATCCACTCCAATTTCAGAAAGTTTTTCGCTCAAATATTTTTTTGTTCTTCCTAAATCTATTAAAATTTTATAATGACTTGTTTCAACATAAGTTGAATTTCCAGCTGAAGAACTTGCTAAAGTACAAACTTTAATCATCTGTACACACTTAATGGGTTAATTGAATATCCACCTGAATATGGTTGACCATAAAATATTCCTAAATGGCAATGGCATCCATAAGATACACCGGTATTTCCCATTTGCCCTATAACTTGTCCTCGAGTAACTTTGTCACCAACTTTAACAGTCATACTATTTGCAATCATGTGAGCATAAACTGAATAGTAACCATTACTATGACGAATAACAACATTATAACCTGACGCAGGACCAACCATACCACCAAACTGAGAAGAAACAACTTCACCCTCTAAAGCGGCATATATTGGTGAACCACAACCTGTACCAGAAATATCTATTCCATCGTGGAACGCTCCCCATCGCCACTCATAACCACTTGTTATAACTGATGGTTGATTTGTAGGCCAGCCCCAAGTAGTACCAGTATCGATATAAGAACCAGAGGTCCATCCACCAGAATATCTATAACCACCTTTAGTGGTAACTTGATCAACTTTTTCTTTAATTTTAACACTGCTTACAATTTCAACACCACCTTGTGTTTGACCATTTTTAACAGTATAATTTTCATCAATTCTAGTTATTCCAGTTACACCTGCTGTAGTAATTTCATTAAAATCCGAAGCTTTACTAGAATCATATTCTACTTTTTTTTCATATGGTATTTCAGTATCCAAAATTTCATTAACATCATAGACAAATGTTAACATTGGATTGATTAGAGTAATATTAACATTATCTCCAATAGTAAGGAGGCTATCTCTTGAACTATATTTAGGATTAGCAACCAAAAATTCTTTATAGTTAAGTTTATTTGCTTCCGAAATAGAATCAATTGTATCTCCTTCTTTTACGACGTATTTTTCTATCTTATTATTCGGCCCAAATAATAAATATTGGGTTAATGATGATTCATCTTCAAAAATAGTATCATTTACTGAAATGTAACCTTTTTTTATATTTATAATTTCGTCAAAATACATATTTTTAATTACTTTTCCTGTAGTTTCAATTTCTTTTTGAGTATTATTCATGTAATTTGTATATTCTTCTTCAGCAATAAACGCAAGCACAAAATTATGGATAGCACTATCAAATACTTTTTTATCAAGAACATTGATAGTAATTTGCTTTTCATCTTTTTTATAAGTTGCAATATACCCTTCGATTGTAAATGAACCAATATCTGCCATTTTATTATATATTTGTTCTGGAGTAGACAAGACTATATCATAAGACGATGTTTTAATAATTTTAAAATTTTCTGGAGGATAAACAGTAGTAACATTATATTTCTTTTTAATTTCTTGTTGTTTACTATTGATTATATCATATAACTTTTCATCATTTTTTAAATATCCAACACTTTTACCATCAATAAATACTTCATAGATTTTCTCAGCATCTAAAGAATCCTTTTTATCAAAGAAAAAGCCAACAAAACATAAAATACTTATAATTAATGTAAAAAAAGCAGACTTTATTATATCATTTATTTTCATTATTCACCTTGTTCCTTTAAAACACTTTTAAATAAACCATAATTTAATTCAAATTGTAAATCAATAGTTCCTAAACTACCTTTACGATGTTTGGCAATAATAAGTTCTGCTGGAACGATTGTATTATTTTGATCTTTAGATTTATCATAATAATCTTTTCTATTAATAAATAGAACCATATCTGCATCTTGTTCAAGTGAACCTGACTCACGAAGATCTGCTAGCATTGGTACATTACTTTCTCTTTTTTCAGCAGTTCTTGATAACTGTGATAAAGCAATTACTGGAACATCTAACTCTAATGCCATTGTTTTTAAGGATCTTGAAATATCTGATACTTCAACCTGTCTTGATTCAACTTTTTTAGAACCACTATTAATTAACTGAAGATAATCTATTATTACAAGTCCAAGTCCTTGTTCACTACTTGCTAGTCTTCTACATTTTGCTCTAATTTCAGATATTGTAGTACCAGCATCAGCCTCAATATAAATACTAGTTTGTCCGAGTTGACTCATAGCCTCATTATACCTTTGCCAATCCTTATCATGCATATTTCCTGTTTGTAATTTATATGAATCTATTCTTCCAACTGAGGAAATCATTCTGTTTACAAGCATTTCCGCAGGCATTTCCAAATTGAATATTGCTACGGCTTTTTTAGTTGTTCTTCCTGCATAAGATGCCATATTAAGGGCTAGCGCTGTTTTTCCCATACCTGGTCTAGCTGCTAAAATTATCATTTCGCCGCCTTGAAATCCAGTTGTAAGTCTATCAAAATCATAAAATCCTGTTTCCAAACCAGTTATTAATTTTTTATTTTTAGCAAGCTCCTCAAGTTTATCATGAGCACTTCTTAAAACTTCAGTAATTGGTAAAAGTTCTGAAACGCTACGATTTCTTACTGCTAATAAAATTGTTTTTTCAGCATTATCCTGAAGTCTAGAAATATCTTCTTCATTATAGGCATTCTCTACAATTTGAGTTGCAGAGGTAATAAGTCCTCTTCTTACATTATAATCTTGTAAAATTTGAATATAATAATCAAGATTTGCACTTGTTACAACACTATCTATTACATCCATTATATAATTGATATTAACAATTGATGATTTTTTCGTTTTATCAAGTTCAGTACTTATTGTAGTAATATCTATAGGTATCTTTTTATCGTGTAAACTTTTTATAGCACAAAAAAGAGTTTTGTTTCTTTCATCAAAAAACATATCTTCATTAACACTTTCACAAATTTTATCAACTTGATCTTTTGAAATAAATGAAATTCCAAGAACGGACATTTCCGCTTCGGAATTAAATGGTAATGATTGTGCCATAACTCTCCTTTCTTATTTAATTAACTTAATATTTATATTAAATTCAACTTTTTTATGTAATTTTATTTTAACTTTATATGTTCCTAAGCTAGATAAAGGTGTATCTATTAATATACATTTTTTATCAATATCATAGCCAAGTTCATTTATTTTATCACTTATTTGTTTTGAGGAAACTGTACCAAAGACTCTATCATCTTTTCCGGTTTTTACTTTAAACTCAATAATTTTGTCATTTAGTTTATTTTTAATTTCAGTTAAATTAGCAATTACTTTTTCTTCTTCATCATTTCTAATTTGAATTTGCTTATCTAAAATCTTTTTACTAGTATCAGTGTATGCAACAGCGAGCTTATTTTTTATCAAATAGTTATTAGCATATCCATCTGATACATTTATAATATCATCTTTTCTTCCTTGAGATTTTACATCTTTTAAAAGTATAACTTTCATTTAAAATCCTCCTTAAATACTATAACTTATTATAACATAAAAACTTCATTAAAAAAACCATTTGTTATTATTTAACAAATGGTATTAATGCCATTAAACGAGCATATTTAACTTGTTCAGCAATATGTCTTTGATGTTTTGCACATGCGCCAGTCATTCTACGAGGTAATATTTTACCTTTTTCATTGATATATTTATTAATAATCATTACATCTTTATAGTCAACTGATTTACCAGCACACATTTGGCATATTCTTTTTTTCTTATGATAAAATTCTGCCATACCTTATTCCTCCTTCTTAAAATGGAAATTCATCACTACTTATATTAGTTTCATCACTAAATTCTTTATAAGGATCCTCAGATATATCGGTAGTTTGCATATTTGTATTAAATGATGGTGCAGAGTAATTATTTGCTGGAGCACTATTATAACTAGGTGCATGGTTAGCATTTGGACTTGTATTTCTATTTGAACCACTTACAAATTCAAAATTGTCAATAACTACATCAGTAGTATATCTTTTAGTTCCATCTTGTGCATCATAACTACTGTTTCTTATACGACCCTGTGCTAAAATCATACTTCCTTTTGTGCAATATTTATTTAATGTTTGTGCTGTTCTTCCAAAAGCAACACAATTTATAAATTCAGTCTCTCTTTGACCCTCTTTGTTTACAAAATCACTAGGGCAAGCTAATGAAAATCTTGATACTTCCATTGAAGCAGATGTCATTCTTGACTCAGGATCTCTTGTAAATCTACCGCATAATATAACTTTATTCATCTTATTCTCCTTTGTTAATAATTAAATGTCTTAAAACATTTTCATTAATACGAACTTTACGTTCAAATTCTTTAATAGTATCGTGTTTTGCTTCAACAGTCATAACATAATATGTTCCTGTTAACTCTTTTTTAATTGGATAAGCAAGTTTTCTTTTGCCCATTTCCTTAAACTCGATGATACTACCTTTATCGTTAGTTATTAAACCTTTTAAACTGTCTGCAACTTTTTTTACTTTGTCATCTTCAATAGTGTTTTTAACGATAAACATTATTTCGTACTTATTCATCTTTTTACACCTCCTTATGGTCTACTCGGCTTTTTAATGACATAAAAAGCAAGGAGTAATTTCTTTACTCGCAAGTAGTATAGCAAATTTATTTTGGTTTGTCCATATATTTGACAAATAAAATTTTCAAAATGAAGAATTAAAAATTGCAAATCATAAAAAAACCCGTAAATACGGGCAATAATTTACTATTTGGTGGAGTAGAGGAGAATTGAACTCCTGTCCAATATGTCATATTATACAATATCTACAAGTTTAGTTCTATTTAAATTTCCTATCTATATGGCTAAAACGAACCTCATAAATAGTAATTTTGATTAATATTCATTTACTATACTCAAAAAATATAATAAATATAGCTTATTAATATGAACCCATTTTACTTTCAATAAGCAAGAAGGTAAGTGAGTACTCCCAAACCTCTAATTAGGCAAATGCAGGAGTGAAACTATAAGAAGTTTCGTCATTTATTTTTTTTGTGCATTTATAGTTTGCCAACTACTTGCAATCATATCTATTAACATATGTCGAAACCAATCTACCCCAAGTAAATTAATTTTACCATATTATTGGTAAATAGTAAATCAATAATAATGATATTTTGTAAATTTATGATATTAAATCAGCACTACTATTAGCATCCAAAGTTAAATCTTTAAAATCTTTTTTTAAAAAAAGCGGATAAGCTGCGGCGCCAATCATTGCAGCGTTATCAGTACAATAAATCATTCTAGGATTATATAGTTTGACATTATATTTATCACATATTTTTTGAAGTTCGTTATGTAAATATTTATTCGCAGATACTCCACCCGCTAAAGCAAGTCTTTTTATATCTGTATTTTTTAAAGCAAGTTCTACCTTACGAGCAATCTCATCAACAGCTATAGTTTGAAAAGAACAAGACAAATCATTTTTATTTATCTCAATATTTTTCATTTTTGCATTATTAATTATGTTTAAAACCTGACTTTTTAACCCACTGTAACTAAAATTATATGTCTCATCATTTACAGGCTTTGTTAAATTATAAGTATTTTTCCCAAGTAAGGAAGCTTTTTCAATACTTGGGCCACCAGGGTAAGGAAAACCCAAAACTCTTGCAACTTTATCAAAACTTTCACCTATTGCATCATCAAGCGTTGTTCCAAGAAGTTCAAACTCATAATTATTATGCATTATAGAAAGTTCAGTATGTCCACCACTTACAACAAGCGCAAGTAAAGGAAATTCTAAATTATCTTCGATATTATTTGCATAAATATGACCAATTAAATGGTTAACACCTATAAGAGGTTTATTATATACAGCAGCAACAGTCTTTGCAAATTCTAATCCCACGAGTAATGAACCAAGTAATCCTGGTTTATATGTTACTGCTATAGCATCCATATCCTCAATTTTTAAATTTGTTTGAGATAAACAATCCTCTAAAACATATAAAATGTTCTCACAATGCATTCTCGAAGCTATTTCAGGTACAACACCTCCAAATTTATTATGAACGTCTATTTGTGAAGATATACTCATTGCAATACATTCTTTACCATTTTTTACAATTGCAATACTTGTATCATCACAACTTGACTCAACTGCTAAAATGTAGACATCTTTCATATTAATTCCTTTCCATAACATAAGCATCAATATCATTATAATATTTTTTTCTTATATTAATTATTTTAAAATTCATATTTTCATATAGTTTAATTGCTATATAATTATTAATTGACACCTCCAATAAAAATCTAAAATTAGAGTATTTATTAATTATATAATCCATTAATTTTGTACCAAATTTTTGATTTCTAAATAAATTATCAACATACAATAAATGAATTTCCACTAAAGTATCAATAACTGTTATTAAGACATAACCAACAATTTTATCATTAATTACATAAACGTACTGACTATATATATCATTAGATAAATAATAACTAAAGTTAAAGTGATTTTCAATGTTTTTATCATAATTTATTAGTAATTTAGTTAACTGTTCGATATCAGTATTTTTTAATTCTCTAATCATATTCAACACTTATTTTTTTTACATAAATTGGATTAACGTGTTTAGGATCAATTTTTGGAAGCTTAGAAATTAAATTATAAATTTTAGAGTAATCAATAATAACATCTGTTTTTAAATTAGAAAACTCATTTGAATTTAACTCCCTTTTTTTAATGTATTCATATTTTCCAGTTAACCTATGATTTAAATATTTTCCAACAAAAATACCACTATTATCGTAAAAACCTACTAGATTTTCGGTACTATCTAAAGAAAAATCCATAATATCAAGATAAGAAACTTGTTTAATAGAAATATTTAATAAATAACTTAATGTTTTTGCAACCGTTACACCTGTCCTTACACCGGTAAAAGATCCTGGCCCATTTACAACAATAATTTCATTAAGTTTGATGTTAGTAATACATTTCATAATAGTCGGCACTAATAATGAATTATTATTCATGCTTTTATCAATGCTCTTATGCAAATAAACAATTCCATCCTTATACAAAACAACATCAATATCATAAAGGTGTGTATCTATAAATAAAGTATACATAATCTACCTATAAAACAAAGTTACATAACTCTTCATATTTTTCACCATAAGGAATTAATTCAAATACTCTACCGTTCTCAGAAATAACTTTAATATTTATTTGTAATCTTTCATCTGGTAATATATCAGTAATTATATCTGACCATTCAATTAATGTAACTCCACCTTTACTAAAATAATCCTCAATTCCAATATCATTAGAATCTTTATCTAATCTATATACATCCATATGATAAAGTGGTAACTCTCCAGAGTTATATTCCTTTATAATATTAAATGTTGGACTAGTAATATTATCCTCAATTCCTAATGCATGTGCAAAGCCTTTAACAAAAACAGTTTTTCCACTACCAAGTTCTCCATCTAAGCAAATAACCATATTAGGAAATTTTTCAGATTCAATATTTTGAGCTAATGCAACAGTATCATTCTCATTACGAGAAGTATATTTATAAATATTCATATTTTTCACCTTCCATATCAATTATAAATAAAAAAAACAATATAAACAAGATATAATATATATAAAATTAATAATTTAAAGCAAAAAAAAATTATTGGCAACTCCATATCTTAGCATA
>FR899388.1 GCA_000437315.1 Mycoplasma sp. CAG:472
TTGATAGTTTAAATAAAATAATTCAAAAATATTAAAGCCAATATGGCTTTTTTTAGTTGACACAAATTTGACATTTTACTAGTTTTATGATAAAATTGGTGTAATTAAGGGGGATATAATGAACAAAAATATGTATCCAAGTGATATTAAACCTTGGAAAAAATATTATGAAAATTTTGAAGAAAATTTTGTAGTTCCGCAAGAGTCTGCTTTTATGTTGCTAGAAAAAAGTGCTAACAAGATGCCAAATAATATAGCAATTAATTATATGAATTTTAAATTAACTTTTAAAAAGTATATAGATAAAATAATTAATGAAGCAAGTTCACTTAAAAAACTAGGCGTTAAAAAAGGTGAAATAGTTCCAGTTTTTCTTCCAAATATACCTGAGGCTAGAACTACAATTTATGCTTTAAATATTATTGGTGCAATTGCTTATCCAATTAATCCACTTCTTCCTCCAAAGGAATTTGAAAAACTTTTAATAGAAAACAATGTAAAAAATTTATTTATGTTTAATATGTTTTATCAAAAATATATGTTAGCAATACAAAATAGTTCTGTTGAAAATGTTATTATGACATATGGTACTGATATGATTCCTAAATATATTTTAAAATTTAAAAATATATTAGATTGTTTGAAAAAAGAAAATAGAAATACATTAATACCTGATTCAGTAATTTCTTGGGATGAATTCATTATTTCTAAATCAAATGAAAATATTAAGCCTATTTTTGAAAAAAATCAAACTAGTGTAATAATTGGTACAAGTGGAACTACAGGAACTCCAAAAGGCGTATGTCTAACAAATGAAAATCTTAATTCAATGGCTCTTGAACATTTAAATGGAAGTTTAAATTTTAAACCTGGAGATAAAATGCTTGATATTTTAATACCATCGATTGGATATGGCCTTTCGGTTATGCATTATGAAGGTGTGTGCGGACTAGAAACTATTTTAATTCCAACACTTCAAAGTGATATATATCCTTTATTAAAAAAATATAAACCCGATCACTTTGCTGGAGGTCCAATTCATTATGAAAATTTAGTTTCTCATCATGAAAATGATCCTTTAATTTATGGCAAAAACTTTGTTTCTGGAGGAGCATCATTACCAAAAAGTACTGAAAAAAAATTAAATCAAATAAATGAAGATGGTACTTTTGATGAAAAAAATATATTTGTAAGACAGGGATTAGGATGTACAGAAAATGGTGGTGCAAGTACATATGCTAAGAAAGGTGCATATAAACCTTATGGTGTGGGAATTCCACTTATTTATGAAACAGTTGGTATTTTTAAGCCTGGTACAGATGTTGAACTTGGATTTAATACTGATGGTGAAATATGTATAAATGGTCCAACTGTGATGAAAAAATATCTTAATAATGAAGAAGAAACAAATGAAGTTTTAAAAAAACACAAAGATGGTAAAATATGGCTTCATACTGCTGATATTGGTTATATGGACGAAGATGGTCAAATTTTTATTAAAGATAGAATTAAAAATATATTTGCTCGAAGAGGGTTTAATGTCCATCCAAATACAGTAGCTGATTTTATTAGTTCTTTACCAATAGTGGAAAAAGCATTTGTAATGGGAATAAATCATCCCGATGAACAAACGGTACCTGTTGCGTTCGTAAAATTAAAAGAGGAAATGCCCCTAAAAGAGGCTGAAAACATAATTAACGAGAACTGTTATCAGTTTTTAGAGGAAACTTCAATTCCTTATGAAATTGTATTTGTTTCTGATTTACCACTTAATCTTGGGGGAAAGGTTGATACAAAAAAACTTTTAGAATTATCACAAATAGATTATTTTAAAAATAAAGAAAAGTCATTTTCAAGAATTTTGAATGTTCCTAAATATTAAATAGCAAGTTTACACTTTGCTATTTTTTTGATAAAATTATTATGAAAGTAAGGTTGATTTATGGTTACATTTTCATTTTCAATATGTTCATTAGTTTTTATGTTAATTTTTTTAATAACATATTTTTCCAAAAGAAGATTAAAAAATAAGGATAATTCAATTTATTAATTTTTGATTATTACAAATATAATTGGACTTATTATAGACATAATTGGTTATATAACAATGCATAATTTAAATTTAAATT
>FR899389.1 GCA_000437315.1 Mycoplasma sp. CAG:472
ACTATTATTTTTGGCAAAGACTGTATCAAAAGATTTTCCACTTACACTGCTTCCACCATCATTATTTTGATAATCACACTGTATGCTATCTTTATCTACATAAAATGTACCTGCAAAATTTTTACCAGCTAGTTTATTTTGATCAGCATCTAAATTATAAAATGCCATATTAAATTTCCATGTATCTGTGGTACCATTTTTAGTCGCATCTGTAATACTAGCACCTTTTACAATTAATCTTTTATAAGGATTTGTTGTCCAACTTGTATCATAATTAAAATTCTTTTCATCAGCATAATTATTTGTGCCTGTACTTCCTAATGCTTTTAAAGTAAGTTCTTTTAAAGAGGAGTCCGTAACAGGTGTAGGACTTACTCCATAAATACTAGAATTTGTATCATATTCATAATATATATCATAAGTACAAGTAACTTTTACATTAGGATTTCCACTTGTTAAAACCACATTTAAATTAGCACTATTTTCTGCAGCTTTAGTACCTGTTTCATAAGCAACCATATCTTTTTTAGATACACTTAAATTAAGATTTGCATCTTTTGTTACAAATGTTGCTTTAGCAAACTGGTCAATAGTAATATTAATTTTATATTTATCAATATTCTCTTTATAAGTACCAAAATAAGCAAATGAAGCACCCACTACAATAATAAGAAGCATTACACTTGCTACAATGGATAATAATTTTATATTAGATTTATTTTTTGCATCCATAAAAAAACCTTCTTTACTCTATAAATAGTATACCAAAATTATATAGTAAATAAAAGTTTTATTTTAATAATTTAACAATTTTTAGTAAAGTAAAATATTTAAGTAATAAAACTATATAACTATTAATAAGAAAAAATACTGACATAATAATAACTTTTTTAATATATAAATATAAATTATTTATATTTCTTTTATACTTAGAAAATATATTTAAATAAATATGTTTAATTAACTTATATGAATAATAAGAATTTAAATATAATATAAATATATTTAATAATTTATAAAGCACTATAAATATTAAAATAAATAATAAACCTTTAAAATGAAAATATTTAGTAAAAATAGTAATAATATAACCCATAGATATAAATTCACAAAATAATAAACCTTGGGATAAATTAATACTTAAAAGTGGTAATATAATAAGAAAAATACTAATAATAAATATAAATAAAAAATCTTTAAAAAAAAGTATTTTAGTAAATAAATCAAAATTATTTAAATTAATTGGATATAAAAGAGCTAATATAAAACCTATAAAAAGTGCTATAACTATACTATAATTAATATATTTTTTCATACTTAATTATATAAAAAAGAAGAAGAAATTATTACTTTTTCTTCTTCATATTTCTAATTTTATCTCTATTTTCTTTAGTATAACCCACTAAAATATTTTCATTTTTATTTGCTACAGTTTCAAATATTTCATTAAAACTTTCTTTTTTAGCTTTAGTATTTAAACTAGTTTGAACTATTGTATGAAGTTTAAACTTTTTATCCATTACAAGTATTGCTGTATATGCTCTAAAACCATTTACTCTTTGAATATGTTCATAAATCCATAAAACATCTTCGTATTTAACAGCATAAAAATTATTTATATAACTTACAATATAATTATCAGTTAAAAATAATTTTAAATCTTTATAATTAAATGAATCTTTACTACTTAACTGGCTATTAATCATATTAAGTTCATTTCTTGAAGTATTTTTAAAATATTTTTTATATTTTTTTGATTTAATAAAATATGCTATTAACATTACCATTCCTGTTATAAATGTTATAAAACCAAGCATATCACAAATACCAGTTTCATTTGATAAATTATCTGTCATATTCATATATACTGATCCAAAATAATTTGAAAAATCAGCCACAGTTAAAGCTTCATCACCCTTAAGTTCATACATCTCATTATATGTATCAATAGCAATCTGTTTTACATCTTTAGTAGTCGTATAAGTATAACCATATATTCTAATATTATCCTTACCATCATTTTCAAAATTTTCCTTATATGTTGCTTCATCCATATAAGCAATATACACATAAGTTCCATCAGTTACAAAATAGTAATACTCCTTTTTATCATCGAAACCAGCAAATAATAGAGCTGTATTTTTAACATCTAAATATGTATAAATATTTTCTTTATCTTCCCTTTTACTTTCAATAACATCATTTAAGTTTTGAGCATCTTTTTTAAGTTTTTTATCAAAATATTCTCCGAAAAAGAAAAGCCCTATTCCTAAAATTATTACTAAAAGTGATATCCATATTTTATTATTTGTCTTTTTTATATCTTTATTAATTACTTCATTAGTTATCATTTTTTTACCTCACATTCTCTTAAAAAATAGATATATATTATTTATATCTATTCATTTGAGCCATAACTTGTTTAACTTGTTTTTGACTTGGTTTTCTACCCATTCCGCTCATCATAGCTTCAATCATTTTTTCATTTATAGGGGGATTTTTTTCAAGCATTTTCTTTGTTACAAGTCTTGCAATTAAAAATCCTGCAATTATACCTACTACTAAACCTATTAAACCCCAAGCAATTTGTGCTCCCATTATTTATCACTCTCCCATAAAAATTATACTAAATTAACGCTTAAAAGTCTACATAGAAAGTTTACTTTTTTCATAATAAAATATTTGATATTTTTGCAAACATTTGTTACTCTCATCAATTCTAACCAATGGTATGATTATTATAGGAAGCGAAAGTAAAGCGGGCGCTACCACTAAACTATTATTTAATTAGAAAGTGAGGTGGTTATAATGAAAAAAGACATCAGAGAAGTTTTCAACTATATAATAATTATTATCATGAGTATTATACTATTAATTAATGCAGCTGTTGTAATGGTACTCATCCTAAAATAAAAAAAGCGCCTTAATCTATATTTGCTTATAGATTAAAGCGTATACCAACTAAACGGTAGCGCTCGCATAGCAATTTACGAGTAGCTTCCTTTTTTTATTATATGTAAGTTTTTTTCTTACATACTTAATATAGCATATTTTTATTATATTTTCAACGGGCTGAATATGTTTTTTATAAAAAAATAATCATACCATCAGTTGAATTTAATAGTATGACTATTTTAGAAAGCTAAAGTAAGTGCTGCATCAACACTATTATTTCATTAGAAAATGAGGTGGTCTAATGACAACAAGACTTAAAAATGATATCTTAATAATTATTATCCTCATCTTATTTTATATTACTGCAAAATAATATAAATAATTATATTAACAGCACTTACGAGTAGCTTTCTTTTGTAAGGAGGTCCTTACATATTTAATATAGCATAAATTAATTTTGTTTTCAATTAGTTAAATACATATTTCATCAAGCCAAAAATAATCTTTATTATCAAAATCACAAACAAAGAAATTATAATTAGTAAGGGATTTTAATAAATAAGGTTTACTTGTATTACCCTCGCATAAAAGATAAGAATTTTTAACAGTTAACTTTTCTTCTTCACTTTTATATTTATTATAATAGTTATGAACATTATTTACTAAATAATAAAAGTGATTATCTTTATTATCTGCATAGATCTTGTTATTTATCATAGTTTGATTAATCCTTAAGGTCATTTGTTCATATAAATTTTGAGCCATTCCAACATCTTCCCTATTTGATTTATAAATAGCCTCAAAACTTTTGTATAACATATAAGGACTATCTTTTGCTAAAATACACATATTTTTGTTAATATTAAATATATAAAATTTTCTCATACTTTTTCCTTTCATTTTAATATTAACAAATTCATTTCAAAAAAAATGTCGAAAAAACTACTTTTCGAGCATATTTTTAATTTTTATAATAATTGAGTTTATATCAAATCCTAAAAATTTTAAAACATCTTTCTTTTTACCAGAAACTGCATAATCATCAATACCAATAGCACATTTAGGATTACTTGCAAATCTATTCCACATATTTGTTTTACCTGATTCTAAAGTAAATGTTAATACATCCTTAGGTAAAAGTTTTTCTTCATAAATTGGATTTTGCATCATAAATAGTTCTGCACTTGGCATAGATACAACTCTTATATCAATTCCTTCGAGTGCAAGCTGTGAGGCAATTTCTAGTGCAATAGTTACTTCATAACCTGTAGCAATAATAACTGCATCTAAATGATATTTTTCTTTTCTAACTATATAAGCACCATATTTAACATATTTACCATTTGTATGTTTTAAAACATTTATTTTTTCATTACTTAAAATAAGAGCAACAGTTCTTTTATTTTTTATAATGTATTCCCATGAACCAATAATTTCATTTATATCCGCAGGTCTTAAAACCACTAAATCAGGTATAAGTCTTAAATGAGATATTTCTTCGACTGGTGAATAAGCCATACCATCACTATTTACACTGTCATTTCCAAATATATATGTAACAGGAAGTTTTTGCATACTTGCACTTCTTATAAAAGAAAGCATTTTACTAGCATATACTAAATTACAAGAACAAAAACATCTTAAATTAGACATAGAAAGGCCATTAACAATACCTGCCATAGCACTTTCTTTTTTACCAAATTCAATATTTCTTCCTAAAGGATCCTCATTTGTCATTAAACTATCTTTTGTTAAAATAGCTTTAACATCTTTAAAAGCATCAGCACTACCACCCATAAAAAACTTAGTTTTCGGAGCAATAAAATTCATTGCCTTTTGATTCGAAGAAAGTTCATCTTCACAGTATTTTTCATTTATTTGATAATTAGTACTATCAAATTCAACATTAAACTCACCTTTTTCAAGTAAATTTATAATATTTATTATGTTACTATCTTTTGTAGCAAGCGCTTCATCGTATATTTTTTTCCATTTATTAAATGTTTTTTCCATACGAGCATTTATAATATTATTAAATTCTCTTTTTACCTCTTCATTAACATAAAAACTTTCTGTAGGATATTTACTTTCAATTTTTAAATTAATAAGTTCTTCATTAGATATTAATGAACCATACACTCTTGGACTATTACTATTTTCAAGACCATAACCAAATTCATTATTAACTATTACAAATGATGGCATATCGCTTTTCTTAGCATCCTTTAAAGCATCCTCAATCTGTTTAGGATTGTTACCATTTTTAACATTTATTACATTAAAATCAAGGGCATCAAGTCTTGTTTCTAAATCTTCCGTATAAGTTTTAGAAATATTTCCATCTGAAGATATACCACTGTTATCATAAATAAAAATTAATTTATTAAGTTTTTGATTACTTGCAAAAGCCATTGCTTCATAGCCCGCACCTTCTTGAATATCTTCATTTGTCAAAAGAACATAGGTATAATAATTAATTAAATCTAAATCTTTATTTATATTTAAAAACATACTTTCAAAATATCTTTCAGATAAAGATATACCGACTGCTAAAGAAGTATTATCTCCAGCAAGAGAAGATGATGCATCAATACCCATTTCTTTATTATATAAAAGAGCACCTGGTGCATAAGAATCAACATCTCTATATCTTTTTAAATCCTCAATTTGATAATCATATCCTGCATAAAATAAAGTTGCATAAAGTGCTGCACTATAATTTTTTGAAGGTACAATTAATCTATCTCTATTAATAAAACTAGGATTACTTGGTATTACATTTAAAACATTACTATATAAAGCATAAAATATTGGCACTCCAGTTAAAGTATGACCAGGATTACCCTCACCTGCTTTATCCATCATATCAAATGCTAAAAATTTTATACTATTAATTATTTCATTACTTTTTACTGCCATATAACTTTCCTTCCTATTATATAGTTTATCATAATTTAGTTTTCATTTAAATATCTTTTTAACTCAATAGCTATATTTTCAGGAATAACTTTCTTTAACTCTTTGATATCAGCATTCTTAATTTTCTCAATACTACCAAACTTTTTAAGTAAATTATTTATTCTTTGAGTACCCAATCCCTCAACATTAGAAAGCATACTTTTAAGCATACCTTTACTTCTTATTGTTTTATGATAAGTTATAACAAATCTATGAACTTCATCTTGGATTCTAGTTAAATAATTAAATACATCATCATGTCCTGTTAAATCATAAGTTTTTAAAGTATCACTATCTAAAAGAGCATTTGTTCTATGATGATTATCTTTTTTTAAACCTACTACTTTAATATTTAAATTTAAAGTATTTAAAACTTCTTTACAAGCATTTATTTGATTTAGTCCTCCATCTAAAATTATTAAATCTGGCATTTCTTCTTTATCAACTATACATCTAAAATATCTACGATATATAACCTCTTTCATCATATGATAATCATCATTTTTATCTACACTAATTTTATATTTACGATAATCATTTTTACTTGGTTTACCATTTTTAAATACAACCATTGCTCCTACAGAAAAAGATCCAAATAGGTTTGAATTATCAAAGGCATCTATTCTATATAAACTATTCATATTAAGAATCTTTCTTAGATTATCATGGGCTTCGAATACTCTTTTTTCATCATTTTTAAATCTATCTAAACTATTTTCTAAAGTAATTTTTGCATTTTCATAGGCTATTTCAAGAAGTTTTTTCTTTGTTCCTTTTAAAGGTTTAACAAAGCTTGTATCAAGTAGTTTAGAAAGCATATTTTCCTCAATATCGGTAGGAATAACTATTTCTTTAGGAACTTCATGTTTTTGATAAAAAGAATATAAATAACTTACTATTTCTTCTTCATTGCTTTCAATAGGAACAATTATATTATTATGACTACCAAGTAGTTTACCATTTCTAATAAAAAGTATTTCAATAGAAAGATAGCCTTTGAAAAAATAATATGACACTACATCTCTATTAACAAAATCATTAGATTGAACTTTTTGTTTTTCACAAATATAATTAATATAATCCAGTTCATTTTTTAGTTCTAATGCTTTTTCATAATTTAAATTCGAAGAAAAATATTCCATTTTTTCTTTTATTTTATCAGTAATTATTTTATCATTACCACGTAAAAATGATAGTATTTCACTTTCCATAGTCTTAATTTTTTCCTCGGGGATATCTTTAGTGCAATAGCCAAGACATTCTCCTATATGGTAATATAAACATACTTCTTTAGGCTTTCCTTCACACTTTTTCAAAGGATATAATCTATTTATTAAAGATACCATTCTTCGAGCAGCATAGGCATTAGGATATGGTCCAAATAAAAGTTTCTTATCACTTTTCTTTACATTTATATATCTTGATACTTTTAAAGCCGGATAAGGTTTTTTAATATATTCAATATATGGATAAGTTTTATCATCCTTTAAAAGAATATTATATTTAGGATTATATTTTTTAATTAAATTTATTTCCAATATAAAACTTTCTGTTTCAGTTTTAGTTACAATATACTTAAAATGATCTACTTCACTAACCATTAAAGCAGTTTTACCAGTTACTGTTCCACGAAAATATGAATGAAGTCTTTTATTTAAATCTTTGGCTTTACCTACATAAATTATTATTCCATCACTATTAACCATTTGATATGAACCAGGTGCATGTGGAACAAGTTTTAATTCTTCCTTAAACATAATAATTCTCCTTACAAAAATATTATACTACAAAAATACCTAAAAATAAGATATAATTTTTATGAGGTATATTATGTTATTAAATGAATTTGAATTAACTATTAAAAAATCTAAATTTATAGGTTTACTATATAAAATTGATACCGAAGAAGATATCAAAAAAATACTTAGTGATGTTAAAGGTAAGCATCCTAAAGCAAAACATTTTCCTTATGCTTATATATTAGGAAGTAGCGCAGGAAAAACTGATGACAAAGAACCACATAATAGTGCTGGAATGCAAATATATAATATTTTAAATTATAATAATCTAAATAGCCACCTTTTAATAATTATAAGATATTTTGGTGGAACTAAACTTGGAGCAAGCAATCTTTTAAGAACTTATTTAGAAGTTGCTAAAAATGTAACAAAAAAAATCACAAATTAATGTGATTTTTTAATTAGTTCATCTTTTTCTTAAGTACTAATGCAGCAGCACCTAATAGAGCTAAACTCATAAGTGTAACTGAAGTATATACTAAGATTCCATCAACAGTATTTGGATTTTCAACTTTTGCTGGAGTATAGAAACTAACTTCGAATGTAGAGAAACTTTCAGTTTCAATTTCAATATATTTTTGTCCATTTTCCTCTTTAATTTCATATTCTTTAGTATCAATTACAGTTTCACCATTTTTATGTACTACTTTTGCATGAGTAAATGTAATTTCATTAGGAACAGCAACTTTTATTTTTACTTTTCCATTTATTGCTTCATTAGGAATAACTTTAGATTCTTGATTAACTGTATAATATGGTTTAATATCAAGAACTAAAACACCTTTTTCTTTATCATAAGATTTAATTTCACTAGAAATTTTAACCTCAACTAAAGTGTTTTCTAATCCTTCGATTTTTGAAGAATCAACAGCCTCTTTTAAACCTGTTACAGTATCAGTAAGTTTTGCATCAGTTAATTCTTTAGCAACCTTTTCATCTACTTTATCACTAACTTTAACTTCTGGAGCAGTAACAACTAATTCACCTTTGTTTTCACTAACTATAGTATACATTTCACCATCTTTAACAGCTTTTACACCTGTTACTAGTTTTACTCCATCTTTTTTAGTAACTATTTCATCAGTAAATGAACCACCAGAAATTTCAATTTCATCAGGTTTCATCATATCAAGAGTACCTTTAAAAGTACCACCTTTTATTACGATTGCTTTTGCTAATGCACCTTCAGTTGCAGAGTCTGCTAAATAATGTTGAATAGCAGCATTATGTGAGGAAGTATATTCTCCACCATCAATAGTCATTTCAACATGTCCATAGAAACTAGGATGTGATTCAATTTGAATTGCAGAACCAGTACCTTTAATTCCTTCACCTTCACCAATACTATCCTTCTTTTCACCAGTTGCAGTAATTTTTGCATTTTTAATATTCCAGATACCTGCTTTTGTAGCAATACCTGAAGTTACGCCTTCAATTGTAGCTCCATCGATATTCCATATTGCGTAACCAGCTCCGTAAATACCATCAGTATTTCCAATTAGTTTTGCACTTGAATAAATATTGAATACTGGACAGTTTTCAGTATTTCTAATATTTCCATTAATTTGAATACTAGAACCCTCAACTCCATTTTTGTTTAGATCTCCCTCAAGAGTACCATAAACATTTACATTTACGCCATAAGAAACATATTTATTGTCATTATCTGGAAAAACAACAATAATTGCCATATGACCTTTTAAATGTACATCTTTGCCAACAGTAACATTACTATAATTGACATCTTCTTTATTCTTAGATCCTTTAATATAGATTGGTGAAAAATTAGTTATATCATTTTTCATTGAACCTTTTCCAGTTAAATCAAGTGTTCCACCATCAATATTAATTGAAGTTTGATTTTTAAATAAAATGTCATGATTATTTAAATCAATTGTAACTTCTTTACCATCAACTAAATATAAATCTTTTGTAACTTCAAAATTTTCAGTTACTTTTGCTTCACCACCAGTTGCAAGAACTGCTTTAAGTTCTTCTTCTGTTTTAACTTCTTTAGTTTCTGCAAAAACTATTGAGGGTAAAATTATTGCAAAAGCCATTACTAAAGTTAAAACTATTCTTTTTAGGTTCTTCATTTTCCCTATCCTTTCTATATTCATACTATCATAATAATGTTTTAATTTCAATAGATTAAACTGATAATTTTATTCTATGTGTAAACCAATTATTAATAAATATTATTATATAATGTCAGGATAAATGTCGTAAGAAATGTCATAAGAAATTTTATTATTATTTCAAATACAACGACTATAAATAAAAAAATAACACTAAGTTTTTATAGTGTTATTCATATTTATAAATTATTAGGTTCTATATAAATTTATTTTTTATTAATTACATTAATATAGTTGTAAGGTATTTCAATATTATTTTTATCAAACACTTTCTTTAAATTTTCATTTAATTTACAACTATTTTCAAAACTTTCACTAATATCTTTTCCCCATACATAACATCTAAGTATTACTGCGGAACTATCCCATCTTATTACTTTAACATTTATATCGTAGTTTGCATCTTTATATAATTTTTTAAGTTCTTCCTTAGCAAGTTTTATGGCCTTATCTAAATCAGATGAATAAGAAATACCATATTCCATAAATGAACAATGTTTATTTTCATTATAATCATAGTTTTCAATTGTAAGGGTATTTAAAACACTATTAGGAATAATATATCTTTGATTATTATAACCTTTTATTATAGTATGTCTCATTGATACCTCTAAAACGGTGCCAGATATATCTTTTTCTAAAATATGAATTCTATCTCCTACCTCAATTGGATGAGAAAATAAAAGAGAAATACTACCAAATAGATTCTTAAGAGCCTCTTGAGCCGCTAAGCCTAAAATAGTAGTTAATATTCCAACTGCAGAAAGTAAGGTAACAGAAAGTGATTTAAACATTTTAAATTTTGATAAACAAATAGTTACACCTATTCCAAAAATTATAGCAGTTTTAAGTCTATCAAAAAATATTAAAATAGTTTTTAAATTTTTATTATTCTTTTTATCCATTACTTTTTTAATAAACTTATCAATTAATAAATTTATTATATAACTTATTAAAAGTATTACTACAATACTTATTATTTGTTCTAACATAACTTATCCTTTCTAAAATAAAGATTTATTATAATCAATTTTTAAATGATCATAACTTTTTTCAGTGGCAACTCTACCACTTTTAGTTCTTTTTATAAAACCCTCTTGTAAAAGAAATGGTTCTACTACATCCTCAATTGTAGATACTTCTTCACCAATTGATGTTGCAATAGTTTCTATTCCAACAGGCCCTCCATTAAATTTTTCAATTAAACTTTTTAAATATTCTATATCAATACTATCAAGTCCATAATCATCAACTTTTAATCTTTTTAAAGCATCTTTAGTAATATCTAAAGTTATATTTCCATTACCAAGTACTAAAGCAAAATCAGATACTCTTTTGAAAAGTCTATTAGCAATCCTTGGAGTTTTTCTTGCTCTTTTGGCAAGCTCTAATGCTGCATCATCTTCAATAGGCATATCTAAAACTTTACTAGTTCTTTTGACAATACCCGCAAGTTCATCATCAGTATAATATTCAAGTTTATTTACAATACCAAATCTATCGCGAAGAGGTGAGGTAAGATCTCCTGCCCTAGTAGTGGCTCCAACTAAAGTAAAAGGTGGTAAATCTATTTTAATACTTTTACTTTTACCTTCACTACCTATTACAAGGTCAAGTTCAAAATCTTCCATTGCTGGATAAAGTATTTCCTCAATATAAGAAGGAAGTCTATGAATTTCATCAATAAATAATACATCTCCTGGTTCAAGTGAAGAAAGTACTGCTGCAAGATCTCCTGGTTTTTCCATTGCAGGTCCTGATGTTGTTCTAATATTTGTACCCATTTCATTTGCAATAATATGAGCAAGAGTTGTTTTACCAAGTCCCGGAGGACCATATAATAAAGTATGATCTAATACTTGTCCTCTCATTTTAGCAGCCTTAATAAAAACATCTAAATTTTGTTTTATTTCAGTTTGTCCAACATATTCTGATAACCTTTGCGGTCTAATATTTTCTTCGAAAACTTCCTCATTTTGTTCATTTGCATCTAATATTCTGTCCATCTAATTTCCTCCTAACAAAATTTATAACTTCATACCAATTTTTAACATCTACTCCATATTGTAATGCTTCTACATTATGATTTCTAACATCCTCAATTACTTCTAAAGTATCATCAATAACTAAATCAATTCCATATTCTACTGCCTCTTTACCTTTAGGAAAAGCTTTAAAAATATATTTATCAAAATATAACTTATGTTTTTCTAAATACTCCTTAGTTAAGTCAATAATTTCAGGGCATCCTCCACCTCTTGCTGTTAAAAGAGCTATCTCAATATTATTCTCTTTAAAAAATGAAAATGCCTCATATACGCCATCAAATAAATCAAGACTATTTGTAATATCTTTATAATATTTATAGAAAAAATCTAGCCCTTCATTTTTAGATAAATCGTGATAACTATTTAAATTATTTCCAGGTAAATGTTTATCTAAATATCTTTTTGATGTAACTGATGTATTTACAATTGTATTATCAAAATCAATACCAATTCTCATATTACCTCAATAAAAGTTTAAGTGCTTCTTTAACTTGCATTTCTACATTTAAAGAAGGATCAACATTTTTAATAACTTTATTAATTTCACTGGTTTTATAACCTAATCCTTGTAATACTTCAAATAAATCAGCTGTTAAGTCATCACTAACATCACCATCAATCTCAATCTTACCTTTTAAATCAAGAATAATTTGTTTAGCAATCTTTTCACCTACTTTAGGAAATTTAGTTAAGTATAAAATATTTTCTCTATTTATAGCATCAACAATACCTTTAACACTACCTGTAGCAAAAAATCCATTAGCCATTTTAGGTCCTAATCCTTTTACATTAATTAACTTTAAAAATAATTCTAACTCCTCCTTTGTTTTAAAACCATATAATGAGTTTTCATCCTCTCTAATATGATTATATAAATAAACTTTATATTCACTATTTAGTTCATATGAATATGGATTAGATACAAAAACTTGATAACCAACATTATTACATTCTAAAGTAATATTATTACTATCTTGCTCCGTAACTATTCCTATTATATAACGATACATATCTTTACCTCCACTATTTAATTATAAACCATTTTGGACTACATTAAAATAATAACACACTATTTTTTATAAATCAAGAATATTTGTTCGTTAGTAAATTATAAAAAGAAAGTATGCAATATTTACATACTTTATCACTCATATTATTTACAACTGTCCTTTATAAAAATAGATTTTCATTGCATTATCTGTATAATTAGGTTTTGAAACATCAATATCTAATAATTTACCTATTTGATATATTATAAATTGTGAGGCAATTAATAAGTCAAATTCTGCCAAAAGGCCATCGTATTTACTTTCAAAAATAGCAATTTTATTTCCTAAATAATTTAATAATTCTTCTTCATATTTTGAGGTAGTCTTTTGTTTAAAATAGATTACACATTTATTGTTCATATTTTCAAAATTAATAAATCTTCCGTGAGAAAAATTCTTCTTTTCGTGAATAATAGAGTTAAATATACCAGATTCAATAAGTTTACTTTCTAAATCATAACTTGCACAGTTACTATAATCTCCTCGAAAAACACTGATTATTTTATTATGATTAATAGCACTTTCAATAAAATTTTTATCAATTTCTTTTTGAACTTTATTACTCCAGTAACTCATAGAATCCTTAATAAAATTATTTATGTCAATATCACTATTAATCTTTTGTAAATATAATTTCATAAATAATGCCGCTGGTGCTAAAGCTCCCTCAAAAGATAAAAAACCTCTTTCTTTACCTTTATTTGTACTTGTCCTATAAGTGATTATATTATTTTTCAAAATACCTGTTTTTGTTACAATATTTTGGGTTTGCCCTTTTGTAATTACATACACATTATTTTTATCAAAATCTTTAACACTTTGAATTAAATCATTAGTCGTTCCTGAATATGAAAATAAAAATGCTTTATCTATATTTATATTATTTCTATAAAGTGCATCTCTTGGGTATAATGAATAAGTACTTGCACCATATAGTTCATTTATAACTGTTGAGGCAAAACTAGCCCCTGCAAAAGAACCACCAGTTCCAATGAATAAATAGCTTTTACTATTATCAAAATTTATATCTAATAACTTATCATAAGCATTAGAATTAATAGCATTAATAACCCTTGATTCCAAATTATTTATATTAATATTACACCTTTTAATTTTTCTTCTTTCGTTATATTCAAAATTTTCACAAGTACAAACTTTATCTATTTTTTTAATTTTATATAATGAATTTAAATGTCCTCTTGCACCAAAGTTAGATACAACCTTACTAGTTAATTTAATAGATTTTTCATACCATTTTGGAAAAAGTTCTTCATTAAATTTATAACTATTTTTTATATAATCAAATATTATGCTAGATAAAAATGCATCTCCGGCACCCGAAGAATCAATAACATTACCATTATCTTTTAAATTAAATTTATATTCTTTACTATTATATATAAAGATTGCACCATTTTCGCCACGAGTAATAGTTACTAATTTTGCCTTTAGTAAATTATATAATTCAATATTATTTTTTAAATTTAATTTATCAAG
>FR899390.1 GCA_000437315.1 Mycoplasma sp. CAG:472
CTTTCTGGTTTTGTTATATAAAAATCAAACGCTGATGTTGTATAAGGACCACCTTGTTCAAATTTGACATATTTTGGATTTATATTAGCATTTTTTATAAACTCTTCCTGTTTTGTTTTACTATTATCTATGAGAGTAACGACAACAACATTATTACTTTCATCTAGTGAGCAAGAACCTAAATTACTATGATCAGTAGTTTCACTTCCAAAATAATCACTTACTTTCTTATAAGTATCTTTTAGGTTATCAGTATTATCTATTATAGGCAAAGTATGAGTTTCCCATTTAAAGCGAGTTGTTTGTGTTACACCGTCATAAATATCAGTTTCTACGAAAACTCCTATATGTTTTTTATGAGAGTTTGAATAAGTTTTTGTTATTCTTATAATAGGACTATTATTAAATACTATAGCTTGGGTTGTATCCAAGATTATTAATCCTACAAAAACACCAATAATTATTAAAGTAATTTTTAAACTTTTTTTCATAATCAATCCTCCTAACAAACTAATTATCTTTAGTCTTTTACTTCTATATATAATTATATCATAGAAATTGACATTTTAATTATTAAAATTTGTTATTTAAGGAAAAATGATGTATAATCATATATAGAAAGAGAGCGAGTTCGTAAGATGTATTTAAACCGCTCCATTTGAAATCAACTTACGGACTTAATTGTTCGTGAGTTTTTATTTTATATAAATAATCTTCAAAAAGAGGAAAAAAT
>FR899391.1 GCA_000437315.1 Mycoplasma sp. CAG:472
TTCAACAGGACAAATAGGATTTTCTTTTTTAGGTTCAGATAGATGTTCATTATATTTTGATAAGATAATTGATACACAAAAACCTGTTATAAAAAACTTAAATGTAAGTGGAACAACTGTAACGGCAACTCTTACTGATGATCAAGGTTTATCAGGTTATGGTTTTAGTACAAGTAAAAGTACAGAGCCAACAAGTTGGACATCAATAAGTGGAAAAACATATAATTTAAGTACTACAATAAAACAAGATAGAGTATATTATTTATGGGTAAAGGACAGTACTGGAAATGTTATTATTTCAGACGTTTTAGATGCAAGGCTAGAGGGATGGAAAACAATATTAATAAACAACGGGAATGGAGCAACAACAGTAGCTGAGGCAAAAGCGTATATAGAAGGTAGAACAACCTCAACTACACCTGATTTTTCGACAGTGGCAACAACAAATGAAGGAATGTATGCAAAAGAGGATGATTATACTGCAACAACTGGAATGAAATCATATTATTTCAGAGGAGCAGTAGATAATAACTGG
>FR899392.1 GCA_000437315.1 Mycoplasma sp. CAG:472
TTTATGGGGGATGCAGGAATAGAAAAAGATATTTTAGAAAAATATAATATAAGTGATGTATATGTATTAAAAGTAGGACACCATGGAAGTAAGACAAGTTCAAGTATTGAATTTATTAATGAGATTAATCCAAAGTATTCAATAATTAGTGTCGGAAAGAATAACCGTTATGGTCATCCTAATAAAGAAGTATTAAATAATTTAGATAATTCAAAGATATATAGAACAGATGAAGATGGTAGTATTTTATTTAAAATAAAAAATAATAAATTTCAAATTGAAACTTATAGTCCATAGAAATAAATATTGCTAGCAATTGAAATTTAAATGGTTATGAAGTTTCAGAACTGCTTCTTGATGTTAGGAAACTGATAATAGGTTGTAATTGAAAATCTAAATTAAGTAGATATAATAGTTGCAATTTATAAAAAATCTATTGACAAATACTAAAAGAATGCTAAAATATATTTTAATTAATTTAAAAAGGAGACTATATGGGAAAGAGATTCTATAATGGTATTATTGGATTTAATCAAAGAATCATTGTTAGAAATGAATATAATACTAACATTATTTACTCATGTTCTCTTTTAGACTCAATTAGTAATAAGATAATAACGGTGACCGAAATTACATTATAATATAGTGTTTTTTGGCACCGTTATTTTATTTGTAGGAGGTGTTTTGAATGAATAACAGTATTTCATTACAAGATTTATTGAATAAATTAAGAGAATATAATCCTGAAGAAGTGGAAATTGTTAAAATGGCTTACGAATATGCTGATACATTGCATAAGAGGCAAATGAGACAAAGTGGTGAACCATATATTAGTCATCCATTAAATGTTGCATATATTTTGGCAGAGATGCATGCAGATAGAGATACAATATGTGCTGGACTACTTCATGATACTTTAGAAGATACAAACATTACTAAAGAAGATATATCACATGATTTTAATCAAAATATTGCTAATTTAGTAGATGGTGTAACAAAATTATCAAAAATGAATTTTTCTTCTAAACAAGATCAGAATTATGCAAATACAAGAAAAATAATAACGGGAATAACCGAAGATGTAAGAATAATTATAATTAAATTAGCAGATAGACTTCATAACATGAGAACATTAGAGTTTAAATCAGAATTTAAGCAAAAAGAAAATGCACTTGAAACTATGGAAATATTTGTTCCACTTGCTTATTATATAGGTGCTTATAGAATAAAATCAGAGTTAGAGGATTTATCATTACAATATCTTAAACCAGATATGTATAAAAAAATAGAAGAAAGAAAAATAAGATTAGAAGAATCGAGCAAAGATTGCTTAAAAGAAATGTTATATAAGATAGAAACTTTATTAAATGATAAAAACATACCTAATGAGATAAAGATAAGAACTAAAAATATTTATGGCATATATAAAAGATTAAATGAAGGTCATAAATTATCTGATATACATGATTTGTTGGCACTTAAAATAATGGTAGATGAAGTAGAAAATTGTTACAGAACATTATATTTAATACATAATGAGTATCATCCAATAAACGATAAATTTAAAGATTATATTTGTAATCCAAAAACAAATATGTATCAAAGCTTACATACAACAGTTTTTGGACCTGATGATAGGTTAGTACAAACACAAATTAGAACTTTTGATATGGATAAAGTGGCATCTTTTGGATTAACTGCATATTGGGATGAACAAAAGGGAAAAGCAAGAGATGTAATGCAAGATGATTTAAAACAAAAATTTCAATTTTTTAAATCGTTAACAGAAATTAATTCCATGTTTGGAGATAATCAACAATTTGTAAATCAAGTAAAGACTGAACTATTCGCGGACAAAGTTTATGTATATACAACAAAAGGAGATATCATAGAGCTTCCTAAAGGAGCTACGCCAATAGATTTTGCATATAAAATACATACAGATATAGGGAATACAATGGTGGGAGTATTTGTAAATGATGAGTTTGTGCCAATAGATTATGTATTACATAATAAAGATAGAGTTAGAATTGTTACTGATGAATTATCTTATGGTCCTAGAATTGACTGGATAGACAAAGCTCAAACAAGTTTGGCGAAAAGAAAAATAAAAGAATTTAGTAAAAAATAATACCACTGAATTATGAGTTTATAGGGAACTCATTGTAAAAAAAACTATTAAACAAAGAAGGAGGTGATTAACTATTATGAAAAAATTAATGAGAAAATTTAATAAAAAATATGATATGTTATGTACTGCATAGTTATCATATAAATTTATAGTCATAGTATTTCTATGGCTTTATAGGGAGGTTTAATACATGGAAAATATAAAGAGTAAAATAATACCAGAAAGTTTAAAAAGTAATATTGATGAAGTTATGGAGAGACAATTATTTAATGCTAATAGATATTACGCGGAGTCTAATCCAGAAATAAGTAGTTTGATGAAAAAAGAATTATATCAAAGTCCAATGGAGTTTTTACATAGATTAAAAACGAGATGGAATTGGCATAACACTTATTATGAATTATTGTTAGAACCTGCTTTTGATAAAATTATTCGTGAGAATTTTACTGAATTATCACCAGCAGAATTGGATGATATTATAAATATTTATTCAACTTCTTGTTTAGTCGACGAAGCGACACTTGTAATGTCAGGTTCAATTAAAAAATACTTGGATTATAATTGCAAAAATATTGAAGTTACTGATGAAAATATTTTGACAGAAAAGTTAAATATAATGCTAATTACTCCGCCAATTGAAACTTTCTTTGCTCAATATCAAATTGACCATTTATATTACATATATTTACTTAAAACAAATGATACTGATACTCAAAAATTTAAAAATTATCTATTAAAAAAATATCATGCTAATGATGAAAAAATATTTGTTTCTAGATTTCAAAAAAAATTTAAGAATAATTTATCAATGACTGAGGGAGAACTTTTAGAAGATATTAAACATTATAGAATACCTGAATATTACAAAACTCAACATTTTTACTTTACTCTTGAACATCCAGATAGAAAAGCAATTAGAGATATTATTATTTATGATAATTTAGACGAAAAATTAATTGCTTCTAATTTAATTGGAATTTCTGGATTCTTGTTTAGAAGAAAAATTTTAGAATATCTTAATAATAGTGGAATTTTAAAAAATAATGGTTACATATATGAATTTAACAATGATATAATTATAAGTTCATTAGAAATATTAAAAGAAGAAAGGATTAATAATATGGATAAAGATGTAAGACCATATAAACAAAGAGGAGATACTTGTGCTATTGCCTGTATGATGATGGTACTAGAATACTATAAAGTTATTCCAAAGGCGAATTGGTATGACGAAAGAAGATTATATAGGTTATATGGTTCAAAATATATGGATGGAACACCATTTTCAGCTTTAGCATTTTATATGTCAAAAAATGGTTTACAAACAACTATTTGCCATGAAAGTCAAGAATTGTTTAGAAATGATCAAGGGGTTATTAATCAGGAAGATTTTAAATTTGCAATGGATGAATACAAAGAATATTTAAAATATGCAGAAAATAATGGTACAAAAATTGTAAATGGAATGGATATAACTGTTGATGTTTTAAAACAAAAATTACAAAATGGTGATTTAGTTATATTAGCTGGTGAGGTTTCGGACACTTATCATGCAATTGTACTTACAGGTTATTGTCAAGATGGTTTCAAAGTATGTGATCCGTTATATAAGACAAAACAAAGCAGGACATTTGATGAAATAGAAAAATTTATGAATACAAGTATAGGCAAGTGGTTCATAAGTGTTAATGATAAGACAAAAGAAAAAGAAAATTTAATTAATAATTTAGAAAAATTCAACGATGAAGCTCAAATGTTAATGACTAAACAAGAAAATAGGAGCCTTAAGCATGTTAAAAAATAATTATTTGTTTTATAGTGATTACTTAAAAAAAAGAAATTTAAAAGATAAGTCAATATTGATTGCCAAAACTAAAAATTCATATTTAATTGGCCCGTTAATAAATTCAAGGTTTGATGAAGAGTCATTTTATAAAAGAATTAAATCTAATAGTATATATACATTTGACATATATAAAAAAATGTTTAGAAAAAAATGCAATAATTTGATTGAAAAATATATGAATGATTTGAAGAATAATCAAATATTTGAAATATATAAAAACGGAGAATTAGTTAAACATTCAATATTAAAAGTTCCAGGTGAAAATTATGGAAAAGAATAAGCTAATTTTAAATAGAAAAGAAATTATAAGTATTTTAGGAAAAGAGTATGAAAGATTAGTAGATATATTTAGTGATAAGTTTGGAATAGTAAATGCTATGTTAGAACGACATGAGCTAGATAAGTATAATCTTTTCATGTATCAATGTTTAAGCGCAAATACTGTTGATTTATTTGGCTTAAGTAGAGAAGTTTCTAGTGGCGGTTTAGGGGTAAATGAAAATAAAAAAATTGCCATGACTAGTTGTTTAGCAGAAGCATTAGAACGTTATTGTATGTCTTATATTCCAAAAAAAGAAATTATAAAGAGCACGAAAATAAATTTAAGAAAAGAAAATACTTTTGATAACTTTTTTACATATAGTGAACAACAGTATGATAAATTAGATTTGTTTTTAAATCCAAATAAAGAAAAAATAGAGTGGACAAAAATTTATAATATTGATAGTAGAAAAAAATTTAAATACTGGCCTGCTAGTTTGATATATTTACCATATGATTTAAATAAAACAGTGGCAGAAACAACTTCAACAGGTATGGCCGCTGGATTTACATTAGATGAATGCATACAAAGTGGATTGTTAGAATTGATAGAGAGAGATGCATTGATGATTAATTTTATGCAACGCCTGAATCCACCTGAAATTAATTTGGAAACTTTAGATGGTGAAAATTTAAAATTGATAAAGAAAATACAAAAAGAATATGATATAAAAATTTACAAATTGTATTCTGATATTAAAGTTCCTATTTATTTATCTATTATTTATAAAGAGGAAAAGAAGCATATGCATTATGGTATAGGTGCATGTGCTAGTATAAATTCTGATTATGCCATTAATAAATCATTAAAAGAATGTTTATTCACTTATTTCTATTCTTTAAATATAATGGCTGCTCGACAAGGTGATCCTAAAAAAATAAAAACGTTATATGAACACTTTTTATATTATCAAGGCGATAATTTTAAAAAACTATTATTTAATAGTAAAGTAATTAATTATAAAAAAGAAGCTGTATCATTTAATGACTTATTAAAAAATTTAAAATGCCAAAATATAGACGTATATTATAAAGAATTAACTACTGATGACATTAAGAAAACTAGTATTAAGGTTGTTAAGGTTATTGTTCCAAGTTTAATTGATTTAAATAAAAGTCATATATACCCAAGATTAGGAGCAGAACGATTTTACCTTGTACCAGAGAAATTAAAATTAAAATATAATAAAGAGTTAACGGAGATGCCTCATCCGTTTCCATAGGGGGATAATTATGAGTGAAAGAGATAAATTAGATATTTTATTGTACAATACATATATCAGTATGAGCGATGAAAATCGTTGTACAGATAGATTAGAATTAATTGCGAAACATTACAAAGTAAATGTTGATTATTTACATGATAGATATTTATGGTTGATGAATATGGGAATTGATCCTAATTACTATCATTTGGATGAAAATCATGCCTTGATATATAGGATATTTGACGAATATAACAAAATGCTTAATGAGAACAATATTGAGTATTATTATACTAGTGGAATCCTTGCATATTTGTTGGTTGATAGAGACTTAGAGAGATATCATCATGATTTAGATATTTTTATAAATATGGAACATTTGGAAAAATTGGAACGAATTTGTGATGATTATAATTTTTTGTTTGAACGAAAAATAGGTGAACGCGGTGATGGAACAAAAAGAGTAATGTTAAAAATGTATTATAAAGATATTATTGATATTCCGATAACTGTTTTTATGTATGTGAAAGAAAAAGATGGATCCATTACTCAAAAAGATTATTTTATTAATGAAAATAATAGAAAATTAGTTGAATATATTCATAATTCTCCATTAATTAGTAAATTAAGTTTCTCTGAAATTCCTAAAAATCATAATGGCATTAAATACTATTCCATAACGCCAGAAGCACTATTTTTATGTAAAACCGAAAATAGGTCAAAAGATATTTATGACTGTACTGTTTTTAGTAATATTGTAGATAAAAATAAGCTTGAAGAATTAAGTAAAGCATTTAAATATAATTTACCTAATAATATTGTTGAAGCAAACAATGATGAATTTTCAAATTACATTTTTAAAAATAATGGACCAGAGAAAATAATAGTGAGTAAGAGGGTATTAGTAAAAAATGATTGATTATAGTTTATATTTATGTACTAATAGTGAAATGAATGTTGATTACCCACTTGAATATTGTGTAGAACAATCAATTTTAGGTGGCGTTACAATAGTTCAAATTAGAGAAAAAGAAAAAAATTATGACGAGTTTTTTCAAATTGCAAGTAGAATAAAAAAAGTAACAGATAAATATAATATTCCATTAATTATAAACGATAATCTTGATGTTGCAAAAAATATCAAAGCAGATGGAATACATATTGGTCAAAATGATATATCTTGTTTGGAAGCAAGAAAAATTTTAGGACCCGAAAAAATAATAGGTGTAACTGTAACAAATCTTAAAGAAGCAAAAAAGGCAATTGAAGATGGTGCATCATATTTGGGAGTTGGTGCTATATATAAATCTACAACTAAAAAGGATGCATTGGTAGTAAGTGTTGATAAGTTAAGAAAAATAGTAGATTATTCTTCAATACCTGTTATAGTAATTGGGGGTATTAACAAAAATACGATTCCTATGTTAGAGGGTATTAAAATAGATGGTTATGCTATGATTAGACCAATATTAGCTCAAAAAAATATTATTAGTTCTACTAAAAAATTAAAAAGATTAATATATAATAATAAAAAATCATTACATGTTTAAAACTTAATGATTTTTTTATTTTATCAACAAAATAACTTAATTTTTTTCTAATTTTTAAATATAAACTATTGGTATTAATATTGTCCTTAATTTATATTGAGTATAAGCAATACAGAAAATATTAAAATTTTTGCAATGCTTTTTTGTGTTAGACCATTTTTTTTAATAAATGCAGCAAAAGAAACCATAACTAACTAAGATATAAGAATTAAAAAATAAATCTAGTTTTTTTAATAATTATTTTGTATAATTATATATAGTAAAGGGATTGATAAATATGTTAAAAAAATATGAAATAGAAAGTTTACAAAAATATTTTGATGCCGCTAACTATATATCTGCATGTCAATTATATCTTCTTGATAATCCACTTTTGAAAAGAAAATTAGAAATGAGTGATATTAAAAAGAAGTTAGTTGGTCACTGGGGAACTGTACCCTCTCAAAATTTTATTTATACTAATTTAAATTATATAATTAAAAAACATAATTTAGATATGATTTATATTTCAGGACCGGGTCATGGTGGAAATGCTATGGTAGCAAATACCTATATCGAAGGAACTTATAGTAAGGTTTATCCTAATATAACCGAGGATGAAGAGGGTTTAAAAAAATTATTCAAACAGTTTTCTTTTCCTGGGGGAATTCCTTCACATGCTGCTCCAGAGACACCAGGTTCAATTAATGAAGGAGGAGAACTAGGCTATAGTGTTGCTCATGCTTATGGTGCTATTTTAGATAATCCTAATCTTATTGCATCTTGTGTTATTGGCGATGGTGAAATGGAAACTGGACCACTTGCTACAAGTCTTCATTTAAATAAATTTATAAATCCAGAAAAAGATGGTTTTGTTTTACCAATATTAAATTTAAATGGTTATAAAATAGCAAATCCTTCAATTTTTGCAAGAATAAGTGAGGAAGAACTTAAAAATTTAATATATGGTTATGGCTATGAACCTATAATAGTTGATGCTAATTTATTTAATCCATTTGATTCAATGCAAAAAGCTTTAGAATATAGTATAAAAAGATTTCAAAAAATTAAAAGTGAATATTTAAAAGGTAAATACAAAAGATTTTATTATCCATTTATTATATTAAAATCACCAAAAGGTTGGACAGGACCTAAAGTAGTGGATAATAAACAAATCGAAGGAACATTTAGAGCTCATCAAGTTCCTCTTACTATAGATAATGATGAAGATTTAAATCTACTTTATGAATGGCTAAAAAGTTATCATCCAGAAAATTTATTTGATGCTAAAGGTAAACTAAAAAAAGATGTAAAATGGATTTTACCTGTTGATAGTAAAAAAATGGGAGCTAGTCCATATGCAAACGGTGGTTTAAAACCTAAAAAGTTAATATTACCAAATTTTATAGATTATGAAGTTAAATGTAATCATGGTGATGTAAAAACTCAAGATATGATGGAACTTAGTAAATACTTAAGAGATGTTATTAAAAATAATCAAAATAACTTTAGATTATTTGCTCCAGATGAAACTCTATCTAATAGACTTAATCATGTATTCGACGAAACAAATAGACAATTCGAAGGAAATATTTATTCATATGATGAATATTTAAATAATGAGGGTAGAGTGATTGATTCATTTTTATCAGAACATGTTTGCGAAGGATTACTCGAAGGCTATATTTTAACCGGTAGACATGGAATATTCGACTCTTATGAAGCCTTTGTTAGAATTATTGATTCAATGGCTTCACAACACGCGAAATGGCTTAAAATGTGTAATCAAATTTCTTGGCGTAAAGATATACCATCATTAAATTATATTTTAACAAGCCATATTTGGCAGCAAGATCATAATGGTTATACTCATCAAGACCCAGGTTTTTTAAATCATATGGTTACAAAGAAAAGTGAGATAGTAAGAATTTATCTTCCTATTGATGCAAATACTTTAATTTCTACAGTAGACCACTGTCTAAATACAGAAAATTATATAAATGTAGTCGTGGCCTCAAAACATCCATCATTTCAATGGCTTTCAATGAAAGAGGCAATTAATCATTGTACAAAAGGTATTGATACATTTAAATGGTGTTCAAATGATGAAGGAAATCCTGATGTAGTATTAGCTTCATGTGGAGATACACCAAATATCGAAGTTATTGCAGCCTCTACTATACTTAGAGAAAAACTTCCTAAACTTAAAGTTAGAGTAGTAAATGTTATTGATTTAATGCGACTTGTATCTAATGATAAACATCCTCATGGTCTTACAAATAGTGAATACAATAAATTATTTACTAAAGATAAACCAATTATATTTGCATTTCATGGTTATCCAAATCTTATTCATGAACTTACATATAACAGAGATAATCAAAATATGCATGTATTTGGTTATATGGAAGAGGGTACTATTACAACTCCATTTGATATGAGAGTTCAAAATAAGATAGATAGATTTAATCTTGTTATAAGTACTTTAAAATATGTTAAAATTAAAGGCAAAGAGGAAGTTATAAAATACTGTGAAGATATGCTTAAAAAACATAGTACTTATATTAAAAAATATGGTATCGATTTAAAAGAAGTTAGAGATTGGACTTTTAAAAAATAATTTATATTAGAGTGAATTTTCACTCTTTTTTAATGTTTTATTTTACAAAATAAAATGTAAAGTTACTTGAAAAAGTTTATAAAATATTTTATACTTAAGATGATAGGAGAATAAGAAAGGGCAGTAAATGATTTTATATGCTCTTTTTTTAAGAAAGAATTATGGAAGAAAAGAAAATCGATTTATTAAGTGAAATCAAAAAAGATATTGTCAAAGAAAAGTCAGTATCATCTCTTGCAAAAAAGTATGACATAAGTGAATATGAAGTTTTAGGACTTGTTAAAAAATTAAAGGATGAAGGGATTAATGTAACTTATAGTGAAAAGAATAAAGATGCCTATATAATTATTAATGATCACCCAGATTTTACTAAAGAAAATGATTATTATATTACTGAGGATGTTGATTCAAATACAAAGATAGCCTTTATTTCTGATACTAGATTTGGTTCTAAAAATGAACAAATTGCAATTTTAAATGATATGTATAAAAATTTTGCAATTGCAGGTGTAAAATATGTATTTGTTTTAGGAAACCTACTCGAAGGACCTTATAAGGGGGAAAATAATCTTGAATATGGTAAAAGTTTAATTACTAATGATGCATATGGACAAGCAGATCATTTAATTGAATACTTCCCAAAAGTCGAAGGTATTAAGACTTTATTTATTACCGGTAAAAATGATCATAAATTTTCTAGAGAATTAAATGTTGGTGAATATATTGCAAGAGAAAGGGAAGATATGATTTATTTAGGACCAAAAGCTTGTACTGTTCATTTTAATGAAGTAACTTTTAAATTAGAACAATTAAAAGCTGGTGATGCTTATACAGTTGCTTATCCACCCCAAACATATTCAAGAAGTATGTCAAGTTATGAAGACTATGATGCAATATTTTTAAGTGGAACTAGGTCTTCTCAACATTTTCCTGCGATAAGAGATACGCAAATATTTTCAGTTCCTTCAGTAGTGGAAAGAACACCTCTTATGAAAGCAAATAGACAACAAAATACAATTGGTGCAACAATAGTGGATGTAAGTTATACAAAAACTGGTAAATTAAAAAGATTACTTCCTGAAGTTATGCCATATTATAAACCTAGTAAAGATAATTATTTAACCACTAAAAAATTAAATGTATCTAAAAATGAACTTGGTGAATTTGAAAATACCAAAGAAGTAATTCAAAATAAACATGCATATTTTGATTCAATTGATAAGATTTATAGACTTTTAAAAAAAGAACAATCTTTTGAGGAACTAAGAAGTAAACTTGATATATCTACAGATGCTTTATATGGAATGATTACTATATTAAATGAATATGGAAGACCAGTGGATGTAGTTGATATAAATGGTACTTTAGTTGTTCGTAAAACATTTCAAAAAAGAAAAGATAATATAATAAAACCTCCGAAAGAGGAACTTAATAAAAAAGAGATTTTAGTCGTATCTGATACTCATTATGGAAGTATTTGGTGTCAACCTTCAATGGTAAATACCGCTTGTTATGAAGCATATAATCGTGGTATTACTGACTTTTATCATATTGGTGATATATCAGATGGTGATTATTCTAGAATTAGACCTAACCATATTCACGAAGTATTTTTATATGGTGCAACTGGACAAATAAATTATGTAATTGAAAATTTACCTAAATATCCTGGAGTAAAATGGCATGCAATTCAAGGTAGTCATGATCAAACTCATCAATTTAATTATGGTGTAGTTTTAGCTGATGAAGTTGCTAAAAAAAGACCTGATTTTGAATATTTAGGTCAAGATAGAGCCTTTGTATACTTTGACAATTGTAAGGTAGAATTATTTCATCCGGGAGGAGGAACATCAAGAATACTTTCCACTAAACCACAAAATGGTATAGATCAAATGGCTTCAGGTACTAAACCAAAACTCTCTATAAGAGGTCATTATCATAAAATTTATTATATGTTATATCGTAATATTCATATGCTTTTAGCACCATGTAATGTAGATCAATCATCCTTTATGATGAAAAATGAGCTACCTAATTTAATGGGAGATTACTTTTTAACTATTTATTATGATGATAATGGAGATATAGAGTATTTAGATGTAGAACCAATGATTTTTGAACAAAGTGATGTACGTAAAAATGATTTTGAAAATCCTAGAAAATGTATCAAAAATAAAATACTTACGAAGAAGAATTAAAAACTTCTTCTTTTTATTTTTTATAGATTTTTTTAAAAATTTTAGTTATAATGAAGTTGATAATAAGTTAATAGAAGTGAGGCAAAATATGAACCTTGATGATATGTTTTATTATGATGCCGAAGAACTTAGAAAGCAAGTGGATGATAGGCTAAGAAAAGAACGTGATTATGAAATTGAAAAAGAAGAAACTCAAAAAGTAACTATTGAAGTTACAAATGTTATAGCTCATAAAATGATAAAAGATGGTCTATCAAAACAGCAAGTAATTAATTATTCACAAATTTCTGATGAAAAATATGAAACTTTAAAAAAATAGTCTTTGATAAATAATTATCATTGACTTTTTTATGTAAAGTAGAATATTTAATCTTTTTAAAATAATTATTTTGGTGTATAATATACCTAGAGAAAAAGGAGTTTATTATGAAAGATAATGAAAAAGAAAATAAAACTAATGTAAAGAAAACAAGTACTGTAAAAAAGGAGACTACTAAAAAAACTGTAGCTAAAAAAAGTAGTAGTAATGTAAAGAAAAATAGTGCAAAAGCAAGTGAAACAAAACCAAAATCAGTAAAAAAAGAAACTGTTAAGAAAAATGTTACACCTAAGAAAACCACTACAAAAGTTGAACCTAAAAAAGAAAATACTTTAAAAGAGGAAACTTCAGCTCAACCAGTAAAAGAAAATATTGAAAAGGTAGCAAATGAAACTGCTGGTGTAGTGGAAAGCATTGGTAAAACTATTGATGATGGTTTAAATAAATTAGATGAAAAAATAAGTTCAATGGATAAAGTAAATTTAAATGTTGAAGTTCCAAAAGATAAAAATATTATTAATAATGTTATAGCTTTATTTGTAACGTTTATAATGTTTAATGTAAAATGGATTAAATATAAAATAGAATTTTTTGGTTATGAATCAAGCACATCAATTACAGTGCTTCATTCTGATATGTTTGATTTATCATTTATGTTTGGACTTGCTAAAATATGTGCTATATTTGCAATTTTATTATTTTTTGTAAATATTGTTAATACATTTATTAAGTTAGATGAACATATACCTAGTTTAAAAAAATATAATTTAGATAAATATCTACCTCTTAGTTATTATGGACTTTATTTAGTAAGTTTATTTCTAACATTAATTGGTGTATTATTTACTAAATATTCATACTTTACATTAGGATATATAATTACTGTTATAATTTATATTATTGCAATGTATGTAACATTCAAAGAGGATTTGAATAAAAATGAAAAAAATATTAAATGAGTTTAAAAAGTTTATTTCAAAAGGAAATGCCTTAGATCTAGCTGTTGGTGTAGTAGTAGGAGGAGCATTTTCTAAAATCGTTTCCTCACTTGTAAATGATGTTATTATGCCATTAATTGGTGTTATAATCGGAGGTATAGATTTTACTAATCTATCTTTAAAAGTTGGCGAGGCTACAGTAAATTATGGAATGTTTATTCAAAATATTATTGATTTTCTAATTATATCTTTTTGTATCTTTTTAGTGGTAAAAACTCTTAATACTTTAAATGATATGACTAAGAAAAAACTTGCAAAAGAGGAAAAAGTAGAAAAGAAAGAAGAAGAAAAAGTATCCGAAGAAATCCTTTTATTAAGGGAAATTAATAATTCATTAAAAAAACAAAATAAAAATGCTAAGAAAGTAAAAAATTCTTAGTATTTTTTTATTATAATATTACTTTACATATATTTGACATAAACACTCTTTTTTGTTATAATTGTTCATAGCAAATGGGGGTTAAAATGAATTTACAAAAAGATAATTATAATGTTTTTTCTATACCATATAAATATTTAAATTTAAGTATTAAAAGTACAAAAGAGTTACTTAAAATATTTTTTGACTATTCAGTTAATTCAAATATTTTATCTATAGTATATAGTTTATTATGCATAAGAAATGAATTTGGAATGGAAGTTTTTGAATATTTTAAAAATATTGATTTTTCTGATGTTATAAAATATATGTCTAGTTATAAATATTCATTTGATTTTAAAAAATACTTTTTAAAATTATATAAAGTTCCTTATTATCTTTCTAAAGAGAATATTTATGACTTTTTTAATAATGATAAAATACCCTATAAATTAAAAAAATATTTAATTGACAATAATAAATCTAGATTTAGCCTTATAGATTATATAAATACTATTGAAAATAAAAATCTAAGATTATATTTTTATAAAAAAACAATTACTAAAGAAAATGTATTAAAAGTTTTCTCAAATAAAGATAGAATAAAGGAATCTTTAATTAATGAATTTTTAAATGAAAATATTTCTACATATTATGATACTATAAAAAAAGGAAATACTAAAAAATTATTAATTGATGCACTTTTTGTATATGAAGATGAAAATTTATTATCCACTATATTAAAAATTAAAAAAATAGAGTACTCTGATATTAAAAATTATATTGATAAAGATTTTGCTTTAAAAGCACTTGGAAGTTACAAAAAAGATAAATTACTTACTTGGAATTTAGTTAATAATAACTATGGCACTATATTAAATAATATAAAAAATATAACATATTTAGATTTTCAAGCAATTTATGCTTCCAATGAGGGAATGGAAATTATTCTTTCTAAAACTAATTATTCAAAATATTTAAGAAAATGGAGTATTACTAATGTAGTTAGTACTTTATCTAGTTCTGTTTACTCAGAAACATTAAAAAAATATTTAGTTAGTATTCATAAAGATCTATTAATTAAATATTATATTAAGTTTCCATTTGAAACTATTTTAAAAGATTATAAATATATTTTATTATATGATGATATAGCACAAGAAATATACAAAAAATATATTAATTACGATAATGTTATAGATTTATTAAATAATATTTATAGAGAATGTTATTATAATAGAGATGAAATTATAAAAAAATATTATAAATTAAATAGAACTTATTTTAATAAAATTATTGATGAAACTGATTTTACTTTATTTTCCTCTTATTCAAAATATAAGATAAATTCTATAAAAAAGGATGCTTTTGAATATTTTTTTGATATTTATCATGATGAAATACTTGAAAAATATAAAATGATTAATACATCTATTCTTGAGGAAATAGTACATAATGATAAAGAAAGCGATGTAATAAAGGATTTTGCATATGAAGCACTTTATCCAGATAAAGTTGATAGGGAATGTATAAAAGAAATCACAAAATATTTTGGTTATAGTAAAGATGATGATTATTATAGTACTTTAAAAACATTTTTAAATAATATTAATTTTGATATAAAATTATTTATTCAATATGGACTTAATAATGATAAAACAATATTTATTATGAATGATATTTTAAAAAATAATGAAGTTCAAAAGTTTTTAAAACTAAAAGAATTTATAGAAAATAATTATAGTTTTATTATAAATGATGCAAATAAAGTAGAAAGTTTATGTAAAATATTACTTTCATATTATAAATATAAAAATTTATTTAATAATATAGATTATCTAGCTTTAAATAAAAATGATATTCAAAATATTTATTTACTAATAAATGATAAAACTGATATAATTTCAAATTGTCCTAATAGCATTGAATTACTTGATAAAATGATAAAAGAAAAATTTGCTTTATTAAAAAAACATGTAAATGAGTGTGATAATAAATTAGAGCTTAATCAAATTTTTTTATATTTAACATCCTTTAATAGTGAAGATATAAACACACTAATTCATAATATTGGTGGTGTAACAGGTCTTGAGACTTTAAAAGTAAATAATAGTAAAAATGAATTATTATGTTACTATATTGATGAAATAATTAAAGTAATACGAATTAAAATTAATTATAATTCAAATACTGACGCAATTAAATATATTTTAAATAATATTTTATCAGAAAATGATAATCCAATTAAAGATTTATATACTAATGTTAATAAAATATATTCAATGATTAGAAATATTTATGAAATTGAGGCAAATTATAATTTAACACCTTTATCCGAAGCAAATGATTTAATCGATTTAGAACTTACTAAGAAATATGGGGTTAAAACATATGATTTTAGAAATGTAAATTATTGTCTTTATGCCCATGTAAAAAGTTATAATGAACCTGATTATAATTTAGTTAATGGTATAAGTGATGGAAAAAGTAATTATATTTCATTAAGTCCAATTAGTTATTTAGGTCAAAAATATTATTTTGATTATGTTACTGAAGTTTTTCTTTATGATCATATCCCTGAGGGTAGTTATATATGTAGTAGTACAGTAAATATGGGGACTAATCATATTCTAACTAAAAACTCTTATTGTGATGTAGTGATAGATGCTTATCAAAGAGGCATTATTGAAACAAGTAGTGTTAGTGATAGAAATTCGGAAACACTTTTATATAGAAAAAATTTAAAACCTGTTGCTATAGCATTAATTAATGGAAAAAGTCCTAGTGCTAAAGAACTTGAATATGCTAAAAAATATAATTTATCATTTGTAATGACTCAAAAACAAAATAGTTATATTGATAAGCCTGTAAATTTCTTTAGTAAAAAGGAAATAAAATATATTAGTGATAATAAAAAAGAAAGTATTTATGATGGTTTATTATATTTAATTAATTATCATAAAGATGATGTATATACAGGAAGAAAAATAATGATAATATCAGATATTCATGCCTTTTTAGAACCCACTATTGCGCTACTTTCTTATGCAAAAACTCAAGGTATTACTGAAATATATTCACTTGGAGATAATATTACTGTAGGGCCTAATCCAAAAGAAGTCTTAGAACTTTTAGAAAAATATAATGTTCAAAGTATTGAGGGAAATAGTGAATCATATTTTTTAAATGATTATAAAGCATTTACTTATTTTGATAAAGACCGTGAGGATAATTGTAATTGGACTTTAGATAAAATTGGCAGTAGAGTAAATGATTTAAAGTATTATCCTGTTTCAAGGCAAATTACTGTAGGAAATCAAAAAGTAGGTTTAATTCATTTTGGTAATGATGTAAGATGGGATTATAATAATCATAATACATGGATTTTTCAAAGACTCGGAGTAAATGATAGAGCAAAAGAGTTTTTATATACAAATAGTTTGCAAGCAAAAGAGGATATGTTAAAAATTATGGATACTTTAGGAAGTAGTCATCCTCATAGTAAAATAATTCAAAAAGCATTAAATAATCCAATGCTCGAGGGAAATAAAATTACTGATTACAATCATATTTTCGAAGGACATGTACATTTTGATTATGAAGATAAACTAAATGATACTTTAATACATACAATAAAAATGATTTTTAGAGATGATTTTGCTTGTGGTATTGTTTTAAAAGAAAAAAATGATGGAACATTTGAAATAGAACCTATTGTTCTAGACTTTAATAAAGAAAGCATGATGGGAAAAATATATTCCTCTGATATGCCATCAAAAGATAAGGCTTTAATGTATACAAGAAAATAGCTAGATATACTCTAGTTATTTTTTATTAAAATTATTTGATAAACTATTATAAGTTATGGTAAAATAATTAAGAAACGAGGTTAAAATGTTTGAATATTTAGGAGATAGATTATCAAGTGCTATTAAAAATATTAAAGGTATGGGTAAAATTACTGAAGATAATATTGACACAGCAATAAGAGAAATAAGAATGGCTCTTTTGGAAGCAGATGTAAACTATGAAATAGTTAAGGAATTTACAAATAATGTTAAAACAAAAGCTTTAGGTTTAGAGGTATCTAAATCACTTAAACCTGAGGAAGTATTTATTAAACTTATTAAAGATGAATTAGTATCACTTCTTGGAGAAAGTGAAGATTTATATGTAAGTGGTAATCCTTCAGTTCTTATGCTCGTGGGACTTCAGGGAAGTGGTAAAACAACTACTGCTGGAAAACTTTCTTTATTTTTAAGAAAAAAATATAATAAAAAACCTTTACTTGTGGCTTGTGATATATATAGACCTGCGGCTATCACACAACTTAAACAAATAGGTAAAGAGTTAAATATTCCAGTTTTTTCAAAGGATAATGCAACAGTTAATGAAATAATTACAGATGCTCTTTCTTATGCTAAAGAAAATAATAATGATTATATTATCATTGATACTGCAGGAAGACTTCAACTTGATGAAAAATTAATGGATGAACTTAAAAGTGTTGAGGATAATTTTAAAGTTGATGAAAAAATACTTGTTATTGATTCGATGATAGGACAAGATGCTATAAATGTTATCAAAGGATTTAATGAAACACTTCATTTAACAGGATGCATTTTAACTAAAATGGATAGTACCTCAAAAGGTGGAGTAGCACTTTGTGTTAGACACCTAACTAATGTACCAATTAAATTTATTGGTGATAGTGAAAAAATGGATGGTCTTTCATTATTTGATGCACAAAGAATGGCAAATAGAATTCTTGATATGGGAGATATTTTATCTATTGCTGAAAAAGCTGAAGGATTAATGAGTGAGGATGAGGCTAAAGATTTAAGCAAAAAAATGCTTAAGGGTAAATATGATTTCGAAGATTTTTTAAATACTATGAAACAAATAAAAAAACTTGGACCACTTGAAAATTTACTTAAACTTATTCCTGGTGCAAGAAAAATGGGACTTAATAATGTAAATATTGATCCTAAAGAAATGGCTCATGTTGAAGCAATTATTTTATCAATGACTCCTTATGAAAGAAAGCATCCAGAGGTTTTAAAGGCTCAAAGGAAGATAAGAATTGCCAAAGGCTGTGGAATGAAAGTCGAAGATGTTAATAGACTTATTAATCAATTTGAACAAATGAAAAAAATGATGAAAAGTATGTCTAATGGTAATATGAAAATGCCTTTTTAAAGAAAATATGAAATATTTTAGTTTCATATTTTTTTAAAATATATTATAATTAATTTAAGGTAGGTTGATTAAAGTGAAAGCAATGTATGATTGGGATACCAAAAGTTTTTTAAAAGCAATATTTGGTGTAATTATTTATGCTCTTGGAGTAAATCTTTTCATAAGACCAATGGGACTTTTTAATGGTGGCGTTTTAGGACTATCCCAACTTATTAATGAAATGCTTATTAAACTTTTTGCTTTAGAAAGTACATTTGATATATCTGGTATTTTAAATTTACTTTTTAATATTCCACTTTTTATACTTGCTTATTTAAAAGTAAATGATGTATTTTTTAGACGTACAATTTTGTGTGTTGCTGTTCAAACTTTAGCATTATCATTTATACCAATACCTAAAACCCCAATTGTAGATGAACTTATAACAAGTACTTTAATTGGTGGTTTAATCGTAGGTTTTGGAGCAGGAATGTTTTTTTCAGTGGGTGGTTCATGTGGAGGAACTGATATTATTGGTGTAGTTGCCTCACTTAGTAGTAAAAAAATGTCTGTAGGTAAAATAGGTATTCTTATAAATTTAGTTATTTACTCTATAAGTGGAATATTATTTGGTATTAATACAATGATTTACTCAATAATTTATTCTTTATTTTCTTCATTTGTAGTAGACAAAAATCATGAAAAAAATATATGTACTACTGCCATGATATTTACAAAAGATGAACCTAATAAAATAATTAGTTATATAAAAGAAAATTTAAAAAGAGATGCAACGTTTTGGAAAGGTAAAGGAGGGTATGAAAACTCTACTACTTATATTACTTATGTAGCACTTTCTAAATATGAATTATCAATTTTAGAAAAAGATCTAGATAAAATAGATAAAACTGCCTTTGTTATTACTAATGAAGGTGTTGGAATTGATGGTAATTTTAAAAAGAAAATATAGCATTTAAATCTTAATAAAAATGTGGTATTATCTTTTTAAGGAAGGTTATTATGAATATAGAAAAATTAAAAAGAGAATTAGTTAGTCAAAAAAATTCAAAATTTAAAGGTAATATATATCATTATTCTCAAGTAAATTTTGCTTATAATTCTAATAAGATTGAGGGTACACACTTAAGTGAGGATGAAACCGAAGAAATTTTTGTAACAAACTCTTATATACCAAAATCTGATGATGTAGTGAAATTGGATGATTTAATAGAAATGAAAAATCATTTTAGATTATTTGATTATATGTTAGATATTTATGAAAAAAAGTTAGATAAAAACATTATTATCGAAATGAATAAGATCCTAAAAAGGGGTACATCTGATGAAGATAATCCTAGATATAACGTTGGTGGTTTTAAAATAGTTCCTAATAAAATAGGTCTAATAAATGTAATTAATACATCTTCACCAAAAGATACACCAAAGGACATTGATAATTTACTTTCTTGGTATAATTCACTTAAAAATATTACCCTTGAAGATATTATTGAATTTCATTATAAATTTGAAAAAATACATCCTTTTGGAGATGGCAATGGAAGAGTCGGCAGAATGATAATGTTCAAGGAATGTTTAAAAAATGATATAATGCCATTTATTATTTTAGATAGTGATAAGCCTTTTTATTTAAGAGGTCTTAAAAATTATGAAAGTGATAAAATGTTTTTAATTGATACTATAAAACATGAGCAAGATTTATATGAAGGAGCAGTTAACGATATGCTTGATTTTGATATTTAAAATAAGAACTGTAAATCAATTAGTTATACAAAGGTTTTGATATTTACAAAACAAAGAAAAGACAATAGAAGTGATTGTTGATGAAGAATCAGTCTGGCTTAGTCAAAAATTAATGGCCGAACTTTTCAGAACAACAAGAAAGAAATAACAATGCATCTTTCTAATATTTTTGAAAATGAATTAAGTGAGAATTCAGTATGTAAGGAATTCTTACATACTGCTAGAGACGAAAAAAATTATAATACAAAATATTATAATTTAGGTGCTATTATTGATGTCTGATTTAAAGTTAATAGCAAAAGAGCAATAGAGTTTAGATTATAATGTATCTTCACCAATAACAAAAATTTTTTTTAAAACAGTCCCAAATAAAATGTACTATGCTGTTCACGAGAATGCTTGATTTTTTAATTTAAAGAGTATGAACATCATATAATTGATTTAAATACATAGATTCTTGATAGTGGAAGGTTCTATATATTTGAAATACATGGTATGGATTTAAGAGAAAACAAGACTTGTAAATCCATTAGTTATATTTATGAATAATCAATATATTAAAAATGTTTTATTTAGCAAGAAAATCATAAACGTTTTCTTGTTTTTAAATGTATATTTTGCTAAAATATAATTATGGAACTAAATATTAAAGATTACAACATTTATGTAGAAATTATTTATAAAAATAATAAGAATATCTATTTTCGATTTAATGAAAATGGTGTTTTAATTGTGACTTGTCATAAAAAAGTTTCTAAAGAGGAAATTAAATCATTAATATTTAAAAATGAAGATGCAATTATTAAAATGTATCAAAAAGCAGTTGAAAGAAAAAAATATAATGAAAGTTATCATTTACTTGGTAAAACTTATAATGTAGAGTTTAATGAAAGTATTGATAATGTTTATATAAATGGTGATTTTATCTATGCTAAAAATGAAGATGATTTAAATAAATTTACTGAAGAAGAAATAAATAGAGTTTTTAATGAGGAAGTTTCCATATGTAAAAATTGTTTTAATAATTTACCTGAGTTTACATTAAAATTTAGACAAATGAAAACTAGATGGGGTGTATGTAATCGAAGGGATAATATTATTACTTTGAATAAAGAATTAATTAAAAAAGAAGTATGGCTTCTTGATTATGTAATAATTCATGAAATGGCACATTTTTATGAAGGAAATCACTCTAAAAAGTTTTGGAATATAGTTTCGCTTGCTTGCCCTAATTATAAAGAAGCAAGAAAGGAGTTAAGAAAATGAAAATAACTAGTATTAATAATCCAAAAGTTGCCTATTGGGCTAAACTTAAAATGAAAAAGTATCGTGATGTAGCACATTTATTTATTGTTGAAAGTGAAAATTTAGTTAATGAAGCCTTAAAAAAAGGTATTGTAAAAGAAATAATTACTACGGAAGATAAAGAGTATAAAGTTGATACTTATAATGTAACTCCAGAAATAATGGCTAAAATAAGTAGTTTAGTTACTCCGAATAAAGTAATGGCAGTATGTAATTTTATTTTACCTGATGATATAAAAGGTAATGTTTTGTTACTTGATCATATACAAGATCCAGGTAATTTAGGTACAATCATAAGAAGCAGCGTAGCTTTTAATTTTCCTACGATAGTTTGTTCAGAGGACACAGTGGATGCTTACAATGATAAAGTTATTCGTTCATCCGAGGGAATGATATTTAATACCAATATTATAAAAGATAATCTTATTTCATTTATCCCTTATCTTAAAACTCTTGGCTATAAAATTTATGGAACTGATGTAATAAATGGTAAAAATATTAAGACTGTAAACGAGGAAAAAGTAGCCTTTGTAATAGGCAGTGAAGGAAAAGGCGTAAGTATTGAAGTTAAAGAACTTTGTGATGATTTTATTTATATTAATATGAATGAAAAATGTGAAAGTTTAAATGCTGCAGTAGCAAGTAGCATTATTATGTATGATATTTATAATAGGTAGTTTATGGAAAAGATAGTAGAGTTTATATATATTTTTATACCAATATTTTTCATTATTATTATGATATATGTTATGTATAAAGAAAAAGATATTATTAAATTTAATAATTTAAAGTTACCTAAAACAGAATATCTAAAAGGAAAATATATTTCTGGTTTAAATTATAAAAGTGGTAATATGTATTTAACATTTGATAAAGATATACTAAGTATTGGAATAGAAAATAATGATGGAATATTTTATGATAAAATAAATGATATAAAAGAAATTAAAATTAATATAAAACCATATAACTATATAAAAATGGTTCAATCAGATTATGAACCAAATTTATCTAAAACTAATGGTCGAAGCACTGGAAGCGTTGAACATAGAAATAAAGTAACTGTATTAAAATCATATGAATTAAATATTATAACTAAAGATAAAAATATTAATTTAATTGTATTTAAAGATCCAAATATCTTTTTCAGGAGGTAAAAAATGAAATTATTATATATAGGTTATATTACAGGACCTTTTGGTTTAAAAGGTGAAGTAAAAATATTAAGTGAAACTAATCATAAAAATGATATTTTTAAAGTGGGAAATAGTTTATATATTGATAATAAAAAATATATAATTGAGTCTGTAAAACAAAATCCAAATTGTGAAGTAATAAAGTTTTTAGGTATTGATGATATTTCTTTAACTGATGAAATATTAAAAAAAGAAGTTTATGTTAATAGAAATGAAATAAATGTTGATTATCTTTTGATAGAACTTATGAACATGGATGTTTATGATAATGATAAACTAATAGGTAAAGTAAAAGAAATACTTCTTAATAAAAAGTATAATTATATAAAGGTTCATGATATAATAATACCAATAACAAATAATTTTATTGAAAAAATGGATTTTGAAAATAATATTATTTATGTAAAAAATATGGGTGATTTAAATGAAAATTGATGTACTTACTTTATTTCCTGAAATGTATAATGGTTTTAAAACTGAATCAATAATAAAAAGAGCAATTGAAAATGATAAAGTAGAAATAAATATAATTAATTTTAGAAATTATACACCACTTAAAAATGGTCAAGTTGATGATACAATATATGGTGGAGGAGCTGGAATGCTTATTAGGTGTGAACCTGTCTTTGAGTGTATAAAAAGTATTAAAACCAAAGATAGTTATATTATTTTACTTACTCCAGATGGTAAAACATTTAATCAAAAAATTGCTTATGATTTATCTAATAAAAAACATTTAATATTTATATGTGGTCATTATGAAGGGTTTGATGAAAGAATTAGAACTCTTTGCGATTTAGAACTTTCAATTGGTGATTTTGTTTTAACTGGTGGTGAGTATCCTTCGATGTGTATGATGGATGCAATAATTAGGTTAATTCCTGGAGTAATTAATAAAGAAAGTCTTGATAGTGAAAGTTTTACAAATAATACATTAGACTACCCAATGTATACAAAACCATATGAATATGAAGGTATGAAAGTACCAGATGTTTTAATAAGTGGTAATCATCAAAAAATTGATGAGTGGCGAAAAGAAATGGCAATGAAAAAGACTTTAGAAAAAAGACCAGATTTAATGGAGGATAATAATGAGTGAATATGTTTTAAAAATAAATAAAGGAAATAAAAATATTAATAAGTTAATAAAAACTGAAGGTTATACATTTAATCCTAAAAATGATATTGTTAAATCATTTACTGTTTATGATGAAAAGTTTCTTAATAAAATAATATTAAATAAATTTACGAAAGAATATAAAAAAGTATTTGGACTTTTTGCTTCATTAAATGATGAATCCTCTGACGGTGATTTTTTTATAGTCCTTGGAGAAACTCAAAAATTAAGACAAACGCTTATGTATGAATACAAAAAATTTATTAAAAAAGAGGAATATGAAAAATTTTTAAATAGCTTAATTAGATATGAAAAATTTTTAAATCAAAATGTCCTTTATCGTGAAGTAAATAAAGAAAGCGGTATGAAAAGATAATGAATGAAAAATTTAAAAAAAGTGATAGTTTAAATGAACCAGATGATATAATGCTTATGGATGATGATGATTTTTCAAAAGCTTATGATATTGATGTTTCTGATGATAGAATATTTGAACTTGAATCACAAATAAATGATTTAGTATATCAAAAAGAGGAACTTGAATCTGATAATAATAATATGCAGTTTATTTTAAATAATGAAGTTGTAGATTATTATAGAGCAAATGAACTTTTTGATGAAATAAAATATAATCAAATAGAAATATTAAAAATAGAGCAAAAACTAGCTAAATTAAAAGCAAAATATGATAAACTAACTCAAAGTACTTATCAAAGATAAAAGGGATGATAATTAGTTATTTCATCCTTTTATTGTATTAAAAATTATGATATAATTTATTGTATGTGAAAAAGGAGTATTTATGGCGATGAAAAGAAGTTTATTAAGGGAAAAAATAATGGTTATTTTATATCAACTTGATATAGCAAAAGATCAAAAATTAAATGTAAGTATTGATGATACAATAAAGGCAAATGTTGAAGTAGAAAATGAGTTTGTAAAACAAGTTGTTTATGGATGCGTTACATATAAAGATAAAATTGATAATTTAGCTAATAAATATATGAATGATTGGTCTATAGATAGAATTGATAAAACTGGTGCTGCAATACTTAGAATGGCTATATATGAACTTATGTATACAGATACACCTGAAGTTGTAGTTATAAATGAGGCAATTGAACTTTCTAAAAAATATAGTGATGATAATGTAAGAAAAATCATTAATGCAGTACTTGATAAAATAATAAAGGATAGATAATGGAATATAATTATTTAAAAATAAGCCAAATTAATAATTATATTAAAAACCTTATTGATAAAGATTATTTTTTAAATAAAGTCTATGTTAAGGGAGAAATATCTAACTTTAAAAACCATGCAAGGGGACACTTATATTTTACTTTAAAAGATGATAATTCTAGGATTAATGCAGTAATGTTTGCATCAAGTGCAAAAACTTTAGATTTTATTCCTGGGGATGGTAATCAAGTTTTAATCGAAGGTAGAATTTCATGTTATCCAGCCTCAGGAAGTTATCAAATTTATGTTGAAAAAATGACTTTAGATGGTATAGGTAGACTTTTTATAGAGTATGAAAAACTAAAGAAAAAACTTGCTGGGGAAGGATTATTTAATAAAGAACATAAAAAACTTATTCCAAAATACCCAATGAAAGTTGGTGTCATTACTGCTGATACAGGAGCTGCAATCAAAGATATTGTTTCAACAATTAAACGTAGATTCCCAATTTGTCAGGTTATTTTATTTCCAAGTTTAGTACAGGGACCTGATGCCAAATATAATATAGTAAATCAAATTAAAAAAGCTGATACATTTAATTTAGATACAATTATCGTAGGCCGTGGTGGAGGTTCAATCGAAGATTTATGGGCATTTAACGAAGAAATAGTTGCAAGAGCTATTTATGAATGTAATACACCTATTATAAGTGCTGTTGGCCATGAAATAGATTTTACAATTGCTGATTTTGTCGCAGACCTTCGAGCACCAACACCAACCGGAGCGGCTGAAATGTGTGTACCTACGATAATGGACACAAATATACTTATAAATAATTTAGTTATAAGAGCCACTAAAACAATAAAGAATATGGTAAATCAAAAATTTGTAATGCTTGAAAGATTTAAACGCAGTTATATTTTAAAAAATCCATATTCAATGTATGAAATTAAAGAACAAAAACTTGATATTTTAATAGATAATTTAAAAAATAATATGGAAAATATTATAACTAAGAAAACTCATTTATATGAAAATATTACATCAAGTTATATTCTTACTAATCCAATGATACTTATTGATAATAAATCAAATAAATTAGATATCCTTATAAAGAGTTTATCACTTTTAAATCCAATGAGTATATTAGATAAAGGTTATAGTATAGTTAAACATGATGATAAAGTTATAAAACAAATAAAAGATGTTAAAAAAGGTGATAATATCGATATTACCTTAGCAAAAGGAATTATATCTGCAAAAGTAATGGAGGTAAAAAATGGAAAATAATAAAACTTTTGAAGAAGCACTAACTAATTTAGAACAAATTGTTAAAGAATTAGAATCAGGAAATGTTGATCTTGATAATGCTATAAAAAAATATAGTGAAGCAATGAGTCTTGCAAAATTTTGTTCAGATAAAATAAAAAATGCCACTGCGGCAGTAAATAAAGTATTAACTGAAAGTGGAGAACTTAAAGATTTAGATATTAAAGAAAATAATTAATGTTATAGAAATATAGCATTTTTTATTGACATAAATTAATAAATTTATATAATATTATTTAGTTATAAAGGGGGATGAACTATGCCATTATTTTTAATAATATTATTAGTTATAATGATTTTACCTATTAAATTTACAGTGGAAAATGTATTAGTGCTAGTAAACTTTATTTTACCTTCGAATATAAAAATAAAATATCAAAATAGTAGTTTTTATTTAAATATAATCAAAGATAAAAAATCTTTATTAACTTCGAAAAAACTATCTGATAATTTTAAACTTAAATTAATTAATAAAAAGTTATTAAAAAGACTTTCTACTGAGGATATTTTAAATATTATATCTAATTTAAAAAAAGATGAAAGTATATTTAATATATTAACTAATATTAATATTTTTAAAAATACTCATACAACTTCAGAAAAAATTAATTTTAAAAATCCTTTGTATTATGAAAAATTATATAACTTTATTAATGAAAACGATAAAGTAAATTATTTAACTCATATTAAAAATGATGAGTTTGTAATAGAAAAATATAATCATTTAAAAAGAAAATTAAATGAAAAAAATAAATATAAAATTATTTCTTCTTTAGAATGTGATAGTAATAAATTACTTCTTATAAATGATGTTAAATCCGAAGAATTTATATATAAAATATTAAGTACTTTTAAAGACTTTACTAATATAGAAAATTATTTAATTTGTGCTCCTTTAGATTATCAAATATTTTTAATACGACATATGAGTAAAGATAATATTAATAAATTTTTAGAAAAAAATATATTAGTTAAACCTAT
>FR899393.1:0-39184 GCA_000437315.1 Mycoplasma sp. CAG:472
ATATCTTTTCCTGTACTATCTTTTCCAAATTTTACCCAGTTATTATCTACAGCTCCTCTGAAATAATATGACTTCATTCCTGTTGTTGCAGTATAATCATCATCAGCAGCATATAAACCTTTTTCACTTGCTGTTGTTACAGTGCTAAAATCTGGAGTCGTTTCATTTACTGTATTATTTGCTAAGATTGTTTCATAACCCTTTTGTTCAACTTCAAATACATTATTCCAAGTTCCATCTCCTGTTAATTTAGCTTCAGAGGATAAACTTATAACAGGGCGAGCGCCATAATTAGAATACACAATATAAGAATTAATACCACCCGAAAAACCTACATAAAACTCAAAAGCACTAGTAGTACTACCATTGAAATAAGAAGGCCCCGACCAATAATTTTGGTTTGTATACAAGTAATATGAACTATTACTAGAGCCATCTACTCCTCCTGCCATTGCTATTTCATCTGCTGTTATAAGTCCTACTGGATATGTTAAGGATCCATTTCCTTTACTTACATTTACTGTAAATTTATCACTTGCTGTTGGACATTTTAATGTTGGTGTTTTATTACTTACCAATCTTCCATATGCTCCATAACTATACCATCCAGTAGATGTCCAAGCTGCTGTTTGTGTTGATGACGGACTTCTATCATTACAAAATATTTGGTCTTTTGATACTAAAGGATTATCTTTTAATGTTGTTCCTGCATACCAATTATCTATTGTTGTTTTTATTGTACTATCTGTACTAGTTCCATACTGCTGTCCTGAAGTATACATATATCCTACATATTCTGCTTTATCTGTACTACTATTAAATTTACTTGTACCTATTTGAGTACCTGTTCCTGTCATTACTACTTTAGTACTTTCTGTTGGCGCTGTTGTTCCTGAATATATCATTCTTATTGAACCATCACCATTGCTTCGGATTATTCTCCAATAAATATCTTTTCCTGTACTATCTTTTCCAAATTTTACCCAGTTATTATCTACAGCTCCTCTGAAATAATATGACTTCATTCCTGTTGTTGCAGTATAATCATCATCAGCTTTAAATAAACCTTCATTTGTTGTCGCAACTTTACTAAAATCTGGTGTTCCACCATTAACTACTAACTCTGCATTTCCCAATTTAATAGTTTCTTTTTTATAATCAAAATATAAATAGCAACTATCAGTACCTATAAATGAAAAACTAATCTTACCTAAAGAGCTATCATAATTACCAATTTTGCCATTATTTTTGCAATAACTTTTATCTCTATTTAAAACATAGTTACCTTTAGGTATATCTTTTGAATTTGATTTTACATAATCTGTTGCACCTTCTTCTTTAATCATAATAGCCATTCCTTTTGAAATAGTATTATATTCTTTATTATATTTATTATCTTTTGATTTATAAATACATGAAAGTGTTATAAGTGATATAACTAATACTATAATAAATGATAAATATATAATTTTCTTTTTCATTGTTTTCCTCTATTCTATAAATAGAATACCACATTTAGAGGCAAAAAAAAAGTAATATTTTTTAGAAATTACTTATTATGTAAATTTTTAATATTACTTTTTTTACTTGAAAAGAATTTAATAGTTATTAATATGGCAAGTAAATCCTTTTTACCTTGAATTATATTATTATTTTTGTATTTCTTTAAATTAAATATTCAAAAAAAGACTAAACGACCTTGGTCAATTCCAGTGCCCATAATTGAAAGATATCAAAGATTAGAATTTTTGCCAATTTATTTTATCTAATGAAATAAAGTTTAATTTTGTACAAACATTTATTATTGGCATATATTTTAACTGATGGTCTCATTATCATAGAAAGTCAAAGTAAAGCGGGCGCTGCCACTAAACTCATATTTAATTAGAAAGTGAGGTGGTATAATGACAACAAGATTTAAAAATGATTTACTTATTATAATTATACTCATCTTGGTATATATCATTGCAAAATTAATTTAAAAGCGCCTTAATTCACTTTTGCTAGTGAATTAAAGCGTATCTCTTATTAGGGTAGCGCTCGCACAGCAATTTACGAGTAAGCTTCCTTTTTTATTTTATGTAAGTTTTTTTCTTACATACTTAATATAGCATATTTTTATTATATTTTCAATTAGTTTTAAGTTAATTTATTACTTTAGAAATTTCATTTATTACTTTCTTTTCAATTCTTGAGATATAACTTTGAGATATACCAAGCATATTAGCAACTTCTTTTTGAGTATATTCTTTGGTATTGTTTAAACCATACCTAAGCATCATAATTTCTTTATCTCTTTTTGAAAGGTTATTTATTTCATTTGCTAAAAACTCTCTATTCATTTTATCTTGGAACTGTCTATCAACAATATCTTCTTCGGTGCCTACTACATCAGAAAGTTTTAGTTCATTACCTTCGGCATCATAATTTAATGTATCATCTAAAGAAACATCATTTTTACTTTTTTTATTTTTTCGAATATGCATAAGGATTTCATTAGAAATACACCTTGAGGCATAAGTAGCAAGTTTAATATTCTTATCTATTTTATATGTATTAATACCTTTGATTAAACCAATAGAGCCAATTGATACTAAATCTTCGATATCATAACCAGTTGTTTCATATTTTTTAGCAAGAAATACAACTAATCTTAAATTATGTTCAATAAGTTTATCTTTTGCATAATTATCTCCGGATTTAGCAAGAACTAAATATTTAAGTTCTTCCTCTTTAGAAAGTGGTGGTGGAAGTTTATCTGTGGCTCCCACGAAAAAAACTTCTTCATACTTTAAAAATAATTTTAATAAAAGTCTTTTAAACATAACCATCCTCCTTTAAACTTTTATTTAATAAACACTCTACTCCATCACTAAATTTAATAGAGCTTTCGCCAATTAAATAATTATATATTTTTTTATCATTTAAAATTATATAACTAGGTTTAAAGCATTTCATAAGATGCATTCCCTTAACAGTAATAACTGGTACATAGACTGGTGATCTAATATTATATATTTTTTCTAATCTACTATTTCCTACAATAATAATACTTTTTCTACTTATAGGGTCTTTTAAATTATTACCATTATCATAAAAAGATACTAAATTATACTCTATATTATCAAATACTATTTTAATTTTATAATAATCACTATATGTATTTTTTAATTTTTTATTACTTTTATAATATATAAAAAGTATTATTGGTCCTATTATTAAAAGCACAATATAATTTAAATTAAAATTAGAACTATTTCCCTTTATTAAGTATAGAAAACCCGCAAGGATTATCGAAGTCATATAAAAATATATAATATTTGATATTGTATATTTTATTGATTTATAACCAAAAGCGACTATTACCATAATTATACTTATTAATATCTTTAATAAAAATAAAATTATATTATTAATTTTTAAAAATAATAAAAATATAGATAACACCCCTATTAAGGAAGACAAAATATAATAATAAATTTTTCTATTTCTTTTTAAAGTAAATGATACAGTAAGAAGTATTAAAAAATCATATATAAAATTAATTATACATACTAAATCAATATAAACTGTCATATCATCACCAACACTATTTTATAAAAAAAGAAATAAAAATTATGTCAAATAATGTCTAAATGTTATTTTATATTTCATTTCGAAAAAAAGTAATTTTTTTAGAGTTTTCGTAATGATTATATATTTTGTAACAAGTAAAAAGAAATGACAACGCCATTTCCTTTTATCATTGTAAAATTAATTTAAAAGCGCCTTAATCCATATTTGCTTACAGATTAAAGTGTGAACCCATTTATGGTAGCGCTCGCACAGCAATTTACGAGTAGCTCCACTAATTGTAAGAAGACATTTATCTTACAAATTAAATATAACAAAAAATATAATGAATTTCAACCTTTTTCGAAGTAAAAAAATATAATTTTTACAAACATTTGTTACTCTCATAAATTCTAGCCAATGGTATCATTAATATAGGAAGTAACCGTTAGACGGGCGCTACCACTCAACAATTCTTTTAAAAGAAAGCGAGGTGGTCCTATGAAGAAGTCAACTAAAGTATTTTTTACATATTGGATAATATTAAATATAAGTTTTATAATTTTGGCCAGTTTAGTCATTATTTTAATTCTTATATTAAAATAAAAAGTGCCCAACTTACAGTAATGTAAGTTGAGCGTTTACTATTAAAATGGTAGCGCTCGTCATCCAAAAAACGATTGCTTCCTTTTTTTATTATATGTAAGTTTTGTTCTTACATACCTAATATAGCATATTTTATTTAGTTAGTCAATTAGTCTTGACTTCTTAAGAATGGAGGAATTTCATAATCATTATCTAAAATCTCTGGTGTTTTTCTTTTAGGAAGTTGTCCATCAAATAATGTTTCATTACTAATTTCTTCGTCAAAACCTGTTGCAATTACAGTAACAATAACTTCATCTTGAAGATTTTCATTTTTAATTGCACCAAAGATAATATTAACATCATTATTTGCAGCCTCTCTAACAGTTTCAACTGCATCTTCAATTTCAAATAATGTAAGGTTATTACCACCTGTTACATTGACAATAGCATTTCTTGCTCCATCAATAGTTTCCTCAAGAAGAGAATTTGATACTGCTTGTTTTGCTGCCTCGATTGCTCTATTTTCTCCAGCAGCACAACCAATACCAATAATTGCTGTACCACTTTTTTCCATAACTGTTTTAACATCTGCAAAGTCAAGGTTGATAACTCCAGTAACAGCAATAAGGTCAGAAATTGATTGTACACCTCTATGAAGTACATTATCAACTTCTTTAAATGCATCATCAAATGAAGTAGTTTTATCTATAATATCTCTTAAACGATCATTAGGAATTACAATTAAAGTATCTACATGTTTTTTTAAATCATCAAGACCCAAAAGAGCATTTTCCATTCTTCTTTTACCTTCGAACTTAAATGGTTTTGTAACTATACCAACAGTAAGTGATCCAAGTTCTTGAGCAATTTCTGCAATAATTGGAGCAGCACCAGTACCAGTTCCGCCTCCCATACCACAAGCAACAAAAACCATATCAGCACCAGATAAAGCTTCCTCAAGTTCACTTTTACTCTCTAAAGCAGCAGCTCTACCAACTTCTGGATTTGCACCAGCACCTCTACCACCAGTAATATTTTTACCTATTTGAATTTTATTAGGGCATAATGAAGCATTAAGTACTTGTAAATCTGTATTAACTACATAAAACTCTACACTTTGTACTCCTTCTTCAATCATTCGGTTAACGGCATTACAACCGCCTCCACCTACACCAACAACTTTTATTTTTGCTACTTGATCCATTACTAAATTTGACATCTACTTTCCTCCTTAATTATCAAAAAAATATCCATATATTTTGCCAAGAAGAGAATTTTCGGATATGTTTACTTTTTTTGAAGTTCCCCCAAGTTCTTCTTGCTGTTCTAAATCAAATATTGATATCTCAACATTTCTTAATTTTAATCTACTATTATAATATTTTATAGCACCTACTACATTTGAATATCTATTATCTCTAACTCCAAGTTCTTTAACAACTTCATAATTGGCTAAATCTTTAAAGTTATCTTGTATAAAATGTTCAAAATAAGGTAAGTTTGTAACTCCCCCTGTAATTATTATATAACTTATTTCTTTTTTTGTTAAGAGGTTAATTTGCTTTTTTATTAACCCAGCTAGTTCTTTTAACCTTGATATTGCTACATTAGTGGCTTCATATTCAGAAATTTTTCTATCATCACCATTAATATCTTTGATTACAATACTTTCACTTGGTCTTGCCATATGTATATCTGCGCAAGTAAAATTTTCTTTTATATAATTTGCATCTTTCTTATTTGTTTTAAACACATAAGCAATATCTTTATCTATTGAGGAAGATGCTATATCAATTATTTCACTAGATGTAAGGATTCCTTTATTAATAATTGATACTGTTAAATTACTATAACCAATATTTACTACAGCACCAACACTTTTAGCATATTCCGGTCTTTTAAATTCATAGTAATCATTTATTGGTTCAATACATATATCTAAAACTTTTATATTAAGTTTATTTAAAAATTTTATTATATTATCTGTATTTATTTTAGGTACAACTACCGCAACTACATTAACAGTTAATTTGCCTGCAACACATTTAACTGGATTAGATACAACTTCATCATCATTTATAATAAATTTTGTTGGTAAAATTGTAACTAATTCTTTATTATCATCAATTTTTTTATAAATACTTTTTTGCATTGCTTTTGTAATATCATCATGAGTTATAACATTATCTTCATTTGTAATATTAACTGAAGCACTAGAAACAAAACATTCAAGGTTATCAGTGGGTACACAAAGAAGTACACTTTTTATAGGAAGCCCTAACATATTTTCACATTTAGAAAAAACATCTTTAATTGCTATACTAGCACTTTCAGGATTTACTATATAACCTTTCTTTATTCCTTGAGAGGGACTTTCAGCACACGCTAAAATATTAACTTTATTTTTAGTTATTTCTCCGACAACAAGTTTAATACTAAAGGAACCAATATCTAAACATGCTATTATCTTTCTCATACCCTCACCTATTTTTTCTAGTCTTATTATACCTTAACTATTAATTTCTTTCAAGAAATTTTCATATTAAATTAATAAAATCAATTTTTTCTTTAGTATATAGAACTTTTAGTTATGTGGAACTTTTATAAAAATACCTAGTAATTTAGGCACTTCTAATATAAAAAAGTCCTTAACTTTCTATAAAGAAAATTAAGGAATAATTGACTCAGGGCTTCGAAAGTTTCCTGAGTGCCAATTACATACAATTATACACTAATAATTATAAATGTCAATTATTTTGGCAAAAAATCTCTGGTCCACACGGGATCCAAAGCTCCTCTACAAATTCATTATATATTAGTAAAAAAATAATTACAAGTATTTTAGTTAATAAAGATTAATCAACAATATAATATGGAAAATCATATTTAAAATTATTATTATAATTACCATAAACAAAAAGTTCTTTATTATTTTGCTTAACAAACTCTATTATCTTATCATTTAAAAAAGGTCTTAAAATACATATAAAATCATACTTAAAATGTTTTTCTGTAGTATTTAATACATAATTTAAAATACCAACTTTATAAGTTTTATTCTTAATATTTAATTTATCAATAACTGTATTATAAAATGACATAACATAAATATTTTTACTTTCATATTTAATTAAAGTTTTAACTAAATTATCTATATCTATAAAAGGATCTTTTATTTCCAAAAGAATTATTTTATTTGTATTTAATTTAAGTACACTTTCTAAAGTATCACATATTATTTCATTTGAATTAAAACTTTTAAATAATTTTCCATCATATAGCATATCGTGGTAAATATAAAACTTTTTATCTTTTGTTCCTCTTACATCACATTCAAATCCATAATAATTTTCATTTATGGCATTAAAAAAAGAAAAAAGTGAGTTTTCTTTTGCATTTTTATGACTACCTCTGTGGGCAATTAATTTATATTCTCTCATACTTTTTTCTTATGAAATATTACATAAAATAATACCAAAATTGTTAAAAAACATATTACTGATATTATCGGAATTAAAAATTCCTTTGGTTTATCTTCGGTATTAACTACCGTTTTTACTTCACTAAATACTTGTGATGCTTTTTTTTCTTTATAAACAGTTAATGTATAAGTAGTAACTTTTTTATCATAGACCTCAATTAAAACATGATTTTCTCCGGATGTTAAATTACTATTACCATATACTGTTACTTTACAATTATCACAAGTATCATAATTAAATATTAATGTAAGTGCACTTGAATCTACATTTACATCATAATCAAATACTTCACTACTAAAGTCTGGAGTCATTTCTCCATTTAAAACTTCTAAGTTATAAAGCATTTCTCTCTCCTTTTTTAAATAAATTCTATTAATACTTCATTTTCTATATAAATATATTTTTTGTTAATACTAATACTTCCATTATTTAAAACAAGTTTTTTATTTCTTAATAATTTTTTTACTTTTTCATTTGCAAGTAAATCTACATTATATCTTTCTTTAAATTTTTCTATATCTATTCCTTTTATAAAACGAAATCCAAGTATTAAAGCATAGGTAATTTCATCATCTTTAGTTAGAATTTCTTTTTGAGAAATATAATTACCTTTTAGATATAAAGATAAATTTTTAGTATTTGTATATCTTAAGTTATCAATATAACCTGATGCACCAAGACCAAATCCATAATAATTATCATTAAGCCAGTAAGCACTATTATGTTTTGAATAAAAGCCCTCTTTTGCAAAGTTACTTACTTCATAATGAATATAGCCTTCTTTCTTTAAAGCACCACAAATAACATCATACATTTTTTTATCAAGACTATCACTAACTGATAAAGTCCCATTTATACTTAAAACTGTATTAGGTTCAATCATAAGGGAATATGTGCTTATATGGTTAACATTTAAAGAAATAATTTTATCTAAATCACTTTTTAATGTTTTAATACTTTCATTAGGAATAGCATATATTAAATCTACATTTATATTATTAAAATATTTTTTACATAAACCTATTTTAGATTTTGCTTCTTCATAAGAAACCTTTCTATTTAATAACTTTTGATTATTTTCATCAAAGCTTTCGATACCAATACTTAATCTATTTACTCTATTACTTTTTAAAATTGATAATAATTTTTCATTAATATCTAAAATATTTGCTTCAAAAGTATATTCATATTCTTCATTTAATTTAAAGATTTTTAAAATAGAAAATAGTTTAATAAGTTCTTTTTCATTTAAGGATGTTGGCGTTCCTCCACCTATATAAAGAGTATCTAATATATCACCTTTATAATTTTTTTTTATTTCATTTTCTAATGAATTTAAATATTTATCTACAAATGCATCATTTTTTAGCATTTTACAAAATGCGCAGTAAAAGCAAATATTATTACAAAAAGGAATATGAATATAAGCACTTTTAATCATTTAAATAATTTTCCTTTTTATAACTACCTATAAACTTTCCTTCATTATCTTTAAAAGGAACATTTTGTTTTATAAAATTTTGTCCACCTTTAATTTTCGCATTATATAAATTTTCTTGTCTTTTTTTAGATATATCATTATAAGTTTTTTCATCCAAAACTTCTTTTGCTAAATCACTAGTAAGATATCTTCCTACACTCGAAGAACTTATACCAGTAATATTTGAAAGCTCTATATCTGAATAATTACTTTCTAAAAATAGTTTACTTAAAAATAATATTTTAACTTTCATTTCTTCTTCTTGTTTTTTACTTCTCATACTACTCCTCATCACTTAATAGTTTTAAGAAGGCTTCTTTTGGAACTTCAACAGAACCAATCATTTTCATTTTCTTTTTACCTTCTTTTTGTTTCTCTAATAGTTTTCTTTTTCTTGAAACATCTCCACCATAACATTTAGCAAGTACATTTTTCTTCATTGCACTAACATTTTCTCTAGCAATAACTTTTGAACCAATACTTGCTTGAATTGGTACCTCAAACATTTGTCTTGGAATTGTTTTACGAAGTTTAGTTACAATTTCTCTACCCTTATTATAGGCAAAATCTTCGTGAACAATAACAGACAAGGCATCAACAATATCACCATTTAATAAAATGTCCATTTTAACAAGTTTACTTACTCTATAATCACTTACTTCATAATCAAATGAAGCATAACCTTTAGTATAACTTTTAAGTTTATCATAAAAATCATAAATAATTTCACCTAAAGGGATATAATAATGAATATTAACTCTTGTTTCATCAATATATTCAGTGGTATCGTAAATACCTCTTTTATTTTGACAAAGTGTCATAATAGGACCAATAAACTCTGTTGGTGAAATAATATTTGTATAAATATAAGGTTCTTTAATATATGATATTTTAACCTTTTCTGGCATTTCATTTGGACTAGACACTTCAATTTCTTCGCCACTTGTAAGTCCTACTTTATAAACAACTGAGGGAGTTGTAGCAATAGTTTCAAGATTGAACTCTCTTTCTAATCTTTCTAAGATTATATCCATATGTAATAGTCCTAAAAATCCTGTTCTAAAGCCAAAGCCTAAAGCAACTGAATTTTCTGGAGTAAACTCTAAAGATGCATCATTAAGTTTTAATTTTTCTAAGGCCTCTTTTAAATCATCATATTTACTTGCCTCAATTGGAAATATACCAGAAAACACCATAGGTTTCATTGGTTTATATCCATGAAGTGGTTTTAACGCAGGATTATCCTCCAAAGTGATTGTATCACCCACTGCAACTTTTGTAATATCTTTAATTGCTGCAGCTACATAACCTACCATACCACTAGAAAGTTTTTCAAGAGCTTTATTAGTTATTTTATTAACTCCTACTTCAGTTACCTCAAAAGAGGAACCTTTTTGCATCATATAAATTTTATCTTTAACTTTGATAGAGCCTTCGGTAACTTTAACTAAAAGAACAACACCTTTATATGAATCAAAATGTGAATCAAATATTAATGCTTTTAAAGGAGCATCCTCTTTTATAACCGGAGGATTAATTCTTTCTATAACGGCATCAAGAATTTCTTTAACACCAATTCCTGTTTTAGCACTACAAAGAAGGATTTCTTCTTCCTTAAAACCTAAAGTTTTAACAAGTTCCTCTTTTACTTTAGGAACATTTGCATTTGGAAGATCAATTTTATTTATAACGGGAATTATCGTTAAATCATTTTCAAGGGCAAGATAAAGATTAGCAAGAGTCTGCGCTTCAATACCTTGAGAGGCATCAACTACCAAAATAGCTCCCTCACAAGCTGCTAAACTCCTTGAAACTTCATAAGAAAAATCTACATGACCTGGAGTATCTATTAAATTTAAAGTATACCCTTTATAATCAAGTGATACAGCATTTAGTTTAATTGTAATACCTCTTTCTTTTTCAAGTTCCATATTATCAAGTACTTGGGAAACATTTGACCTATTATCAAATGTATTTGTAAGTTCCAAAAAACGATCTGCTAAAGTAGATTTACCGTGGTCTATATGAGCAATAATCGAAAAATTTCTAATATTTGATTTCATTTAATCACCAAATATTATTATACAAGATGTTAAGAAATAAATAAAGTCTTTATAAAATCCCAAACGTTTTTTGCTTTAGAATTAACAACTAAACCAATTTTATTAGAAATATTATTCGCAGATTTAGTAAACACATTTGAGTAGTCAACTTCTTTAGGAAAATAATCTTTTGCATCCACATTTTTTCCTTCACTAATATCTTTTTCAAATTCCTTTAACTTTTTATTTGTTAAATAAGTTTTATCTTTAACACTTTTTTCATAATAACCTGTTTTACTTGCAATAAAAAGTGCTAGGAAAAGTAAAAATACTAAAATAAATAATGTTTTAAAAAAATTATGTTTTTTCATTACTATCCTCATTTATATATAAAGAAAGTATCTTAGCAAAAATTTCTAAAGTATTAGATACCTCTATAATATTATTATATTGACCTCCAACTTCAATTAGAATTAAATTTTTATCAAAATCTTCATTATAAATTCCATTTACACCTTTACCACTTTTTTTAGATACCCCTCTTGATAAACAAGGATTAATACTTTTTAGTTTTTCATTTAAATAATTTATCATTTTTTCATTTTCTCCATAACCTTCAAACTCCATTCCTAAAACAAATAATATTTTTGCATAACTTTTACCATCGTAATGACAGGTGGTCATTTCATAAGTAGCGGAATCCCTATGTAAATCAATATAATATTTTAAATCATTATTATTTTCTTTAGCCCTTTCAAGTAAATATCTACTTGCAATATAACTATCTTTATAAGTAAGGCCTTTATCACTTAACACTTTACTTACCTTTTCATCTTCAACAGTACTTAAAATGCCAAAGTCATTTAAATAACTTTTAAGTATAAAACTAGCAAAATATACATCATAATCCAAATTATAACTATTTACTTTGTTATAAGCATACTTTTCAGTTTGATGAGTATTATAGATATAAACATTTGGTGCTCTTTCATTAAAAACTTTTATTTCATTTTTAATCATTTCTTTTTTTCGTTCCATTTTACCTAAATATGAATAAGTTAAATATTTAATTTTACTTTCACTTAATTTAAAATTATTTTTTATAAATATAACTATTAATAAACTTATTATTATTTCAAGTAAAAATATAATTATTTTTCTTTGAATCTTTTTCTTTTTTGAAACACTTTTAAATCTTTTCATAATTTCACCAACTATAATGTATCAAAAAAATAGTGAAAAAATTGTCGAAATTAATCTCTTTTTTCACTAATTAAATAACTTAATTTATATACTTTTAAATCTTTATAATTTAAAGTTTTTAATATTTCTTTATAATACTCTACTTTTAAATCATCACTTATTAAAATAATATCTCCGGAGGTAATTTTGTCTTTAATATAAATATTATTATTACCTATTTCATAGGAAGGTTTAACAAGATAATAACCTTTTTTATAACAATCATCATTTTGGTATTTATTTATTATACATATTTTTTTATTTTTATTATATTTATTTAAAATATCATTAGTTTTATTAAAATTTTGTCCATCATTAATTTGTTCATTTAAAATATTTCCTTTAAAATTTTTATCATTTACTAAAAGGGTTATATCTAAATTCTTTGAATATGTTATAACACCCTTATTATTTGATACTAATAAACTAACCCCTTTTTTAAAAGGATTTGCTTTATTAATTATTAAATCTTTATTTTTTTCAAGACTAATACTAGGTATAATGCTTTTATAAATAAGTTTATTAGAAACAAAAGTATTATATTTTTTCATATTATAATAACTTTCTATTTCACTAACCTTTTTTCCTTCGATACCTGGAATAATATATTCATCAGAAACTATTGCATCAACACTTTTAATCTCATATTTATCTTTATTACTTTTTAATGTTTTCATAAGAGGACTTTTATTTATAATAAAATTTGATACTTTATCAGCATAATAGAAACTTCCTATTAAAAGAATTAAAATTAATATAAAACTTACATATTTTTTCATTAATAAATAATATGAAAAAAACTGATTAAAATAACCAGTTTTTATATTTTGTTTTTAATTATCTTTATGCCCTCTTTAGGATCTGATAAAAGTCTTTCTTGCAAAATTTTATCCTTTCTAAGTTCATTGATAAACATCATTTCTTCGTTAGTTAAAGTTTCATAATGAATAGTTGGATCCTTTAGTTCAACAAACTTATCCGCCCCTAAAAGGTAATCACTGCTGACACCAAGGGCATACATAATTTCAATTAGTGTTTCAATTTTAGGATTACGTTTTTCATTTTCGTATAAACTAACTGCTGCTTTTGTAACACCAATCATATTACCTAATTGTTCTGCACTTAAGTTATGTGCTTTTCTTGCTTCTCTTAGCCTTTTTCCTATCAACATACTACTACTCCTTCTTGAACTTCTTAAATAAGATTTCTACTTTTTATGTAGACGATAGTTCCTACCGCTTATGTGATTATTTTGCACTTTATCACACACTTTACATAAAAAAGTATAATTCAAGATAAAATAATTTTGTCGAATGTTTACCATATGTAGATAAATATGAGGCTATTCGCTCTTTTTAGAACTTTTCTTAGGCTTTTCTTTATCTTTTACTTCATCATTTTCATCAAATGATTTTTCATCGACATGTTTTTTTCCTGAGGATAAAAAAGTTACTCTTTCCGCAATTACTTCAGTTGAATAATTTTTCTTTTTATCTTCAGTTTCGTAGACACTAGTTTGAAGTCTTCCTTTTATACCAACAACATCGCCAACTTTACAAAATTCACTTGTTGCACCGGCAATACCATTCCATAGTACACATCTTATAAAGTCAGTTTCATAAATACCATCAACATTTTTATAATTACGATTAACCGCTAGCAAGATTTTCGTAATATGTTTACCATTTTCAGTAACTGTTACTTCTGGATTTCCGGTAAGTCTTCCAACTAAAACAACGGTGTTCAAATTATTTACCTCCTTTCAAATGCATATTAACAAAAATAAATAAAAAATCCAAAAACCCAAAAAATTCACTTTTTGTTCCAAATTAACATTTTTGGAAGCATTTTTTTCAAAAAAAATTTTTATTTGCTTCCAAAATTATATTTTTAGATTAAATTATGAAAATTTAGTATTTTTTATACTTTACACAAATTTTACACTTTTTAATATAATAAAAAAGAAGTATCTCTACTCCTTAATTAATCTATTTAATTCAACTGCGTACTCCATTGGCAAACTCTTTTTAAAGTCTGACATAAATCCAAGGACATATAAATCTTTAGCAGCATCCTCACTAATACCTAGACCCATTAAATAATTTAATTTTTCTTCATTAATTTTAGATATTGTAGCTTCGTGTTCTAAAGTACTTTCATTATTTTCAACAATATTTTTAGGATATGTATTTGAACTAGAAATATTATCAAGTATGATGTTATCGCATTTTATTGTAGCAAATGAACCAGTTGCATCTTTAGCAATTTTAACTGTTCCCCTGTAATCACTTGTACCACCAAAACCCGCGATTGATTTACTAATAATTGTACTTTTTGTATTCTTACCTAAATGAATCATCTTAGCACCAGCATCAAGATGTTGACCTTCTTTAGCATAAGCAATACTAATTGAACTTGCTTTTGAATTATCTCCCTTCAGTATACAAGAGGGATATTTCATAGTTACACCACTACCAATGTTGCCATCAACCCACTGCATATAAGCACCCTCTTCGAGAATTGCCCTTTTAGTAACAAGATTATAAACATCTTTACTCCAATTTTGAATAGTGGAATATTTACAAGTACTATTTTTACCTACATATATTTCAACAACACCAGCGTGAAGTGATGTTGTACTATAGTTTTTGGCGGTACATCCTTCGATATAATGAAGTGACGAATCATGATCCACAATAATAATTGTTCTTTCAAATTGTCCTAAATTTTTAGTATCAATACGAAAATAACTTTGAAGTGGTCTATCAACTTTAGTATAAGGTGGAATATATATAAAAGAACCACCTGACCATAAAGCACCATTTAAAGCAGTATATTTATTTTCATCATATTTTACTAAATTATTAAAATATTTTTCAAATAATTCTGGATATTTTTTTAAAGCTTCATCAGTGGATAAAAAGATAATTCCATCACTTTCCTCCATCTTATGATAAACAACTTCACTTTCATATTGATTAGAAACACCTTTTAAATATTTGTTTTCAGCCTCAATTACGCCTAAGTCATTAAAAGTATTTTTGACTTTTTTATCAACATTTTCCCAAGAACAACTTGGTGGAGCAAAAAGTCCTTTATGATAAACTAAATTATCAAAATCAATATTTATTTTAGGACCAAACGAAGGATTATCAAGTTCTAAAAACTTTTTATAAGAATTTAATCTAAAGTTTTTCATCCAAAGTGATTCACCCTTATTATTTGATAAATTTATTATAAAATTTTCATTTAACTTTTCCATTTTTTTCTCCCAAAAATATAATACAATAAAACATAATTAAAAACAATTGAAAAATATAAAAAAATTTGATACACTTTATTTAGTATAGGAGTATAAGGTATGGCTAAATATGATGATGCTTATTTTGAAAATCTAACTAAAAAAGCAAATGTTATTTATCGTTGTTTATATTTAAATGAAATTAATGATAATTTAAAAAATGCTATCATAAGTTATCTAGATGTCTATTTTGATGCATATAAAAAATATTCAAACCTAGAACAAAAAGATGATGATTTAACTAAAATATTTAATATTTTGGGAGGACCAGTAAACGAAATTGATAATCCTTATAACCTTTCATTAAATGATGGTAGACCACATCCGGCTATTGACCTTATAAAAGAAAGATTAGCAAGATTTTATGTTGAACTTAATAGCGTAAATAAAAATAGTCAAAATAATGGTAATAGTCAAAGTAAGGGATTTTCAAGAGATTTACTTCCTGCTTCTGCTATAAAGGGAATAAAATTATATAATGATGAAAGTGGTTTTGCAAAATCATTTATAATAATTATAGCCACAATTTTACTAGGTATTTTAATTGCTGGATTAACAATATATTTTAAATTAAAATAAAAGATTTAGGAATTTTCCCAAATCTTTTTATTTATAAGTAAGTTTCATTTCATTTAGACTTATTTCAACATAAGAGTCTTTACTATATATTTCTTTAGTTTTTGGATTAACTATATCTTGTGTAATATAACCTAAATTATATAGTTCATTTAAAGTAACAATCTTATTTTGACATTTTCCTTCATAATAACATCTAAAAGCATTTTCAGTTACTAATTTTTCATTTACTTCATTAAGTCTTTGCTGATTAATATTTATTACTTTATAAAATGTTGGTACAGCTATTATTAAAGTAATAGCAATAATTGTTACATATATTACAATCTTATTTGTATTCATAACCTTCTCCATAATAAGAAAGAATAAATTTATCACGATACTGTTCAAGAGTGCCAGCTTTAATATTTTCTCTAATTTCCTTCATTAAATTTTCTAAAAAATAAATATTATGAATTGATAAAAGTCTTGCTCCAAAAGTTTCATCAGCATTAATTAAATGTTTTATATAGGCTTTTGTATAACTTTGACAAGCATAACATTTACAGCCCTCTTCGACTGGCGTAAAATCTTCTTTATATTTACTATTTTTTAAATTAATCTTACCATTTTTTGTATAAGCGTGTCCGTGTCTTGCAAGTCTTGTTGGACTTACACAATCAAATAAATCTATTCCACGAAGTGAGTTTTCAATTAAATCTATTGGATCGCCTACTCCCATTAAATAACGTGCTTTTTCTTTGGGCAAATAATCAGTACTCATTTTAACCATTTTATACATAGTGGGCTTATCTTCACCCACACTTGTACCACCAATAGAATAACCATCAAAGTTCATTTCAGTTAATTTTTCAGCACAATATTTTCTTAAATCAGGGTACTCACCACCTTGAACTATACCAAAAAGTATTTGATTTTCACCTTTAAAAACATCTTTTCCTCTTTTTGCCCAGCGAAGTGTTCTTTCAACAGAATTTTTACAATAATCATATGTTGCTGGATAACCAATACATTCATCAAAACTCATTACAATATCACTACCAAGTTTTTCTTGAATACCAATTGATTTTTCTGGTGTTAAAAATAGTTTATCTCCATTTAAATGATTTTTAAAGCTTACCCCTTCTTCAGTAATATCTTTAGGTTTTGCAAGAGAAAAAACTTGAAATCCACCACTGTCTGTTAAAATAGGTCCATCATAATTCATAAATTTATGAAGTCCACCTGCTTTATGAACTATATCTTCACCTGGTCTTAACCACAAATGATAAGTATTTGCAAGAATTATTCCAGCACCAGTATCTTTAACCTCTTCGGGTGATAAAGTTTTAACTGTACCATTTGTTCCAACAGGCATAAACATTGGAGTTTCATAAGTCTTACCATTAAAAACTATTTCTCCAAGTCTAGCACCAGTTTTTTCATCAGTATATTTTAAATTATATTGTACTTTCATAGACTACCTCTTCCTTCGAAAATTATAACATACTTTTACTATTTTATAAACATTGCATCGCCAAATGAAAAGAAATGATAATTATTTTTAATTGCATGATTATAGGCATTTAAGATATTTTCTCTTGTTGAAAAGGCACTTACTAGCATTACAAGTGTACTTTTTGGTAAATGGAAATTAGTAATTAAACCATCAATTGCTAAAAATTTATAACCTGGGTAAATAAATATATTTGTATTTTCATCACACTCTACAAATTTATGATATTTATTCATAATTGACTCAAGTGTCCTTGTTGAGGTTGTACCAACAGCATAAATTTTTCTACCTTCTTCTTTAGCTTTATTAAGTTTATCAGCAACATCCTTAGTCATAATATATCTTTCACTATGCATATGATGTTTAGTAATATCTTCCTCGTTTACTGGTCTAAATGTACCAAGTCCAACATGAAGTGTAACATATAAAATTTCAACACCTTTTTCCTTCAATTCATTTAAAAGTTCTTTTGTAAAATGAAGTCCCGCAGTCGGAGCCGCCGCACTACCTAAATATTTTGCATAAACAGTTTGATATCTTGTTTGATCTTTTAAAGACTCATGAATATAAGGTGGAAGTGGCATTAAACCAATTTTTTCAATTTGCTCTATAAAAATTCCTTCATAAGAAAATTTAACTTTAACAATTCCCTCTTCATCCTTTTCTATAACCTCACATTTTAAAGTATCTGAAAAATTAATAATAGTTCCTACACTTAATCTTTTAAAAGGTCTTGAAAGGCATTCCCAAGTATCACTACCTAAATCCTTTAAAAGTAGTAGTTCTATATGAGCACCAGTTTCCTCTTTAATGCCAAATATTCTTGCAGGTAAAACCTTAGTATCATTTAATACTAAAACATCTCCTTTATGAAAATAAGAAGTAATATCCTTAAAAATTTTATCCTCTAAGGCACCATTTTTTCTATCCATAACTAATAGTTTTGACTCACTTCTATTTTCTATAGGAGTTTGAGCTATTAAATTTTCTGGTAAATTATAATCAAATTCATTAATATCCATTTTTTTCATCACCACTAAATATTATAAAGATATTTAATGAATTTGTCTATTAATTTAATTGTAAAAATGTTATAAATTAGGTATAATTATTATGGTGAAGCGTATGGCAAAGAGAAAAAAAAGTAAAGAAAGTAAAAGTTCACCTACATATAGTGTAGAACTTACAGGATTAATTTTAATACTTATAGGAATTATAGGTATGGGATTTGGTATAATTGGTAATTTTATAAAACAATTTATGATGTTTTTAGCCGGAGAATTTTGGTTTGTAATATTATTTGGTGTTTTAATACTAGGAATATCAATGTTATTTAAAAGAAAACTACCAAAGTTTTTTTCCTCAAGATTAATTGGTGTTTATATTTTATTTGCAATAATCTTAGTTTTAGGACATTTTGAACTATTAAAAAAGACTAATGGTTTTTCAGATTTAATGGATGTTACTTACAATAATTATATGACTAGAATTGGTACTATGGAAGAAAGTAGTTCTATTTTATCAAGTGGTTCTTCCTCAATTGTTATTGGTGGTGGCTTAATTGGAGCCTTACTTGCCGGAGGACTTAAAGCAGCATTTAGTTTAACTGGAACAAAAATCGTTTTAGTTGTATTAGGAATATTTTCATTTATCCTTATATTTAATATTACCTTATCAGATATTTTAAATAAGTTTGTAAGTTTATTTAAAAGGGATAACGATGATGATGAAAAAGAAAATGTTAAAAACAAAAAAGAATATATCATCGAAGGTGATGAACTTGTTGGTATCAAAAATGTTAAAGATAAAGATGAGCCAACAGAAAAAGAAAAAATTGTCATTACAAGTATAGATGATTTAAAAAATATTAATACACCAGAAAAAAATATAAAAGAAAGTTTTGATGTTAACCCTATTGAAAATGATGAAGGAGCCTCAAATCCAAGTGTATATAGACTACCAAAATTTGATTTACTTACACCTACTCCAAAAAATAAGAAAAATAGTGAGGAACCATTTATTAAAGAAAATCAAATTAAATTAGAAAAAGTATTAAATGATTTTGATATTAAAGGTAAAGTTGTTGAAATTCATATTGGACCTGCAGTTACTGAATATGAAATAATTGTCCCAAGTGGTACAAAAGTAAGTAGAATTGTAGGAATTAATAAAGAAATAGCTTTAGCAATGGCTGCAAAAGAAGTTCGTATACAAGCCCCTATTCCTGGTAAAAATACTATTGGTATTGAAATACCAAATCGTGAAATATCTTCAGTAGGTTTTAGAGAGGTACTCGAAGCAACTTGGCAAAATAATGGAGCAAATAAAATCCTTGTGGCACTTGGTAAAGATATTATGGGAACATCGATTCTTGCGGATCTATCTAAAATGCCCCATCTATTAGTTGCTGGTTCTACTGGTTCTGGTAAATCAGTATGTATTAATACTATTATTTGTTCGATATTAATGAGATATAAACCTGATGAAGTAAAACTTGTATTAGTGGACCCTAAAAAAGTTGAACTTACAAATTATAATGGAATACCTCATTTATTATGTCCTGTTGTATCAGACCCTAAAAAAGCTTCAGTTGTTTTACAAAAAGTAGTTGCAGAAATGGAAAAAAGATACGATATCTTTGCTGAAAAAGAAGTTAAAAATATTGCGGGTTATAATGATTTAATTGAAAAAGAAAAAAAGAAAAATCCTGATATAAATACTACAAGAATGCCATATATTGTAGTAATAATAGATGAACTTGCGGACCTTATGCTCGTAGCCTCTAAAGAAGTTCAAGACTCTATTATGAGAATTACACAAATGGCAAGAGCCGCAGGTATTCATTTAATCGTAGCTACTCAAAGACCTTCAACTGATATTATTACAGGTGTAATTAAAAATAATATTCCATCAAGAATTGCCTTCTCAGTATCTAGTGCAATTGACTCAAGAACAATCCTTGATGCTTCAGGTGCTGAAAGTCTTCTTGGTAAAGGTGATATGTTATATCTTCCAATGGGAGAAAGTCATACTACTCGTATTCAAGGATGCTTTATTTCCGATAATGAAATAAGTAAATTAATTGAATATTGTAAAGCCCAAACGCAAGTTAAATATAATGAAGAATTTACTAATCAAGAAAGTCCTCATACATCATCTTCAGGAAGCAGTAATTCTGATACTGATGGTGGTGATGATCCAATGTATAATGAAGTTGTCGAGTTTGCTATTGAAACTGGTAAAATCTCTGCATCACTTATTCAACGAAGATTTAGATTTGGTTATAATAGAGCTGCAAGAATGATTGACCTTCTTGAATCAAGAGGTATAGTAGGACCACAAAATGGTTCTAAACCGCGTGAAGTTCTTGTAAAGTTAGAAAAAAATGATAATGAATAATTTACTAAAAAAAGAAATTTTGCTACAATAAGGATGGTGATAATATGGCAAAAAAGAAAAGTAAAAAAAATAATATTAATTTTAAAAAACTATTTTATTTCATCATAGGTTTCCTTTTAATAATATTTCTAATATGGTATATAATTAGTTGGAAAAATGTTAAAAAAGAGGAAAAACTTATGAATAGTTATCTTATTACATCAAATACATTAAGTGTTGAAATTAAAGATTTAAGTGAAACAATTCAAGTTTTAAAGGAGTCACCATCTGAGTATTTTGTTTATATAAGTTATACAAATGATGAAAAAGTTTATAGTTTTGAAAAGAAATTAAAAAAATTAATTGATAACTATAATTTAAAAGATGAATTTTACTTTGTAAATGTAACTAATATAAAGGATGATGAAAACTTCTATAGTGAAATAAATAATACATTTAATACAAAATTAATTAATAATATCCCATGTATTTTACACTTTAAAAATAATGAACTTAAAAAAGTTATATACAATAAAGATTTAAATAAAACTTATACAAATTTTGAAAATCTTTTAAAAGAAAACGAGTTTGATAAAGAATAATGATAAATATAGTATTGTTTGAACCTGAAATACCACAAAATACTGGTAATATAATGAGAACTTGTGTTGCAACTGGTAGCACACTACATCTAATTAAACCCTTTGGTTTTATTTTAGATGATGTTCACATTAAAAGAAGTGGTGTAAATTATATTGATAAGTGTAAATACTTTGTTTATGAAAATATTGATGATTTTTATAGTAAAAATAAAGGAACATTTTATTATTTAACAAGATATGGGCATAAAACTGGTGATGCATTTGATTATTCAAATAAAGATGAAAATATTTACTTTATGTTTGGTAAAGAATCAACAGGTATACCACCAAAGTTATTAAAACCTCATATTGATAAATGCATAAGAATTCCTATGACAGGTAATGTTAGAGCTTTAAATCTTTCTAATACAGTTGCAATAATGACTTATGAAGCCTTAAGGCAACAAGGTTATCCTGGTCTTCTTAGAGATGAACCTCATAAAAGTGATCATTTTATCGAAGAAAGTTAAAAGACATAGAAATTAATCTATGCCTTTTTCTTTTATAAATTTTTTTAAATCGGTTTCAGATTTATAACCAATAAATCCTGCTTCTTGTTTTCCTGATTTACTAATTATAACTGTAGGTGTAAATCCATAATTATCAAGAAAATATCCATATGTTTCAGTAACAGTTTCCCCTTCATCACTTTCATTTAATGTTTGAGTTGATTTCATACTAAGTTTTTTTATTAATTTTATCCATTCTGAAGATGTTCTATCTACTTTAGAAATATCTAAATATAAAGGTGTAAAGTTATATTCAATACTTGCATTTTTTAAATTAGGTAAAAACTTTTCACATAAAGGGCAAGTTTTTCTTCCTACATATATTACATGATAATTATCACTTTCAAATAGAGTTAAAACTTCTTTTACAGTAACCTCCCTCATAAAGGAAGTATCAAATTCATTACTTTTTTTTATTAATACATAACTTAAAATGAAGATAATTACTAAAAATGATATAGATATACCTAAAAATATTTTAGATAATTTATTCATATTAGATTTGTAATAACTCACTTTCTTTTATTTTGATTTCTTCATCAATTAATTTATTATATTTATCAATTAACTCTTGAAGATCTTCCATATAAAGTTTTTCTTCATCTTCAGGATATTTTGCTTTAGTAATCTCATCTTTAGCATCTTGTCTAATATTTCTAAGTGCTACTTTTCCTTCCTCACCTATTGCTTTTGCTTGTTTAACATATTCTTTTCTTCTATCCATAGTAAGCTCTGGAATAGTTAATATAACCATTTCTCCATTATTTGTTGGGTTAATACCTAAATTAGCCTCATTAATAGCTTTTTCAATGTCTTTAACCGCATTCTTATCAAATGGTTTAATAAGAAGTTGTCTTGCCTCAGGAACCATTATATTAGCAATACTTTGAATTGGTGTTGGAGTTCCATAATAAGAAACCATTATTCCATTTAAAAGTGCTGGATTAGCCCTTCCTGCTCTTATACTTCCTAATCTACTTTTAACGCTTTCTAAAGCATTTTTCATTTTGTTTTCAGTGTCCATATTTTTTCCTTTCTAACTTAAAACTATAATATCATTATAATCGCTTTTCTCAGCTTTGACAAGAATACTTATTACAAGTCTACCAAGTTTATCGACATAAAGATTATTTTTTGTATTATTACTAATAGTTTGCTCAACATCAATTTTATTTTCTTCGCTTAATAAATTCTTATCATTTAAGTAAGTTTTCACTTTTTCATTTATATCATCTTTATTAACACTAAACTTACTTAAAAGTTCATCATTATTATAAAGCTTTCCAGTTGTTTTATCAAATACATATACATCACTTCCAAGTGTAGTAATAATTGTTTTATAATCAAAACTATATTTATTTACCACTAAAGTGATATAATCTACATAATGAATAATTTCATATTTTGCAAATTTTGCACTTATTAAATGATTGTAATTTGCTTCTTCATTAGTTTCATCATAAACAGGTGATTTACTCATTTCCTCATTTTCTTTATTAACAATTGCGGCAACACCCTCTTTATCTTCGAAATTAATATTAATGTTTTTATATTCAATATCAAGTTCTCCTTCGACTACATTTACATCAGAATAATAAATATAATCTTTAGTTTTATCTAATCTAATATCAGTATCTTTTACTTCAGTAACTTTTTTATCTACTACATTTTTAAGTTTTTCACTTTTCTTCATTAAATAAAATCCTCCGAAGATAAATACTAATATTACAAAGATGAAGAAATATACTTTAATTTGATTTGTTTTCATTTTTCTTATAATCCTCCAACACACTCTTTAAGGTAATCTTTTTTAAGTTTGTTCTATAATTATCAAAATAATCATTAGCATTAGTTTCTCCATGAACAATTGCATCTTCATCATCAAAGTAAGTTATAATTCCATCATTTTTAACAAGCAGTGATGGTGCATATATATTTTTACTACCATCATCAAGTGATACAGCATAATCTTTTAAATAGTTGACAATACTTTGATAAGTTCCATTTTTAATCTTACGATCTTCGGTTAAATCATAATAATATATTTTTTCAATTCCAACATTTTTTGCAACTTCATTTAAAATATTTGCATAATTTCCCACAAAAGAATTATTTTTCATACCAAAAAGAATTAATATATTATCTTTTTTGATATAATCGAGCGTTTCAGCGGCATTTAAATACACAAAAACATTATCTTCATTTACCTCTTTATATTCATTTTTAAACTTATCACTATCACTAGTCTTTTTTGTGGTATTTTCAAGTGTACCAAAATAAATAAATAAAGCAATAAATATTACAAATAATATAATATAAATTATCATTTGAGTTTTACTCTTAAAAAATTTTTTTTTCTTCATTTTACATCACATAATAATTTTAACATTTTTTTATAAAAAAATCGAGCCTATTTTGACTCGATTATTAATTTAATGGCAGTTTTCTTTTCACCATCAATTTCTATATCAGAAAATGCTGGAATAGTTACCAAATTATCCCCCATTGGTGCTACGAAACCTCTTGCAATTGCAATTGCTTTAATTGCTTGATTTAGACTTGCTGCTCCAACAGTTTGAATTGTGGCACTTTTATTTTCTCTGAAAATATTTGCAATTGCACCAGCAACCTTACTTGGATTTGATTTTGATCCTACTTTTAATATTTCCATATTTCCTCCGTAATACATAATATGAAAATATTTTTATTTTATTACTTTTGTTTTTCTATTAAATAATATGTAATTGGATCAATTGCTTCCAAGATACCATTTATAAAATAAAAGAATCCAAGCACTAAAATTTGTACACTTTTTTCGTAATATAAGTTAATTGTACAAAGAAGTCCAGATAAAATAAATAAAACTAAAGTTATTATTTTTAAAATATAGATTTCTTTATGTCTATCATGATAATAATCACATTTTTTTAATTTAACTAAACTCATCATTGTTATCCACACAAATAAAGTTAATGCTAAATTTAGTGGTATATTTGTATCAATAAGTCCAAGTAAAATTAATGTAACCATACTTACAATACATGTAAATAAACCTTCATAATCTTTTGCTTCATTAGTTAAAATAAATTTTAATAAATTCATAATTCCATAAAAAGAAAGTACACCCATAAAAATATATTTTACATTAACTATTTTTAGTAATGGGAAAAGTAAAATTATACTTCCAAGTACAATAAGTATTATTGCAGTAATTAAATCAATTATTTGTTTTCTTTTCATTTAGTCCTCCGAATCTTCGATCAGTATGTAAAAATGATTTTATAATATCATCAATCTCTTTAGTTTTTAAATCAGGAAATAATGTGTCTATAAAAAATATTTCTGCATAAGTCATTTGATATAGCATAAAATTACTTAAACGATGTTCTCCCCCAGTACGAATTAAAATATCAATAGCGGGTAATTCATTATCTAAATATTTATAAAAATTATCTCTATTAATTTCATTTTTAGAAACTTTATTATTTACTAAATCTTCATGGTATCTTTCACTTGCTCTAATAATTTCTTCTTGAGCACCATAATTAAGGCATACATTAAGTATTGTTCCTTTATTATTTTGAGTTTCCTTTACAATGTTATTCATTGATGATATGACATCTTCTCTAAGACCTTCTTTAGAACCACTAAAAACTACTTTAATTCCTTTTTCTTTTAGTTTAGTAAATTTTTTATTAAACATATCAATAAATAGATTCATAAGATAGTCTACTTCTTCTTTACTTCTTTTAAAATTATCCGTAGAAAAAGCATATACACTTAAAACATCAACACCAATTTTATTAATATGGGTTGCTATTTTTTCTAATGTATTAGCACCCTTTTTATGGCCAAAACTTCTTTTTAGTCCTCTTTGTTGGGCCCATCTGCCATTACCATCCATTATAATTGCAATATGTTTTAATTTATTTTCCATAATCCACATCCAAAAATATTATAACTAATTTTTAATTATAATACAAATATTTATTTTTTACATCTTGTTTGCTCATCCATAATATAAGCATCCATAATTTCATTTGTTTGTCCAGAAACTCTAAATTTAACTAAATCTCCGAATACTGGTAAGTTAAAATCAAAAAATACTGTTACTCTAAAAATAGTATTACAAGTTTCATAATTTGTCATAGCAAGAACACAATAATCATACCTTTTGTCATTCTGAGCTGTTTCTGGAGTTCCATCAATATCAAATCCATACATTTTATTAACTGTATCTCCATATTCTGAATCAATTTTCGGACAAAATCCTTTTCGGTTATAATTGTTATTTCTAAGGTATGTATTCATAACATTAATAGACCCATCAATATTCTTATGATGTATAGTTTTAGTAGTTAATCCCTCATATTTCTCTATTATTGATGTTAATTCATTTTTTTCTTTATAAGTTCTTGAATAGCTTAATGCCATAACTAAAAAACCTGCAAAAATAATTGTAAATGTTATAGCTATTAAAAATATCCATGTTGACCCAACTGACTCTCTCATATATCCACCTCTTATTATAATAAGTATAACATTTTTTATAGAATAAATCTATTACTTATGATAAAATAATATTGATGCCGGATTAGTTTAATGGCAAAACAGATGCATGGTAAGCATCAGCTACAAGTTCAATTCTTGTATTCGGCACCATTAATTTTGTCTTACTTTTAATATAAAAAAAATCGTTTCTCATATGTTCAAGAAACGATTTTTTATAAATTTTTACTTTTATTTTTGTAATATTCTTTTTTGTCCTTTTGTGGAAGACTTATCTAAACTATATAGTTCTGAATAAAGATACATTTTTCTAAATAATTTATTATCTTTGCTGCATCTATCTTCTATTCTTTCTTTTATTCCATCAGATAAAATCTCTTTAGGTATATTTACTATATAACCACAATGAGGACACATTTGATAATATCTATATAAACTATCACTAGGATCAACAAATATTTCATTTTCATTAATAGTAAAATATTCTCCACAAGGTTCAGTATTTTTTGGTCTTTGTAATCTAGTATCAGTTGACGTATGAATATACACTTCCTCTAAAGCACAAGCGATTTCTAAATTACAAGGTAATTCATCATGATAAGTTAAATATACTTGTTGTTTTTCATTTTCAGTAAAAATTGATAAATTATCTTCATAATGAGGTGCAGTTACTATTGCGGTTATAAACGAATTATTTTTTACACCAACATCATTTTTATCTCTTAATGGCTTTCTTGGATTTTTATCAATTATAAATGAAAGTGAATCACAATCGTGTAAGTCTAAATTTCTTCCGCTTGTATATATTTTTCCATTATTTTTGTATCTTCCTATTCTATAATATTCATCAAGTACATTTAATTTATTTTTTTTATTATTTAAATCACCAGATTGTTCTTCAATATAATCACAAGTTTTACTTAATATTTTAAATATATCTATTGTATAAGGAAATGATCTTTTATCAGCATTTTCTTTTTCTAATAACGCTAGACCATAGCTTACTTGTTCTAAATATTCTTTATTATTTTTTTTACTTTGTAATAATTGATAAAGTTTACTTTCTTCCATAGGTATATCAGATAATAGAAATTCTTCGAATAATGAATTTATTCCATCTAATTTACTTATATTTAAATATATTAGTGGTTTATCTGCAAAAATATTACCAAACTTTATTTGCTGCTCTTTTAATCTTTTTACAAGTTCTTCGCTAGTTTCCTCATACATATATGGAGCTAAAATTAAAAAAGCATTGCCATATAAGTATTTATATCTTTTTACTAATTCCCCTTTTGCATTTTCTAAATTCATTACTAAACCCTCCAATTAATAATTACTATTATACTATATAAATTTTGTTATTCAAAGTTTTTTGTATTGAATGAGGAAAAATCATTTAAAAGTATGTTTTAAAATATGTTTAACAAAATAAAAAACCCCATCATTGGGGAATTATTTGTTTTTCTGGTGGCTCCAGCGGGAATTGAACCAGCGACACAAGGATTTTCAGTCCTCTGCTCTACCGACTGAGCTATGAAGCCAAATGGCGGTTCCAACGGGATTTGAACCCGTGATCTCTTGCGTGACAGGCAAGCGTGATAGGCCGCTACACTATGGAACCATTGGTTGCGGGAGAAGGATTTGAACCTACGACCTTCGGGTTATGAGCCCGACGAGCTACCAGACTGCTACCATCCCGCGATATAAATTTTAAATTGGCGGAGGAAAAGGGATTCGAACCCCTGCGCCGGTCACCCGACCTCCTGGTTTTCAAGACCAGTCCCTTCAACCGGACTTGGGTATTCCTCCATTTCTTCAAGCGCAATTTGATTATAGCATAAACTATTTTCAAATGTCAATTAACTTTTGAAAAAAATTAATATATTTTATAACTTTTTAGTATAAATACATAATTTCAGTAAAAAAATAGAGACATTTTCACATATTATTCATACAAAAAATAAATTTTTAGCAAAAAAGTATTGCACTTACTTAAAAAAAAAGTTATAATTAAGAAGTCTTATTAATTAAGACAGTGCCTGCCCGAGTGGCGGAATAGGTAGACGCACAGGACTTAAAATCCTGCGGGCATTAAAACCCGTGCCGGTTCAAGTCCGGCCTCGGGCACCATTAATTTTAATTTTGATGTGGTAATTACTGGTTTTTATAAAAAAATACCATTAAAATTACCATTATTTTTTTATTTATAAATGTTTTCAGTCATATTATTATAACTAAAGAAGAAAAGAAAATATATGAATTAATAACTGAAGAAGAACCATATTGTCATATATGTGGATCTACTAGTTTCTTACATAGACATCATATTAGATATGGTGCTTGTGGAAGAAAAACATATCTTGGAAATATAATTGTATTATGTGAAGATTGCCATAGAGTTGTACATAGTAATAAGAAAAAATGGCAACCCATTTTAATTGACAAGGCTAACAAGCACGAAAAAGAAATGGGAAGATTATAACATAAAAAAAGGATAAGTTTTAGAGGTAACTTATCTTTTTTATTATCTTCCGTGATTATATAATTCGCCTTTCCAATCAAGAAAGAATACATAAAATATATTATGTTTTATCATACCAATTATTCTAGGATTTGCCGTTCCAGATGGTGACCCAGCAGAATAAACTCTCATCACTTGATATTTTTCATTTGTTTCAGTAGGAAAATCCTCTCTAAATGCCTTAGGTACTTCCTTTCTTATTTGACTGATTGGTAATGATTCAAACCACTTTGTTTTGTCTTTGCCATGATTATGAACCATAACATAGATTGGTTCTGAGCTCATCCATTTCATTCGTTCCCATAACTTAATAACATCTTGTGAGTTGGGTTTTTTGGGATTTTCATGTGATATATAAGAAAAATTAAATGTTAGATACTTTTTGGGATTGCAATTATTACAATACTTAACTTGACTATGAGAATCAAGAATTTTAATATTATCAGTCATTAACCCTAACTATATTGTTTTTAAAATATGTCTTTATTAACTTTTTATCTATTTCTTTTTGCATACCTTTTGTATCAACAGTAATTTGCCATGGTCCTCCCGCTATATGGGTTTTTTCACGCAATTGCCAAGCTGTGTAACCTGCGTAGCTTTCATAAACCAATTTTAGTATATTTAGAATATCATTATCATTATTTATTTGTTGAATTTTTTTCCAATAAGTATTATCAAACTCTAATTCTTTACTTCCATTTATAGAAAATTTTTCATAAACTTCAACTACCACAGGGCCATGAGGCCACGCCATTATTTTTTCTTTAAAAATATCATTATCGGTTACTGCAGAATAAACTCCTTCAGCGTAATACAATAATTTTTGAACTTTTAAATGAGTTATTCCTTCATAGACATCATAAATATCATCAGCATCTAATTGAACATTTTTTTGATAATCATTATACCATAAAAACCATTGTGCAATGTCCATTGCATTATACTTTGTCCTCATCTTTTCCATCACCCTTCTATTACCTAAATCATACCACATTCTTTTCACCGATGCAATTAGATATTCTAATATATTTTTTATTTTTGTCAAGTATAATTACCTCCTTTGTGAAGTTATAATACTATATTATATGTAAATAAAGTGTCGAATTATGGCATAAAAAAAGAGTTTGGATGTAGACATTAAATCTATTCCAAACTCTTTGAATATACAACTAACTATATCTTTTCGATATCATTGATATTCATTGCAGCCCAAATCTCTAATATACCTTTTGGTCCTCTAGGAACACCTAAAACTACTCTATCGCCATTAATTTCAATAATTATATATGTTTCATCATATTGAACAAGTGGTGTACCATTGTAGTTAATAAGTTTTAAAGGTTTAACTTTATCTCCTATTTCAAATTTTGGTTCCTCTTTTGGTGAATTAATTATTTCATTAGACTTTTCAATAATATAATCTAATTTACTTATTAGATATGGTCCAGGACAGGCCTCGGGCACCATTTGAAAATTACTTCCCTATGGAAGTTTTTTTTATGTTATAAATAAAAAAAGAATAACCTACTTTTGATTATTCTTATTTATTTCGGATAGTTTTTCACTAATCCAAGTATTTAAATGATTTTTTAAAGGTAAAAATCCAAGTCTAGATTCCTTAACTTTACTTTTTGTATTTGATTTATAATTTATATTTTTTATAGATAATTTAAGCCTATTATTTTCCTCATCTACATCTAATATTTGTGTATAAATAATTTCACCAATTTGTAAAAAGTCATTAATATCTTTTACAAAACCATTTGATATTTCAGAAATATGAATAAGACCACTATAAATACCATCAATATTTACAAAAGCTCCATACTTCTCTATTCCAGTTACTTGGCATTTAACGATACTACCCGTTCTGTATTCTGCCATAAACTATTCCTCACAAACAAAATTCTACCATATTTTCAAAAAAAATGCTATAATAATGTAGTGATTTATATGGAAGAAAAGATTTTAAATGTTATTGAAAAAGTTCGTCCCTATTTAAATATGGATGGTGGCGACATTGAATTTGTTAAATATGAAGATGGTTATATCTATATTAAACTTTATGGTGCTTGTGCAAATTGTTTATATCAAGATAATACAATTAATGAGAATCTTCTTAACTTTTTTAAGGAGGAAATTCCTGATATCAAAGGCATTATAAATGTTAATTTTTAAGCCACTCAATATTTTCTAAGGGAGCATATGTTGATATTAAAACATATGCTTTTTTTAAAAAAATTTCATATTCATTTGCCTTATTTATTATTTTTAATAGTTTTTCTGATGAGACATCTTTATTAACAACTTTTTCATAAATATCAAAATAATATGATGGAAAAAGTAGTCTTGCAAAAAGCATATTATATGAATATATTGTAAGTTTAGTACTTTTTAAATAAGACTCTAAATCAAGATAAGCATCACCATTATCAAAAAAAGTTGATTTAATATACTCAGTTATATCGCGAACCTCTAAATCGAATATAAATGAAAGTGGATTAAAATAATTTAAACTATAATTTGGACTAATAATCCTTTTTCTTGATAAAACTATTTTATCTAAAGATGACATACTATATTTTGAATTTACATTATTAACATAGTATATAGCATTTTCTGAAAGACCAATATAATAATCTATTGAATTATCAATTATTTTATCATACTGAATCTCATTTAATTGGCCTTCTATATAATCTACTTTTACACTCCATAAATAAGCCCAATTATTACGATAAAGATTACTTTTTATACCATTTAATGAAAGCTTCTTATTATAATTATTTATACTAAATATATCTATTATTTCATCTTTATTAAATACTTCGAGTAAAACATAATCAAGTCCATCAACCTTTGTTAAATAACTATTATTAATATTTAACTTAATATTATGAACATTTATACCCTTTTGTTTTAATTCATTTGAAACAAACAAAATATCATCGAGATCCTCTTTAGTTCTAGAAAAATATACAAAATAAAAATCATGGTTATTTAAAATAAAATGATACTTATCATCCTCGATAAAAAGTTTATCAATTACTAAATTATAATAATACTCTATTAAATCTTTCATATTATAATATATAAAAAAACTTTCAATTTTATGAAAGTTATTTATTTTCAAATCTTTTTACTAAAGCATCAAACATATTTTCACAAGATTTCATAAATGTTTCTTTTAAATCTGCATAATTTATGTTTGAATTTGGTTGTGGATTTGGCATTTGATTATTTACATTTGGCATAGGATTATTCATTGAGGCCATCTCATTTGGCATTGCCATAGTATTTGTTTGACCTAACATATCACTATTTCCCATCATTTGTGGTGCTGGATTACTATTCATAACTGGAGCTGTATTTACAGTATTCATACCGCCAAAAGATATTGGTCCATCCATTACCGGAGGTGCTGGCGTTTCCATAACCTCTGGAGCAGATTGAACAGGTGCTTGAGCTACTTCAGGTTGTGGTGCAGGCATTACCTCTGGTTCAGGTTTCGGAGGATTATAACTTCTTTTTAATACATCAAATGATGCAACAGGCAAAGTAAGTTGTGTAAAGAAATCATCTTGTGCGCTTAAATTTTCTGGAACCTCTAAATACATAAGAGTTGAACCACTTATAATTGATTTTAAACTTTCTTTTACACTTGCCCATTCACTTTGATCAAAAATCTTTTCTAATCTATTTCCATTTAATTTACTTATACAAATAATTGGAAGTCCCATTGAACCATTCATTTCATTATCAAAAACAACATAGTTTGCACTTGTTCCTTGAAAACAAGTTACTAATGGTTTTTCAAAAACATTTCCACTTGTTAAATTTACCCTAATCTTACTCATCTATATCAATCCCTTCATATGATAATTAAATTATAACAAAATCATTAATTTTTTTCAATAACTTTTAAAATAAAATATCTACAACCATATGCACAATATTTTTTAATATAATTATCAACATTTTTTATATCATTAATTGGTTTAAAATTTTTATTTGATTTATCGTTAAAACCTTTTAAGCGAAGTTTTCCATAAGCCCAATCACCCACTATAAAATCAAAATTTTCAAAGTATTCAGTTATTGCCTCTTTTAAAACTTCTTCATCTATTGCATCTTTTTCATTTTTTATTACTTCATATGTTTTATTATTAATTGTTATTTTCATTTATCCCCCTAAAAAACAAATATTGTTAATAAGAATATTACTAGTCCTAGTGTTACCACTATAGAAAGTATTAATAAAATATCTACATATCCATTACCTGTGGAAAGTGATGGTTTTGGATTATTAAAATCAAATACTGCCTTATCAAGTAAATAATCTTTATTAATTGCATTTTCATTAATATCAAAATAATTATATACCTTTTTATTTACTTCATCAAGCTGATCAGCATCCATTTTATTAATATCCTCTAAAGAATATTTCAAAATTTCATATGCATCAATATTTAATTTTTTCTTTTCTCTTTCTTTCTTTTTATAAACATTTTCTTTAACTATTTTTTCAAAATAATTTTCTATTTCATTAACATCTTTTGCCATTAAAAAGTTATAAGATGTTATTAATGGATTAGGTGACTTTACTGTATATAATAAATCTTTAAAACTATCTATTTCACTTTCTTTTAAATCCATACTTTTTTTCTTAAGAGCAAACATATCTATTAGCATTTTTTGTATATTAATAAAGTCTTCAGAATTTTCTTTTTCATAAAAATGGTTAAAGGCTCTTTTAAATGTACAAATATTATTATATGAATATCCATACTTTTCTAAGTTATCATTTAAAGCTTGCTCATTATTTAAATAAAAAGGATTTAATATATCTAGTTCATCATAAATTAGTGTAAGAAGTCTTATTACAACAACTAAAAAAGTATTATATGTTACGCCCTCAGGATGTGACTTACCCTTTAAATAATCATTAATTACACTAGTAAATGCTTCGCTAATAAACACACCATTTTTCATACTCTCACCTATTATTAAGTATAGCATAGTTTTTTTTTAATTGGAAGTACTTACACCACTTTCTTTAAAGATATTTTTTCCATAAAATGTTGGTACTTTTCCATTAATAATTTTCGAAGAGATTAAGATTTCTGTTTTTAAAACGCTTTCTTTTTTATTCATGGGAATAACAACTAAATACCCAATTTCAAGTTCAAAATACATTTCTACAAGAGCATTATTAACTCCAAAATCAGTGACTTTTGTTTTAATTTTCCCTTTTACATTATCTATTATTTCATATTTAAATTTTATTTTTGGACCTAACGAAGAAATAATAATATTATCACTTGCTATAAAAAAAGGTACTGTTAAAATCTTACTTTTAGAATTATCTTTTTTTAAACTATCAATGTATTTATTTAATAATTTATATGTTTTATCTATATCATAATCTAAATAAACTATTTCATTACTTTTATTTTTATCAATATATAAAATATCATTAACTTCTTCATTAGTTATAAAATTATTACTTTTAATAACTTTCTTATATATTTCATCCTTAACTAAAAAATCAATATAATCATTTAATTTAGGATTTAGTTTTTTACTATATAAACTAAAAATTATAATAAACAAAAAAAGACTTATTAAAAAGGTTATCAAAATATAATATTTTCTTTTAAGTCTTTCTTTTAATTTCATACTAAATTATATGTTATAAAAATGATTTTACTAAAATAACTATTCCTGCTACAAAAGCAAGTATTAATAAAACTATGATTATTTTTACAAATACTGATGATTTACTATCTTCAATATCAGAAAAGTCATCAAAATCTTCTTTCTTAAACTTTGTAGATTCTGTAAAAAATGATTTATCTAATGATGTTGTATTTTCTTTTACTTCATTACTATTAATTTCTTCGAAAACAGTTTCTTTTGTTTTTTCATTATCATCATGAATTCCTTCGATAACCTCAGTATTATCACTACCTTTTAAATCCTCGAGTAGTGCAAGAGGATCACTTTCTTCACTCGCTTTTTTAATAGCTTTTTCATTTATTGAAATTGTATTAATTAAATTTGCAAGTTCTTCAGCTGTTTTATCACTTACTTTATGACTGCTTTCCTCTTTTTCTTCATTAAAGTCTAAACTATTTAATATATCAAATCCTGTATTACGAAGTTTTTTATTTCTTTCTTTTTCATAATCATCTTCTTTAACTTCTCTAGCTTTATCCAAAATTACATTAATATCATATTCTTTAGTTTCTTCGGCTTTAGTCTTAACAATTTCTTCATCTTCAATAGCAATACTTCTTCTTTTGGGAGCATCTTTATAATGAGTATCTAATATACTTTTAATTTTTTCTACATCAATACTACCCTTATTATCTCCAATTACGGCCTCATTACTTCTAACTTCATAATTATCAAGCTCTGTTTTACTAATTTCTTTATATAGTTCTTGATTTCTCGAAGCTCTACTTGGAATTTTTTGTCCATATTCATCCATACTAAAACACCTCTACTATTTAATGATACCATAATTTTTTAACTTATTAAAGTTAAATTATTACATTTTTAATAAATTTGTGTCTTCTTTACTATAAATCATCTGACTATTATAGTCTTCATTTTGTAAAAAATCTTTAAATGTATAACTTACTGGTAAAACTTCAATGCTTTCTAAATATTCTAATTTAATTAATTTACTTGGAATAGCATATTCTAAAACATAATCTTCTTTACTTGAATCATATTTAGAAATATATTTTCCAAGTCCTAGATATCCGTTAGTTACTTCATTAGGAATATTATATGTACATAAAAATCTTTTCAAAGGACTATTAAAATAAAATATATCATCTTTACTATCAAAAAAATGCATATAAAAAGTATTTTTCTTGTAATGATGAGAATTATTTTTACAAGTCTCATTAAATGTACTTCCAACATTACTAAATGATTTATTTTCTAAAAATTTATCTATTTCTAATCTATTTGCAATTCTATATACTTTCATAGTCTTTCCCCTTTTGACGAGGTTATATTTTATCATATTTTTAATATTTGTCAAATTTTTTACATATTTTTTCAAATACATGTTATAATGAAAAAGGAGGAATAAATGAAAAAAATAATTGTTGATGATGAAAAATGTATTGGTTGTGGTGCTTGCGTAGCTATTGATAGTGAGCATTTTGACTTTAATGAAGATGGCCTTTCTGAAGCTATTTCACAAGAAAATCTTGAAAGTGAAAACTTACAAAATGCTATTTCTTCTTGTCCTGTAAATGCAATCAAAATTACTGAAGAAGAAAATAAATGTTCTTGTGAAGATTGTCACTGTCATGATTGTCATTGTGATGATGAAGGATGTCACTGCGAAGAATGTAACTAAAAAAGATAACCCATGGGGTTATTTTTTAATTTCGATAAAGTTTTTTTACCTCTTTAATTGATAATGTTCTATATTCACCAGATTTTAAATTACCTAAATCTAAAAAATCATAGTGAGTTCTTGTAAGTTTGTCCACTAAAAGGCCAATACTTTCAAATAATCTTTTTACAATATGGTTTCTACCTTCAATAATAGATATTGAAATAAATGTTGCATTTTTTTCTTTATCTATTTTTTTAACTTTAAAATCAATAATATCTACTTTTCTATCATCAATATAAATACCTTTTTTTAGTTTATCAATTTGCTCTTTTGTAATAATTCCAGCACATTTTGCTAAATATGTTTTAATTATTTTATTTTTAGGATGAGTTAACTTATTTGCAAGATCCCCATCATTTGTAAGTATTAAAAGCCCTGTTGTATCATAATCAAGTCTTCCAACTGGATAAATTCTTTCATCAGTATCAATAAAATCAACAACAGTTTTTCTACCTTTTTCATCACTTACTGTAGAAACTACTCCTCTTGGTTTATTTAAAAGAAAATATACTTTATTATTTGTACCAACTATTTCTTTTCCCTCAATAGAAATATTAGCGTTTTCATCTATTCTATCTCCAATAGAGGCTTTTTTACCATCAACATATACTTTTCCTTGCATAATTAACTCTTCAGCTTTTCTTCTTGATGTATATCCCCTATTTGCTATTATTTTTTGAATTTTTTCCATAAATTTCTCACCACAAAAATTATATCATACATCAAAAGAAAATCCTAGTTAAAACAAATGCCATAATAAGTCCAACTAAATCCGCTATAAGGCCTATTACTACAGTATATCTACTTTTAGTTATTTTTACGCTACTATAATAAAGAGCAATTACATAAATTGTTGTATCAGTACACCCCTGAAGTACACTTGCAAGTCTTCCTGGATATGTATCTGGCCCATATATTTCAAATATTTTAGTCATTATACTCATCGATGCTGTACCAGATATTGGTCTTAAAAAAGCCATAGGAAGTATTTCAGGTGGTAAATTTAAAATATTAGTAATAGGTTTTAATAAAAATGGAAGTATATTACTATCTAAAAAAATATTAACTGCAAAAACCATTGCAAGTACAGCAGGAAAAATATTATAAACTATTTTCATTCCCTCTTTAGCACCCTCTAAAAAGGAGGAATACACATCAACTTTTTTGATATAGCCATAAAAAACTACAAACAAAATAAATAAAGGAATAACTATAATAGAAAAAAGTTTCATCTTCGTTTCCTCCTTATAAAATAATCAATTAAAACTGCTGATAAACAAGAGCAAGACGTTGATATTAATGCTGGAGCAATTATTTCTGTAGGATTTAAACTGTTATAAGCAAGTCTTATAGCAATTATTGTTGTGGGAATTATAGTAACTCCAGCAGTATTTAAAACTAAAAAAGTTATCATTGGTGTTGAAGCAGTATCTTTTTTATCATTTATCTTCTGAAGTTCACTCATTGCCTTTAATCCAAACGGTGTTGCTGCACTACCAAGTCCTAACATATTCGCAGCAATATTGGATGCAATATAACCAAGTGAAGGATTATCTTTTGGAACTGATGGAAAAAGTTTAGACAAGATTGGTCTTAAAAACTTAGCAAACCTTGTAAGCATTCCAGCACTTTCCGCTATTTTCATTATTCCAGACCATAATACTATTGTTGGAAATAAACTTAATATTAATTTTAAGGCTTTATCTGCATTAGTTAATATACTTTCATTAATTACATTTATATTCCCAGTTAAAAAACTATATAAAATTCCTATAACAATTAAAAATGTCCATAATATTGAAATCATACTAAAGTTTATGATAAATAAAAAAAAATAGACTAATGTCTATTTTTAACCAATACGATATGCGTTATCACTAGTTCCTGTCCCCCCAACAATTTTTAGGATGCTAGAATCTAGATAAAATGTTGGACGTGCAGCCCAATAAAAATTAGGTACATCAATATAATTATATTGATGACTAACATTTCCTGTCGAACGTATATGTAAAACGTTGCCAGAAGTATCTGAACGAGGAGTAATTGTCCATTCAACGTTATTGACAAAATTATTTTGTGATATAAACAACCAATCATTATTCCTACAATCACTGTATATTGAGCCATCCCAATCATATAAATCTCTTGTTCTACATTCTGACTTGTTAATATTTGTACCTCCCACTGTTGCATATCCATAATCACTTGGGTACATGAGTCCTACCTTTGCATATATACTACTTGGATTACCACTATATATCGCACTTACATTTCTTTCCTCTTTATAAATACCTTCTGCTGTTAAAGTATTATAATTTGATGAACTAGCCCCTCCTAAATGCCATTTTGCATTTGCTATTCCACTAGATAATTTACCATTTACATTTGAAGTTTCTACCAAAGTAGTTAAGTATGTTCCATTTAATTCTGTTTTTAATG
>FR899393.1:39243-39466 GCA_000437315.1 Mycoplasma sp. CAG:472
TCCTGCTGAATTCCACTTTTTACCATCTGTTCCACCATAGTTATTTGTATCTATTACTTTTAATAGTTTTTTTGTACCACTACTTGTTGTTCCATCAGTTGAGGTGTCTTCATCAAATAATCCTATTATTCTAAATAATAATGAATTATTTGAACATGCACCACTTGTTTTATTATCTAAACATATGTAATTATTTGGATCTGCTCCTTCATATCTTAAACCA
>FR899394.1 GCA_000437315.1 Mycoplasma sp. CAG:472
ATTTCATTGGAACTTACATATTCTCCAGAATCACCCTTAATCATTATTGCTAAATTACTATGCCCTTTAGTTTTAATAGTTTTATTTTTATAAGTAATATTTAATACTATTGCTCCTATAAAAATAAACACGAACAACCCTATTTTTATTTTTTTATTCATAACTACTCCATCAAGCATAAATACTAGTAATATGTTTCTTAAATTATGTAGATTTAAGAAAAACATAGTTCTATTTTTCGTTAAAAAGTACTTGAAAAATATATAAAAAAATGGTTTAATTATATTGAAAGTAACGTAAATACAAGGATATTTTTTCTTAAATCTACATAATAAGAGAAAAAGCGAACAAGGTAAATACTAGGATTATGTAAGATCTTTAGTATTTTTTAAATTTATAAAAAAAATTAACATATTTTTATGCTAATTTTTATATTAAAATCTAACTTGTCTATTATAATGAATAGTTCTTTGTAATTTTGAATTAATTTCGTTATTTGTTTCATATCTTTCATTAAATTTATCTATTAAAGTTTGATTATCTTTGAATAAAAGTCTTAATATTAATGACTTTCTTTCTTCTTCGGGAACATTAATATCTGTTATATAATTAAATAATTTTGGATCTATTTTTTTATGTTTAATTGCAGTATCTACGAGTTTAAGATATAAAACTATATTTAAAAGAATTTCTTCATATTTAGTTTGACCGTTTGACATTCTAAACTCTACTGTATTTTTTCTAAATGAAAAGACATTTGAAAAATTTATTGCCACTAAACGATCCTCTTGGCAGCAATTAAGTTCATACATAAAATCAAATAAATCTTTAGTATCACTTAATTTATGTAAGTAAATAGCATTTTCTAAATAAACTGAAATTGGTCTTGCATAACTAGCATAATATTTTCTCAAAGGAGTTTCTTTTTCATTTGCCATCATATAAAAAATATTTTCATTATTAGCAAATAGTTCTAATAATGTTTTTACTTCTCTCACACTGTTAAAGGCATCAAAACCAATATGAATATGATTAGAGCATTCATCATTAATTTTAAAACCATAGTCATTTAAAAAGTTACATACATATAAAAGTTGTCTTAATGATTTCTTATTATAATGCATGATATTAGAGTTAATTTCAACGCCATTTGTAACCGTAGTTTCATTTTTTAAAGTCCAATCTGATAAAATTCTATAGAGATTTAAGAACATTAAATAGTCTTTATGAGAGGTTTCTAACTCTAGTCCTATAGAATAATTTTTTGCTAAATTTAAATCATAGATAAGTGGATTCAACCCATTTAAATCCTTTTGTTTGTTTAATGATGTATTACTATAAACAATAGTATCAAAGGCTTCATTATTTAAAAATCTTTGAATTTTTTCTCTTACATTTTTGTCAAATGTATCAACATATATTCTTGACATATAGGCATTTAAAGCCTCTTTTGTAAAAAGGTTTTTATACTCACTTAATATTTCGAATTTAACCGAAGGTATTTCAATTTTATCTATACACTCTAGTTTATTGGTATCGGAAATTAAACCAAATTCTTTATAAAAATTTTCTATAGATAATGAGCAAATTAATATTGGTACGTAATAACCTTTATTAATATATTCTATTTTTTCTTCATCTGAAAGTGAAAGTAAAAAAGATAAGGCGTCTTCATGCGTTAAATTTTTTATATTTTTTTTAATTAGTTCCTTATTTTTTAAAGACATATAAATTTTAGATTTTAATTTCTTATCTAAAACTAAATCAATTAATTTTAATTTATTAATATCTTCATTCAATGATAATATTGCATCATATAAATATTTATCTTTACTATAATCACAAACTTTATTATATTCTATTTTTAAAAGATACTCTACTCTAATATTTTCTTCATTAATTATTTTTGCTATAAAAAACTTATAATAAAAATCATCATAATAATTAAATACATAATCTATATTATTAAAACTAACTAAAATCTTTTCTCTTATTAATCTTTGAAAATTAGTTATTATGAACTTTTTATATTTAATTAAATATTCATCTAAATCTTTATGTAAAAACAAATGATAAACAAAATCATTATAATGCATTATATACCCCCACTTGTTAAAGTATTATAAAGCATTCAATAAAAAAAGTCCATAGGACCTTATTTCTTTTTTCTAAAAAATGTTCTAATAACATAATATAAAAATGCACAATATATAGCTATATAAAGCCATATAAGAATAGTTTCTATTATACCTGAGGTATTTGCCACGATTATATGATAAATTGAATTATGAAAGTATTTATTAACAAGAGCGGAAAACTCTGGCACTCCAAGCATTCTTTCAATTATATCAAGTAATCTTAAAAATATATCTAAAATACATATTATATAAACTACATTACTAAACTTTCTAAAAAATACTATTGTTAGTATTATTAACAAAATAATTATAATTAAATCTATATCCATTTACTATCACCTACTTTATAATATTACCACAAAAATAATATAAAAAAAAGTATAAATTTCATAAAAAAATAACTAGAAAAATCTAGTTATTAAAATTTATAAATGATAATAAGTAATTGCCTTATTAGACTCTTGTAAAATAGATTCAATAATCATGTTATCATACTACATATCCGCTGACTTAAGTAATCCACAGTAAACTATTGTACCCCTAAACATAATAAGAGTTGTACTAATAAGTGTAGGAATAAGTTCTCTAGAAACTACTTTATCTATATTACTTCTTAGACCTTTTACCATATAAAGTTTTCCGTCTTCAGCAAGAATTTTAGTATAATCTTTATCAAAACCTACAATCATTAAAAAGTTTGATTTAACATGCTTTTTAAAATCTTTTGTAACATTAATTTCTTCTTCACTAAAATTATATGGATTTTCTTTTATAAATTCATCAATTATATTTGGATGGTCAAACATATAATCAGATATTTCTAAAACTTTTTCTTGATCTAAATGAAGTTTTTTATATATTTTTTTTAAATCATTAATATTATACTTATTATTTGTATACTCTAAAAGAGCAAAATATATATCAAAAAACTCATCTGCATCCTCATTAGATAAATGAGCATTTACTTGATATGCATTACTCATTTTATCATTTAAAGTTTTTCTTTTAGTTTTACTTCATTATATTCTTTTGGACTTAATCCATATAATGTACAACTTGGACATAAATTTAATCCCTCAATAATAATATTTTTGACTTTATCGTCAGATATAAATCTTTCTACTACTGAATAATCACATAATACTCTTGCTTCATCAACATAATCCATTAAATAAGGAATATTTTTGTTTATAAAGTCATACATTTCTTTAACTTTTTTAATATGAATTGGAAAACCATAATAAAATAATTCTTCGAGAATATCACTACCTAGATTAATAGCCTCAATATTCTCATGATTTTTTCTATTTTCTATAAGTTCATCAACAAATTCATAATATGGATCATAGCAAATATAATCTTTTTTATCTTCATTTTTATATATAAATGAATAATATTTAAAAAGTGGATTAGATATATAAGCTATAAAACTTTCATCTTTTTCTTTTTTTGAAATAGTATCATCACCTGAATAATTCAAATTTTTAAATAGTTCAAGTGGTAGCACTCCAAGTAGTCTTAAAACCCCTATTGCAGGGATATAATGATCAGAAAAAGCACCTTTTGTTTCAAATAAACTAACGGCTTTTTTTACATTTTGTAATTGTTCTTTGAATATACAAAAGTTATCTTGATCAAAAATAAATTTATTATTTAAAGTTTTTATTTCAAAAGAATATTTTAAATGATCTTCTTCATCAATTTTTTTATCAAGAATCTTTTTTAAAAAATCTAATTCTTTTGAGGTACATAAATAATAAAGAAAATTTTCATATGAATACTGTTTTAAAACTTCCTCAATCATATTTTTAATAGTTATTTTTTCATAAGGTTTAATTTCATCTACTATTCTTATATAATAAGAATATACTAACCCCTTTTCCATATTTTCATAATAATTATACATACTTTACCCCAACTTTCACATTTATTATACCATGATTTATTAAATTTATAAATAAAAAATAATTAGAGAATTACCCTAATTATTTAATTTTTCTTGCTTCTAAATAGAATCTTTTATCATAACTATGACCCATACTAAATGTTTTTCTAGGAAGAGCACCATCTAAAATAACTGTTTTAAATAAATCTTCTTTTGCCATAGCATCAAAAATTATACCAACATTACCTTCTTTAGAACCAAAATCTTTTGTTACATCATCACCATGAATATAATCAATATTACCTTTATGGCTTAATAAATAATCATCTAAGAACATTTGAATAGAACCAACTGCAATATTTGATTTTGGATTTTCAATATATAAAACTTTATCCATATCTTTTGTAATAAGTTCAAATTTTTGACCATTACCTTCTTCATTAATATTATAATATTCATATAAATTTTTAATTAAATCTGTTACGTCAGTATCAAATATTACTCTATGAATTGCCTCAAATTCAAGAGCACTACTATGAAGGTTTACAAGTTCAACAAGTGCATATCTTGCAGGACTTTCTAAAGCAGCATCACCCATAGTTTCCTTTATTTTTTCATAGCATGCCTTAGCGGTAGCAAGTGAATGATTACCATCACCCATAGCAAAAAGTAATACACCTTTATCAGTAACATTATATTTGTTTTCAAAATAATCTTTATCTGCTAAAGCCTCTAAACCTGAAATAATTTCATTTTGAATATTTTGATTTAGTTTATAGCCTTTAATATGTCCACCATTTTGCATTAAATCAAAGTCATATACAATATCTTGTGTAGTAACTTTATTTTTTAAACTTTCAATAATATTTTTCTTTTCATCATCAATTAAAATCATAATGTGTGGAAGCTCTAAAGATGCATTTTCTCTAACTTTCATTCTTGGTGGTATACGTTCAATTACAGTCTTTTCTGTAGCTCTAATAAGAGTTTGGGAACCTTTTTCATAAGAATAATCCTCAAGGTCTACAATACCCATTATACCCTCTCTTACTTTTCCATCACTTTGAGTTCTTTCAAGATATATCATTGAATCATCAAGGTTTGTAAATATATCTTCATTTAGATACTCAGTCATTGTTTCATTAATTTTTTTAATTCTTTCCTCAACATTTGCATCATTTAAATAAATTTCTGGTAGTGTTATTCTAAGTGTTGAAGGAGCATCTCCAACAATACTTTCTACTTCTTCCCAATATTTTGGTTCAGATGTATATTGATCACATGCAACTACACTCCATTTATGCATATCAACGTTTTTTGGAATTAAAATATTTCCTGCCTTAAAAGGTACTTTCATTTTCTCATCTCCTACTAAGTAGTATAACATACTAACATAAAAAAACAAAATATTTTTAAAACATTTTGTCTACATTTTTAGGAACTTTATCACTAACTATTTTATCAATTATTTTTTTTCTTTTTTCATCACTTACTGGTTTTCCAGTTATTCCCGATAAAGTATCAATTACTTCATTTAAAGTTTTTTCATCTTTCATATTTCCATTTGATAGTTTTTTAGCAAGTTCAATTATAGTATCCTTATCTACATTAGTTTTATTTTTTACTTTTCCCCAAAATTTATTATCCAAAATAATCACCTAATATATTTTATGCAATATAATAAAAAGAATGCTTAAGCACTCTAATTATTACTTGATAATGTATACATATTTTTCATTTTAGATTTTTTACTTTTGTTATTACCTAAATACATATATGCACCAATACCCATTCCAGATAATGCCATACCTAGCATCATATATCCGACTTTTTTCATTTAACACCTCTATCAATAGTATGGAATTTATTTTATTATTTATACATTCAATTAATAGAAAAAGTGGCTGTTTAAAAATTAAAGTATTAATTTTTAAACAGCCACTTTTTATATATCATAATTACTTTGTAAAAATTCTTTTAAAGAAGTTCTTCTTTCTTTAGAATAATTATTTGAAACAGCCCTTATAAATGAAGAAGGATCACCAATTATAGTAAGGCTTTTTTTAGCACGTGATACACCAGTATAAATAAGTTTATTATAAAGCATTATAGAGTAATCTTTACTAAGGGGCATAATAACATGTTCAAATTCACTACCTTGACTTTTATGTATTGTAATTGCATAAGCAAGAGTAATATTTTTTAAATCTTTTTTTTCATAAAATACAAGATTCCCATCAAAGTCAATAGATATTTTTAATTTATCATCACTACCTGTATAAATATTAGTTATTTTACCAATATCACCGTTAAATACATTATTGTCTGAATCATTTACAAGTTGTAGTACTTTGTCACCTACTCTATAAATTTTATCTCCATATTTAACTTCGAATAAATTTTTTTCTTTATTATAAACTTTTTCTAAATATTTATTTAAATTATCTATTCCATTTATACCTTTATACATTGGAGCTAAAACTTGCATTTTAGTTTCATCAATACCCTTTGTTAAACCATAATTTACACATTTAATAACTGTTTCAAGTATTTTATCCTCGCTTGTAATTATAAATGAATAATCATCTCTTTTGGAAGTAAAATCATCTTCGAGATTTTGAGCTTTAATATCCTTTGCTAAAAAAGGTATATAAGAGTTATCACTTTGTCTATAAATAGTTGAAAGCATATTAAAGGAAAATAAATCACTTTCTATTAAATCATGAAGTACAAGACCAGGTCCTACTGAAGGAAGCTGATAAATATCTCCGACTAAAACAAGTTTTATATTTGAATTATATGCACAAAGAAGAGCTTTCATAAGAGATACATCAATCATAGAGCATTCATCAACAATAACAAGTTTATGAAAAAGTTTATTATGTTCATTAAATTCAAAAGAATCTTCCTCTTTATGCCATCTTAAAAGTCTATGTATTGTTTGAGCACCAAGACCTGTAGATAAACTTAACTTTTTAGCGGCTTTACCTGTTGGAGCAAGTAATATTATATTACTAACAACTTCCTCTTTATTATATTTATTTTCTTTAATAAAAAGTTTTACAATAGCATTAATTATAGTAGTTTTACCAGTACCAGGTCCACCAGAAATAATAGATATATTTTCTTTTAAACTATTTTCAATAGCCTTTATTTGTTCAGGTGAATACTCTTTACCAGTTTCTTTTTCAATATCTTTTATTTTATCTAAAAGCGATGGATATTCTTTCTTTTTTTGCTTATCTATTAAATATAAGTATCTTGCAATATCTTTTTCTTCATCATAATATTTTTTTAAATAATATCTACTTCCATCTTTTATAATACTTTTCTCTTGTACTAAAGAAGATAATATATTATCAAAATCCTCACTATCAAGATTTATTTCATAAATAGATCTTAAATATTTATAAATATCTTCTTTATAGGAATATGTACATCCTTCGGTAAATGATATATCAACAAAAGTATTTAAAAGACATTCTTTACATCTTAAATTATCATCTTTAGAAATATTTCTTTTATATAAATCATCTAAAAATTTAAAATCAAATATATCTTTCATTAAATATAAATTACCTTCGATAATCGGAGAAATATCTGTATAATGTTTATTAATTGCTTTGGCTGCTTGTTCATAAGAAAAACCATAAGAAGTAAGTTTTTTTATTATTTCATCATCTTTTTCATATTTAATTAAACTTCCATATATTTTTGATGCTTTTAAAGTAGTCATTCCTTTAATATTAAATAAATTATTTATATCTTCCTTAATAATTTTAATTGAATTTACTCCATAAGTATCCACAATTCTTTTGGCAAATACTTTAGAGCAGCCTTCGACAAAAGGACTTTCTAAAAATTTAATTATTTCTTCTTCAGTTGTCGGCATAACAGCACTTAATCTATACCCAGAAAACTGCCAAGAATATTTAGGATGATTTAATGTATTACCATATACTTTATATTTAACATCAAGTCTAATATTAGGTAAAATGCCTGTTACGTGAATTAAACTAGCCATATTTTCTTTAATAAAAGTATCATCAGTATCCTCAACTTTAAAAAGAGTAACAACAAAGTTACTTTCTTTATTTTCATAAATAATCTTTTTAAATTTACCTATTATATACTTTTCCATTAAACTATTAAATTATATATTTCTCCTTTTTGTAATTTTTCATTTGTGTGAACCATTAAATAATTTGATGTATGTCCTTTAGAGCCAGATTCTGATACCTCTTCGATTAAAACATCAAGTTTTTTTCCTTTAAATTTATCATAATATGATTTTTCTAAACTATCAGATAATTCAAGTAATTTTTTAACTCTTTCGTGTTTAACACTTTCAGGTACTTTTCCATCCATCATACTTGCTTTTGTTCCTTTTCTTTCAGAATAAGGAAATGCATGAATTTTAGAAAAATTTACCTTTTTACAAGTTTGCATAGTTTCTAAAAACATTTCTTCAGTTTCACCAGGGAAACCTACAATTACATCAGTGGTAATAGATATATCTGGTCTTACACTTCTTATCATATCTATTTTATCAAAAAAATATTTTAAATCATATTTTCTATTCATTAATTTTAAGATACTATCACTTCCTGACTGAAGTGGAATATGAATATGATCACATATTTTTTTATTATTTTTAAGTTCTTCGATAAACTTATCATTTATTTGAGTTATTTCTATACTTGATTGTCTTATTCTTTCTATACCATTTATTTTGCTCATTTCACAAATTAAATCAGTTAAATCTTTACCATTTGACTCATAACCTCCGGTGTCAATACCAGTTAAAACAATTTCTTTATAACCATTATTTGCAAGATGCTGTACTTCCCTTAAAACTAATGAAAAATCTTTACTTCTTTTTTTACCTCTTACAAAAGGTATAATACAGTATGAACAAAAGTTATCGCAACCATCTTCGATTTTAATATATGCTCTTGTGTGATCTGATATATCAACTTCCATATTTTCAAAAGGTAAATCACGAGTTTTAGCTACATACTCTACTGGTGTTTTATCATCAAGATACTTTTCAATAATGCTTACTATATTACTTTTATTAATATTACCCATTAAAATATTTATACCTAGATTATCATACTTAGTTTTATCATTTTGGACAGAACATCCACATACCACAAGTATTGCATTAGGATTTTCTCTTTTAAGTCTACGAACCTCTTTTAAACTCTTTTTATCTGAGGTATCAGTAACTGTACAAGTATTTAAAATTAAAATATCGCATTTTTCATTTAAATTGCAAAAAGAAAACCCGTTTTTAACTAAGGCTTCCTTCATAAAATTACTTTCATAACTATTTACTTTACATCCAAGTGTAATTATATTAAATTTCATATATCCCCCTTAATTTAATGATTTTGAAAGTTCTTTCAAAGTTTTTAAAAACTCTTCTTCCTTTCTTAAACTCATTAAATGAACTTCCATTTTTATTGGTTCACTTTTCTTTACATTGATTAAATTATTTAAATCTACAGTCTTAACAAGAACATCACCATTTTTTTCTTCATTTAAATAATTTAGTTCATATTGTCCAGTATTTGATAAAAGTTCATCATAACTTATTATAGCTTTTTCTTCCTCTTCTTTTTCATATGGTGTAAAATCTATTGGTTTAATATTTTTTAAGGCAGTTGCTATTTCATTTAGTTCCGGATCTTTTACATCTTTATTTTTATTGACATTTTCAATCTCATTTAAAACTAAATTATCAGTTAGTTCATCAGTTTCATTACTGTTTATCTTTATAAAATATATTAAAGATACCACAAGTATAATTAAAAATACCACAGTAAAGAAAAATACATAATCTATAAATGCTAAACTTTTTAAAAATGTAATAATATCATTTAACATAAAATCACTTCTTTCATAAAAATATTGTAGCAATATTTAATTAAAATTTAAAGTATTTTTTTAATATTTTTAATTTATGGATGTAAAGAGTGTAAAGTTATATTTAATTTACTACCTCATAAACATTATTCCATGTTCCATTACCAGATAGTTTAACATCCTTAGATAAATTTATTACTGGTCGTATACCATAATATTGTCCAGAAATATTTGCATTAAGTTTCCCAGTAGACTCAACATTAAAAACATTACTGGTAGAAGTATGATATGCAATTGGTGATAACGTCCAATAAGTAATTCCAGAATATAGGTAAAAAGATGTATTGTTCAATTTCATTACACCCCCTGCCATTGCTACTTCATCTGCTGTTATAGCACTAACAGAATACGTTAAAGCACCATTTCCGCCAATTTCATTATTTTTTAGAGTAATGTTATTAATTGTAAACATATCTTCTATATTAGGACAAGTTAGTATTGGAATTTTATTAGTTTCTAATCTAGTTCTAGGTGAATAATATACTGGTGACATATTTCCACTTGAAGTCCAACTTCCTTCTGTAACACTTCGATCATTGCAAAATATTGAATCTGAAACTATATTTTTTGTACTTTCATCTGTATATAGTGTTGTTGTTATATACCATTTATCAATAGCTTGTTTTAATGAACTGTTATAAATAGTTGTACTTCTATCTATCCTACAGCTTGCATTGGAACCATCACATTTTCCATATCCAAACTGTTTATTGTCAACATATTGATATCCAACATATATTGAGGAATTCTTTCCATCACTAAATTTGCTTTTACCAATACTTGTACTTTCTCCAGTCATTACTACTTTAGTACTTTCTGTAGGAGCAGTTGTTCCTGAGTATATCATTCTTATTGAACCATCTCCATTTATTCTTATTATTCTCCAGTACATATCAGTTCCAGTACTGTCTTTACCGAATTTTACCCAGTTATTATCAACAGCACCCCTGAAATAGTATGATGTACCTAAATCATCTTGGGCTTTAAATAATCCTTCATTAGTTGTTGAGATTTGATTAAAATCAGGTGTTGTTTCATTAATTTTACTATTTGCAAGTATTGTTTGCCATCCTTTTTGAACTATTATAATTGGTTCTGATACTGTTGTATTACCATCTGTATCTTTTACCCATAAATAATATGTTCCATCAGTAGTTAATGAAATATTTAAATCATAAGTCTTTCCATTAATTTTTTCCCAATTAGTAGGTGTTACTGTATTACTTGTGGATATAGCATATCCAGATAACCCTTTATCATCTGTAAAAGATGCAGTAATAACGTTTTCATTCAAGTTTAATTGAGATATAACTGGATTTTCGTTTTCTGCAACTTTATAAGGGTTTTGCCATGTTCCATTTCCGTGCAACTTAACATTAGATGATAAACTTATAACAGGTCTTACACCAATACTAGAAGTAACATTACGGCTATTTAAATAGCCATCACTAAGAAAAGCAAATGAATAAGCATTACTATCACGAAAACTTAATGGTGTTCCAACCCAATAATCTTGATTAGTATATAAATACGATTTTTTATTCATAATAAATAATATATTTCCAGCTATTGCTACTTCATCTGCAGTTATGAGGCCTACAGGATACTTTGATTTTTTATTTCCAATAGAACTATTTTCGTATGTAAATTTATCATTATAATTAGAACACGTAAGTACCGGATTTTTTTTATTTGCTATTCTAGTATAAGAAGCATAATTTATGTTACTAGAAAATGACCAAGTTCCGTCAATAACGCTTCGATCATTACAATATATTTGGTTATTTTCTATATTAGGATTTCCAACTAAGGATGTTTGAGAAAACCAATCTTCTACACAATGTTTTATGTAACTTGGTGTTGCATTTCCAAACTGTACATTAGGAGAGTACATATAACCAGAATATATCGAACTATCACTAATTCCATTATAAGAATAATTACGAATATGAGTATCCTCTCCAGTCATTACTGTCGCTGTACTACTTGTTGGAGGAGTCGTTCCAGTATAAATCATTCTAATAGAATTATCACCATTTATTCTTATTATTCTCCAATACATATCTTTTTCATTTTTATCTTTACCAAACACTACCCAATTATTATCAACAGCACCTCTAAAATAAAATGAAGTTCCTAAATCATCTTCCATTGCAAATAAACCATCATTTGTAGAAGAAACAGCAGAAAAATTAGGTTTTGTTTTTTGTAAAATTGTATTTTTTGCTTGCTCTACAGTTTTTGCATCATTTACATTATCTATCAAAATAGCCTCATAACCATTTCTAATAATATTTTTATAATTATAGTCAAAAAATAAAAAACAGCTATCACTTCCTATAAATGAAAAACTAACTTTTCCGGTTACATTATCATAATTTCCTATTTTACCATTATTCTTACAATAACTTTTTTCATAATTTAATATATAATTTCCTTTGGGTATATCTTTTGAACTTGATTTTATATATTCCCCATTTTCATTCTCTTTTATCATTATCGCTAAACTGTTATGTTTTTTTCCTTTTGGGTTATTATCTTCTTCTTTGTAAATAAAAGAAATACCTAGAATAGATATTATTAAAAGTACAAACAATGCAATTTTTATTTTATTTTTCATATTATCTCCAATCCTACATAAATAGGGCTATAAGTTTTCTTAAATTATGTAGATTTAAGAAAAAACTATGCCTAATTTATGGAAAATGGTACTAGATATTTTATAAAATAAGTGTTATTATTTAATAGTAGGATACGTAAATACGAGGGTATATTTTCTTAAATCTACATAATAAGAGAAAATACGAACAAGGTAAATACTGGGATTTTGGCAATTCTTAGTATTTTTTAATATCATAAAAAAATTAACATGTTTATATGCTAATTTTATAACTTTAAAACAAATTCATGTCTTATTTTGACATGTTTTGTCGAAGTTGTTGCAATCCTATTTTATATATGTATAATAACTACTCGAACGTGCAGGAACTGGCGTTGCC
>FR899395.1:0-43067 GCA_000437315.1 Mycoplasma sp. CAG:472
CCTTTATTCTATCTATAATAATTTAATCATTATTTTAATATATTTTCAAGTATGTTAATTAAAAAAAACTAGCATTTATGAAGTTGTAAGATAAATGTAGACATAAAAAAACTGTCTACATTTTTTTGTTATAATAAAATTGGAGGTAAATATGGCAAGAATAAGAAAAGAGCCAAATAGATATTGGTCGAAAGAAGATAAAATGAAAATGATAAATGAAGTATTAGAAGGAGAATCATCTTATGAAGTTGCAAGGAAATATGATGTATCAAGTGGGATGATAAGAAGTTGGATTATTAAATATAATCAATTTGGAGAAGAATCATTAGTTAATAAAAAGAAACCTGGAAATCCTATGTCTAAATATTTCGTAACAAAACATTTTAATTCAAGAGAAGAAGAATTAGAATATGAAAATATGCGATTAAGAATTGAGAATGAACGATTAAAAAAAGGATACCTTGTGAAAGGAGATGGTTCAATTGTAGTATTCAAGAAATAAAACAAAAAGAATTTGAAATAATAGAATTATTAAGTAAAGACTTTTCTATTAAATCATTATGCGAAATAATGAATGTATCAAGAAGTGGTTATTATAAATGGATAAAAAATAGAGACATCTTAAACAATTATGAAATAAATCGTAAAGATTTAGGTGAATTAATTAAAGATATACATAAAAGAAAACCAAGTTATGGATATCATAGAATAAATGCTATTATACGAAGAGAAAGTGGATGGGTTGTATCTGATAATCTAGTTCATAAGGTGTGCAAGTTATTAAATATAAAATCCAAGGCAAAACATTATAAATATAAGAAACCAGGAGAAGAATCCATTAAGTTTAATAATGTTATAAATGGAAATTGGAATACTAAAAGACCTTTTGAAAAAATAGTTTCTGATACAACAAGAATATGGTTTAAAAGAAAAGCTTACGATTGGACATTCTATTTAGACATATTTAACAATGAAATAGTTGGATACGATGTACGTGAATCAATGTTTGGAAATGGGAATATAAATCATAGAGAAGCTTTAAATAATATGTTAAATAATAAAATAAAAAGAGGTTATAAAGACTTTGATACAATTTTTCACACAGATCAAGGTACAGTATATTCCTCAATGTCATTTAACAATATAATCAAATCTTATAATATAACAAGATCAATGTCACGAGCTGGTACACCAACTGATAATCCGGTAATTGAATCAAAAAATGGATGGCTCAAAAAAGAAATGTATATTGATTTTGACATAAATAATTATAACACAGTTCAAGAATTTATTGATGATATTGTTTATGACAACAATTATTTATGACCTAGTTATGCTTTAAACTATAAAACCCCAATTGAATATAAAACTCAATTAGGGTTTAAATAATAGTTTTTTACTGTCTACTTTTTATTGACAACTTCACATTTACTAGTTTAATTTATCTTCGATTTCCATAAGACGATTATATTTACAAATTCTTTCTCCTCTTGAAACAGAACCTGTTTTAATAAAATCAAGATTTAGTCCTACACCTAGATCCGCTATAAAAGTATCCATTGTTTCACCACTTCGATGAGAAATAATTGTTTTATACCCATTTTTCTTTGCGGTATAAATAGTATCTAAAAATTCAGTTACACTACCAACTTGATTAGCTTTAAGAAGTATTGCATTTCCAGCACCAAGTTCTATACCTTTTTCTAAATATTTTTTTTGAGATACAAATAAGTCATCACCAACAATCATTATTTTACCATTAAAATATTTAGTTAATTTACTAAAACTTTCATAATCATTTTCTTCGAAAGGATCTTCAATACTTATAATTGGATATTTTTTTATTAAATCTACATAATAATCAAATAATTCATCCTTTGATAACTTTTTACCATCGACTAAATAGCTATTTCCATCATATAGTTCTGATGCTGCAACATCAAGGGCAAAAAATACATCAGTTCCTGGAGTATAACCACTTTCTGTAATAGCCTTTACTAAAATCATTAAGGCTTCTTCATTATTTTTTAAATCTGGTGCAAATCCACCTTCATCGCCAACACCTGTTGATAAATGATAACCCTTTAAAATAGATTTTAAAGTATTAAATATTTCACTCGCACATCTAATTCTTTCTTTTTCCTCTTTTTGAACAGGAACAAGCATAAACTCTTGAATATCTAAATTATTATCTGCGTGTTTTCCACCGTTAATAACATTAATCATTGGTACAGGCATATTAAATTTACCAGTACTAACAAACTCAAATAATTCTTTACCTTCGAGTTTTGCTAAACATTTTAAAGCACATAGTGATACCCCTAAAATAGCATTAGCTCCAAGTTTAGATTTATTTTCAGTTCCATCAAGTTCAAGCATCTTTTTATCAACATTTTTAATATTTAAATCCATATTATAAAGTGCTGGGAATATTATTTCATTAACATTTCTTACAGCCTTTAAAACACCTTTACCATGATATCTTTCATCATTATCACGAAGTTCTAACGCTTCCTTACTTCCTGTTGAGGCTCCAGATGGAATAGATGATGTTGCCTCTACTCCATTTTCTAAGGCCAAAGTTATCTCTAAAGTGGGATTTGATCTACTATCAAGAATTTCTCTTGCTTTTATTTCTTTTATCTTCATAATTACCTACCAAAATATCTTTGTTATCTCATTTGCTCTTTTCTTAAGAAGTACTAAATCTGTTATATCAAGAATACTTGAAAGCACTAAAAATGTTCCAATTACTTGAGTAACTGTAAGTGCGGAAAATGGATTTGATAATACTAATATTCCAAATACCATAAGCATTACTCCAATTACAAAAGTAATTAACCAAGATGAATCATCACCTATTTTAAACCATACACCATAAGTTACTTTATTTGCTCCGAATACAATTAAATATAATCCTAAACAAATTGTTAAAAATGATGTAACTGAAAATGGAACTAATATAATAATTGCTCCGATTAAAACAAGTATTATTCCAAAAAGTAAATTAAGTGAATAAAGTTTTGCACCATTTCTTGATATAAACTTATAAATTGTATTAATACCTGAAAGTGCAAATAAAGCTCCAGTTATAACACCAATTAACTTATTAGACATTTCTGGCATAAATATAAGTACTGCTCCAATTAAAGCAATAACAATTGAAGTTACTATAGACATCATAATAAATTTATTAAATCTATCACTTATTGTCTCTCTAACTATTCTTCCCATATTTTTTTCACATCCTATCATATATATTATAATAATTTTTTTTACTAATTGCAATTATTTATTTTTAATGATATAATAATCTCTTTAAAAAAGGAGGATAAATATGCAAATAAGAACAATTACTTTAAAAGAATTCCAAGATTTTTCTGAAAACTGGGAACATCAAAATTTTCATCAAAGTATTAGTTATGCTCTTTTAAAAAGTGAAGAGGGCTATGAATATGAAATGATTGGCTATTTTGATGGCGATTCAATAGTTGCTAGTGCTCTTGTACTTGTTCAAATGATTAATAGTTATCTATATGCATATGTTCCCGAAGGCTTTTTAATTGATTATAAAAATGAAAACTTACTTAATAATTTTACTAAAGATTTAATAAACTTCTATAAAAAAGAGGGTATTGCTTTTATAAGAATAAATCCTACAATACCTATTGCTAAAATAGATAATAAAACAAAAAATCCTATATATAATGATAACTACCGTATAATAGAAATATTAAATAGATGCGGTTATATAAAAATAGATACCTCTAAAGTATTTACTTCAATATTACCTACTTATGAAGCAATTGTAAATTTAGATAATTTTAATATAAATAATTTAAATAAAAATGTTAGAAATAAAATTAGAAAATGTGAAAGAAAAGGTTTAATTATAGAAAAATCTGATGCACTAAGTATGGATAAATTATATAAATTTATTAAAAATAAAATACATAAAGATATGTTTCATTATAGTGATTATTATAATATTTTTAATAAAGAAAATGCTATTGATTACTTTTTAGTTAAAATAGATAATGAAAGTTTAGCAATAAATAGTCAAAAAGCTTATGAAGAAGAAAAAGAAAAAAATGAACTTTTAAGTAAAAAACTTCTTAAAGTACCAAGTGAAAGAAATATTAATAAAAAGATGAATTCTGATAAAACACTTCTTTGTTTAAAAGAGGATATTCTTCTTTCAAATAAATATCTTGCTAATAATGAAGATAATTATATAGCGGGAGCTCTTGTTGTAAAATGTAAAGATAAAATATCTATTTTAGTAAGTGGTTATGATAAAAAATATCAATCATTTTCACCAAATTATTTCTTATTTTATAAAATATTAATGAACTATAAAAATAATTATAAGTTTGCCTCTTTAGGAGGTGTCTCTGGTAACTTTTCAAAAGATAGTAAATATTATGGCCTTGATAATTTTAAAATGGGATTTAAACCTGATATATATGAATATATTGGAGAATTTGATTTAATATTAAATAAAATAAATTATTATTTCTTAAATAAAAAGAATTTAGTAGAAAAAGAATTTAAAAAAAATAAGTATCTAAAATAACAGATACTTATTTTTGTAATAATAGATAAAGTTTTAAATATATAGAAATATCTTCATTATTATTTAATAAAATATTATATAAATCTATAGTTCTAATTCCCATTTTATATGCAATATCTACCATATTTATTTTATTACTAGCAATTAGTTTTAAACATCTATTAGATATATTTGTTATAAAATCATTTTTTTCTTTCATTAGTTTCTCCATAAATTACTTCATTTATTAATTTTTTATTTTTATTTATAAAATTAAAAGTTAAATCAATTATATTATTTTTATTACCAAAGGCTAATATATAAATATTATTATTATATTCAATAAATGTTAGTGCTTGATCACCCAAAGTATTAACTCTTATTATATAATTACTATCTATATTAACCTTTACTGGTTCAATACCCTTTTTATAGTCTAAATTACCCATCTGAAGTTTATTTAATAGTTCTATTGGTATATTTATATCTGTTAAGTTAATAACTTCATTAGGCATCTCAAATACGTTTTCTTTAGGGATAATTTTTTTACATTCTTCATAAATATCATACATATTATCAAGTAATTTAGTTATTTCTTCATCCGAGGATATATTAGAGTTAATCATTATATCTAAATTTCTTTCAAGTGTTTGTAAAACAGTTAGTAAAGTAATAAAATTAACTTCAGGGTACATAGCATTATCAAAATCTAAATATGGTTTTGCAAGTGATAATATACTTACTACTGCTTCATTATTTAAATAATCTTTGTATAATAATTCATTACTTTTAAGAAATGCTATTATAGAAATATATTTTTCATTATGAAGAAAATTCTCTTTTACTTTATTATCTCTTTTTGGAAGTTCAACTTTAGAAAGAGAAGCATCAAAATTATTCTCAACAGGTTTTCTTTTATTAGGTTTATAATTAGATAAAACTATATTTATTTCACTTATAGAAAATTTATGTTTCATCATAAATTTAGTTATAAATGAATAATCAAGTGATCCATTATCAAAATCCTCTTTTAGATCAGATAGTTCATAATATCTTTTATCAACATTTTCAAAAATAGAACTATTTAATATCGTTGATATAATAGAATCATATAGTGAAAATTCATAATAATCTTTTTCTGTTAAATTTTTACCCTCTATAATTAAATTTCTAAAATCACTTTCAAAGTATTTATTATTTTCAGGGTAGTCTAAAAGAGGATATAATTTTTTTATATCCATCGAAGAAGTAAAATTTTTTAATATACCTAAAAAATTTAATTCAGATAAAATCTCTTTATAATACTCTAATAAATAATTATTAAATTTGTCCATTGTATTTGTCATATACTACTCTACCCTAGATAATTTTAACATAATATAATTAAAGTTGCAAATAAAAAAACCACGAAATTAATCGTGATTTTTAGTTATTCCTTATTTTAAAATTTCAGAAACAACACCGGCACCAACAGTTCTTCCACCTTCACGGATAGAGAATTTAGTACCTTTTTCAAGAGCTACTGGAGCAATTAGTTCAACAGTCATGTCAACTTTATCGCCAGGCATAACCATTTCAACACCAGCAGGTAGTTCAATAACACCTGTTACGTCAGTAGTTCTGAAATAGAATTGTGGTCTATAATTTGAGAAGAATGGAGTATGTCTTCCGCCTTCTTCTTTAGATAGAACATAAACACTTGCAGTGAATTTTGTATGAGGTGTAACGCTTCCTGGTTTAGCTAAAACTTGTCCACGTTCAACATCATCTCTAGAAATACCACGAAGTAAAACTCCAGCGTTATCTCCAGCTTCAGCAAAGTCTAATGTTTTTCTAAACATTTCAATACCAGTTACAACTGATTTTTGAGTAGGTCTTAAACCAACGATTTCAACTTCGTCATTAAGTTTAAGAATACCTCTTTCAACACGACCAGTAACAACTGTACCACGTCCTGAAATAGTAAATACGTCTTCAATACTCATTAAGAATGGTTTATCAGTATCTCTTACTGGTGATGGAATATATTCATCAACAGCAGCCATAAGGTCACGGATACTCTTTTCAGCTTCAGGATCTCCTTCAAGAGCCTTAAGAGCTGAACCTCTTATGATAGGACATTCAGTGTCATAACCATATTCTCCTAATAATTCTCTGATTTCCATTTCTACTAAATCAAGTAATTCTGGATCATCAACTTGATCACATTTGTTCATGAAAACAACAATTTTAGGTACTCCAACTTGTCTAGCAAGTAAGATATGCTCTCTTGTTTGAGGCATAGGACCATCTGCAGCTGATACTACTAGAATAGCACCATCCATTTGAGCTGCACCAGTAATCATGTTTTTTACGTAGTCAGCATGTCCTGGACAGTCAACGTGAGCATAGTGACGTTTTGCAGTCTCATACTCAACGTGTGCAGTATTAATAGTAATACCTCTTTCTCTTTCTTCTGGAGCTTTATCGATATCTGCATAATCAACAAATTTTCCAAAGTATTTAGTGATCGCAGCAGTTAATGTAGTTTTACCATGGTCTACGTGTCCAATAGTACCAATATTAACGTGTTCTTTTGAACGATCAAATTTTTCTCTTGCCATATAATATTTTCCTCCTTTTCTACTATTATATTTTATCTAATGCTTGAAAAAATTTCAAGTATTATTCTTAATTAACGCTGTTTTTCTTAATAATATCTTCAGCGATTGATTTTGGAACCTCTTCATAGTGGTCCATAAACATCGTAAATGTTCCTCTACCTTGAGTATTACTTCTTAAAGAAGTTGCATAGCCAAACATTTCAGCAAGTGGAACCATTGCAACTATTGAAAGTGCATTTCCTCTTGATTCATTACCCATTGGTTTACCTCTTCTTGAAGTTAAGTCACCCATAACATTTCCTAAATATTCTTCAGGAACTACTACTTCAACCTTCATTATAGGTTCAAGAAGTACAGGTTTACATTTATTTTTTGCTTCTTTTAAAGCTAGTGATGCAGCAACTTTGAAAGCCATTTCTGATGAGTCTACATCATGGTATGAACCATCAAATAATGTTGCCTTAACATCTACCATTGGATAACCAGCAAGGATACCACCAGCCATAGCCTCTTGTAATCCTTTATCTGTAACTGGAATATATTCTCTTGGAACTACTCCACCAACGATAGCATCAACAAATTCATAACCTTTACCAGGATTTGGTTCAAATCTAACCCAAACATGTCCATATTGTCCACGTCCACCTGATTGTTTAATGTATTTACCTTCACATTCACCCATTTGAGTAAGTGTTTCACGGTAAGCAACTTGTGGTTTACCAACATTACAATCAACGTTAAATTCTCTTCTCATTCTTTCAACAAGAACGTCTAAGTGAAGTTCACCCATTCCTGAAATAACTGTTTGACCAGTTTCATGATCAGTATGATATTTAAATGATGGATCTTCACCAGCAAGTTTAGATAACGCAGTTGCCATCTTATCTTGATCTGCTTTACTCTTAGGTTCAATAGCAAGGTCAATAACTGGTTCTGGAATTTCCATACCTTTTAAAATAACTGGATTTTTTTCATCGCATAGAGTATCTGCAGTAGTAGTATCTTTCAAACCTACAGCAGCGGCAATTTCACCTGCATAAACACAATCAATTTCTTTTCTTGTATTTGCATGCATTTGTAAAATACGACCAACTCTTTCTTTTTCACCTTTTGTTGAATTTAGTACATAACTACCACTTGAAAGTTTACCAGAATAAACTCTAAAGAAAGTTAGTGTTCCAACAAATGGATCTGTCATAACTTTAAATGCTAAAGCAGTAAATGGTTCATTATCATCTGCTTTTCTTAATACATCATTACCATTTTTATCTACACATTCAGCTGCACCAATATCAAGTGGGCTTGGTAAGTAATCAATAACAGCATCAAGAGCAAATTTAATACCCATATTAGCTTTTGCACTACCTACAGTAACAGGGAAGAATTTAACTGCTAAAGTTCCTTTTCTTATTGCTCTTTTTACAAGATCAACAGAAACTTCTTCACCCTCTAGGTATTTTTCCATTAATTCATCATCAAATTCAGCAACTGCTTCAATAAGGTCAGTTCTTTTTTCTTCGATGAAATCTTTCATATCTTCAGGAACATCTGTTTCTGTATACTTTTCATCTGCTGAACCATCATACATTAATGCCTTACGATTTAAAATATCAATAATACCTTTAAAATTAGATTCTGCTCCAATTGGCCATGCAATAGGTTTTGCATTAACACCAAGTCTTTTCTTAATTGTTTCAAGACTATATTCATAGTCAGCACCTAATTTATCCATCTTGTTAGCAAAAACAAGACGAGGTACATTAAATTCAGTAGCTTGTCTCCAAACTGTTTCAGTTTGAGGTTCTACACCATTTTGAGCATCAAGTACAGTAACTGCACCATCAAGTACTCTTAAACTTCTTTCAACTTCAATTGTGAAGTCTACGTGACCTGGAGTATCAATAATATTAAGTCTATAACCTTTCCAATGTGCTGTTGTTGCAGCAGAAGTAATTGTTATACCTCTTTCTTTTTCTTGATCCATCCAATCCATTTGGCTCTCACCATCGTGAGTTTCACCAATTTTATGAATTTTACCAGTATGATATAAAACTCTTTCTGTAAATGTTGTTTTACCAGCATCTATGTGAGCCATTATACCAATATTTCTAGTTTTATCTAATGAAACGTCTCTTGCCATAAATGCCTACCATCTATAGTGAGCAAATGCTTTATTAGCCTCTGCCATCTTATGAGTATCTTCTCTTTTTTTAACGGCTCCACCAACACCTTTTGCAGCGTCCATGATTTCATTAGCTAAATTTACAGCCATGCCCTTTCCGTTTCTAAGTTTTGCATAATTAACAAGCCAACGAAGTGCTAACGCTTGACTTCTATCGTCAGAAATTTCGATTGGAACTTGGTAATTACTTCCACCAACTCTTCTTGATTTAACTTCAAGAGCTGGTCTAATATTTTCTAATGCTTTGTTATATACTTCAATTGGTTCTTCTTTAGTAGTTTTCTTAATTATATCAAATGCATCATATACAATAGTTTGAGCTGTTCCTTTTTTTCCGTCTTTCATAATAGTATTAACAAGTCTTGTTACTACTTTTGAATTATAAACAGAATCTGGAAGAACATCTCTTTTTACTGCTCTTCTTTTACGCATACTTTTTTCTCCTTCTTTCTATTTATTATTTTTTCTTTGTACCGTATTTACTTCTACCTTGTTTACGGTCTTCAACTCCACGAGTATCTAGTGTACCACGAACAATGTGATATCTAACACCGATTAGGTCTTTAACACGACCACCACGAACTAGTACTACGCTGTGTTCTTGTAAGTTATGTCCTTCACCTGGAATATATGCATCGATTTCTTTACCGTTAGATAATCTAACACGAGCATATTTTCTTAAAGCTGAGTTTGGTTTTTTAGGTGTTTTAGTACCTACTCTTGTACAAACTCCTCTTTTTTGTGGACTCATATCGTTAGTTTGTTTTCTTTCAATAGTATTAAATCCTACGTTTAGAACTGGACTTTTACTTTTTCTAGTTTTTTTACCACGATTTTTCTTAACAAGTTGATTAATTGTTGGCATTTAATTTTTCCTCCTTCCATTAACACACACCCTGGTGTATCAAATTACCTATTAAATTAGGTTCTACTTAAATAGAACCCAACAAAAATGCATAATTAATATATCAAAAAAATATGTGATTTGTCAATAAAAAAGTGACACTTTTTACATATTATCCTATAGAATTATATAATACATATATATAATAAGCCGCTATAAGTAAAAAAATTAATAAACATGCACTTATTATAAGCATAGTATTTAAACCCCATCCTTTATTATTTAATTTCATTTGTTCCTTTCTAAATCTCTATCAAAAGATGTAAAAAACATAGTAAACTCTCTTGCATCAACAATTTTTGTATTTTTTAAATAATATTCTTTATATTTATAAAATAAGCCATAACATACTTTAGCATCTTCTTTATCATTTTCACTAATATTTTTACTATTTAAACATACTAATGGCGTTTTATCAGTTTTAACACGATAATATTCATATATTGTAAAAGAAAACAAACATATAAAAACAATCATTACTATTAATAATATTTTCTTTATTAATTTAACTTTCTTTACTACTTTTTCATTGCTATCATATTCCATAACTATCAACCACCATATTAAGTATATGATATTTTAAGAATTTTTTCAATATAATAAAAAAAAGCCATAAGGCTTTTTAAATTACGCTAGTTCTACTTCAGCGCCAGCTTCAGTTAATTGAGCTTTAATTGCTTCAGCATCAGCAGCAGGAATATTTTCTTTAATATTTCCACCTTTATCAGCTAAACCTTTTGCTTCAACTAATCCTAAACCAGTAAGTTCTTTAATGATCTTAATAACTGCAATTTTGTTTCCACCAGCATTTTTAAGTACAACTGTTTTAGTACTTGGTCCTTCTTCTTTTGCTTCAACAGGTGCAGCAGCAACAGCTACAGCAGAAGGGTCAACACCAAATTCTTCTTTCATTGCATCAACTAATTCTTTAACTTCAAGAATAGTCATTTCTTTTAATGAACTAATAAATTCATCTCTTGTTAATTTTGCCATTAATTTTCCTCTCCTTCCATTTTTTCGGCATAAAGATTAAGTGCAATACTTAAATCTTTTACATAAGCAATCATTCCACTTGCAAGCATTGTTAATAGTCCTTCTCTTGATGGAATTGATGCGTATTCTTTAATTACATTCTTATCTGCAACTTTACCACTTATAACACCAACACGAATGTCTAGTTTATTATGATCTTTTGCATATTTAGAAATAATCTTAATTGGTTCTAATAAATCAGCACCAAATAAAATAGCATTAGGTCCTTCAAGGAATTCATCGATATTAATATCAAGACTATCACAAGCAAGTTTTAACATAGTATTTTTATATACTCTAACTTCACTATTAACTTCTTTTAATTGATTACGAAGTTCAGTAAGTTCGCTTACAGTAAGTCCTTGATATGCAAAAATAATTACTGATTCACTATTTTTAATCTTATCAACGATTTCGCTTACAATTTGCTTTTTTTCATTTAGAATTTTTTCGCTTGCCATTTTTCCTCCTTATTTATTTTTAGAAAAAACTTCCCATGGGGAAGCTTTAAAAGATAACTTTCCCCTCGGTAGGAAATTAAGCCTTTTGGGCGCCTACTGTCTTTGGCTCTCGTTTTTTCTAATTGCTATTATAATACACTTTTAACTAAAAGTCAAAAGAATTTTTATCTACTTTAATTCCAGGACCCATTGTAGATGAAATACTAATTCCTTGTACAAAAGTTCCTTTTACTGAAGTAGGTTTACTTTTAGATATAGTGGATACAACATATTTTAAATTTTCAAGTAATGCTTTTTCAGTAAATGATGCTTTACCAATAATAGTATGAATATTACCATAACTATCAGTTCTATATTCAACCATACCTTTTTTGATATCATTTATTACTGTATCAACTTTTGGAGTAACTGTACCAGTTTTAGGATTTGGCATTAAACCTCTTGGTCCTAAAATGTTACCAATTTTTCCAACTTCAGGCATCATTTCTGGTGTAGCAACGATAATATCAAAATCAAACCAATTTTCAGTTTTAATTTTGTCAATTAAATCTTTGTCACCAACATAGTCAGCACCTAACTCTTTTGCTACTTTAGCTTGTTCACCTTTAGCAAGTACTAAAATCTTTTTAGATTTTCCACTTCCATTTGGTAATACAAGTGATCCACGAAGCATTTGATCTGCTTTTTTAGGATCTACATTAAGTTTAATAGCAACATCAATAGTACTATCAAACTTAGTAACATTAGTTCCTTTTACAAGTTTAACTGCATCTGTAGCGCTGTAAAGAGTATTCTTTTCAACTTTTTTTGATGCTTCCACATATTTTTTTCCAAACTTTCTCATTTTTTCCTCCTAACTGTGGTTTATTAGCGGATTATTAAATAATATAAAATTATTCTTGATTATTTTCTTCTTCGTTATTTTTTTCGTTTATAACTTCAACATTTGATGCATCATGTTCACTTTGTGCTTCAGCTTCCATTTCTGCAAGCATTTCATCACGTTTTGCTCTTTCAGCTTCTTCAGCTTTTGCTTCAGCAGCTTGTTCAGCAAGTTCAGCATCATTTACACCTTTAACTGCAATACCCATGTTTCTAGCTGTACCTTCAATAATTTTCATTGCACTTTCAATATCGTATGCATTTAAATCTGGAAGTTTTGTTTCAGCTATTTTTCTTAAATCTTCCTTACTAATAGTAGCAACTATTTCATTAGCTCCCTTACTACTAGCTTTTTGTAATTTAGCAGCCTTCTTTAATAAGAATGCAGCAGGTGGAGTTTTAAGAACGAATGTAAATGAACGATCATCATAAATTGATATTTCACAAGGAACTACATCGCCCATTTTATCACGAGTTGCTTCATTAAACTTTGAACAAAAATCTTGTAGATTAACTCCTGCAGGTCCTAAAACAGTTCCAACTGGTGGAGCTGGTGTAGCTTTTCCTGCTTCAAGTTGTAATTTAATTTTCTTTACGACTTCTTTTGCCACGAAAAACACCTCCTATAAATATTATTCGAGTAAGTGGTATGGGCATCCGCTTTCCCCTCCACTTAAGCAATAAATCAATTGCTATCAATGATAATACCATATAATCCACAGTTTTACAAGCAAAATGTGACACTTTTTCCACAAAAAAGGTTTACTTTTACTCCAAAATTAAAAATAACTGCATTAAATTAAAATATTGACACTTTTATAAAAAAATGAATAAAAAGTTATTGGTATAATTTATTTTTTATGGTATCATATAATAGAAGGTAGATGATTATGGGAAAATTTTTTAATGGAAATGTAAAAACTTCGAAATCAACAATGATTAAAATAGCAATTGTAGCGGTGTGCGCCATACTTATTATAGTAATACTTATTGCACTTAATAATAAGAAGAATCCACAGCGAGCGAATTTAAAACTATATAATAATTTAGATGTAGAAATTAATAGTGAAAAACCAGAAACAATGGATTTCTTCTCAGTATTTGATAATTATGATGTAAATAAAGTAAAAGTAACATATCCCGATGATTTTAGTACAAAAGTTGTTGGAACGTATGAAGTCAAAATTACAATTGAGGGAAAAGAATATACAACAAAAGTTAATGTATATGATGATAAAGCACCAGAACTTGAGGTTAAAGACTTTGAAATAGAGGCTGGTAAAAGATATTATGTTGAGGACTTTATAGAAAGTTGTTCAGATAATTCTGGAGAAGCTTGTACAATTGAATATTATTCTGATTCAAAAGACCAAGATGGTAATGCAATTGATTATTCAAAATATACTGAAGCTGGAAACTACTTAATTAAAATTATTGCTAAAGATGAAAATGGTAATGTTACTGAACCAAAAAGTGTTAATTTAAAACTAACTGATGCAAATGGTAATACACCAACACCAGACCCAAGTATAAATCCAAATCCAACAGTAGAATGTAAATATGGTGATTTAAGTTATGATGAAAAAATTTATACTTATCCTATCGCTGTTATAGTGGGAGATGAACAAAATAATTGTGCACTTAATCGTGATTTATGGGATAATGATGATGTTCAAAAACCTGTTGTTGAATTATATAAAAGAGATTTAGAAAAATTAAAAACTGATTTTAATAAAATATATGAAACTAAATATCCAAATGGAGCTCATACATATATTTATCAAGACTTTAAAGCAGTATTAAACAAAGAAAACAAAGGACTTGTAGGTTATGCAGTTTATGTTAAACTATATGCCTCAGAGGCTAACTTAAGTATTGATAAGAGTACTGCTGAAAATCTAATCGCTGAATATTATTTAAAAGCAGATGGAAGTAGAGAATATATTCAAAATCCATACAATATAAACTAGTGTAAAAACTAGTTTTTTTGTGGCATAAAAAAAAGTTCACTAGGAACTATTTTTGTTTTTTTCTTGAGAAATATACAAGACTTCCGATACCACCAACTAAGACTACTAGAATAGCAACAGTAATAATTGTATCATTACTATGTTCATCTTTTTTTTCACCAATTGAACTATTAATTAAAGGTGCAACGATATCTTTATAGTCTTCATTTTCATAAGCTTTTTTAATTGCTTTTTTAATATCATCATCAAATGCTGATTGGTATCCAGGCCAAGATGCTTCATCGCCAATTACAATATAAGGAACACCATTAACTTTATCACCAAATTCTTTTGCTACAGTATCCATTGCATTTTTTAAATTTTCATTTGCATTCCATTCAGCATCATATACTTCATAAACAACTAAATTAAAATATTTACCATATTCATCAGTAATACTATTTAAGAATGTTTTAGCCTTTTCACAATAAGGACAACCATCTTTAGTAAATACATAAACATTGATTTTATCTTTAGTAGTTTCTTCAGCAGCTTTTACATTAAGCATTGATAATGATAAAGCACATAATATTCCTATTAATAACTTCTTCATTTTACCTCCTACAAAAATTATACAATAAAGTATTTTATTTAACAAGATTTTTATATATTTTTACGAGTCTAATCATGATTTTCTCTTCATCTAATTTAATTTGATTCGTAGCTATTAATGTAGCAAGGCCATTTGAATAAAGCCACATATGTAAAAATAACTCTTTAGCCTCTTCAAAAGAAAAACCATGTTTATTAACTAAATTTATAATTGTGGATTGATTCCATTTTTCATCAAAAACATCTTCAATCTTTTTCCATTTTAAATTATCTGATAAAAATAAACTACAAAATAAATTTTTATAATCATTAGCAAATTCAACATATGCAATACATAGTGTTAATAAAGCCTTTTTACTATCAATCTTACTATTGATAAACTCATCATACTGTCTATTAATTTCTATTAAAACATCTTTTTTTATCTCATCCATATTATTATAAATTCGATATAAAGGTTTTGTACTAATACCCAAATGTTTTGCTAAACTTCTTGCATTAAGGTTAAGCCACCCATCATCATTTATTAACTTAACTGCTCCCTTTACGATATTTTCTTTGGTTATCAATAATGCTTTTGCCATTTTTATCACCCCACTTATATGATAACTTATGTTTTTATTATAGCATACATTTTTTTGATTTTAAAGTACTAAAAAAGAGGATATTTATCCCCTTAATTTAACATTTAAATTATTTGTTACTTTATTAATAATATTTTCAAAATTATCCATAACTTCTTTTTCAGTTAAAGTTCTTTCATTATCAATATAAGTTAATTTAAATGCAATACTTTTTTCATTACTATCATTATTTGGAATATATAAATCAAATACATCAATATTTTTAAGAAGTCTTCCACCTGCTTTTTTAATTTCCTTCATTAAACTATCACAAGTAATATCTTTATTACATACAAATGCTACATCTTTAATAATTTCTGGATATTTTGAGGCTTCTTTATATTTAATTGGTTTTATATCACCCATTAATTTATTAATAGAAAGTTCACAAACATAAACATTATCTTTACAAATAGTGGGATGAACTTTACCAATTATTCCTATTTGTTTATTATCTAGGGTAATACTTGCACTTATACCTGGATGTAAGTTATTTATTTCACTAGCTACAAAATTATATCTATTTTTAAGTCCTAGATAATCTAATAAATTTTGAACAATACCTTTTAAAGTATAAAAATCACATTCAATTTCATTATGATTCCATGCGTTATAAATATATTTTCCACTTATAAGCATTGCTACTTTAATATCTTCATTAAAGTCTTTATCATAAGTTTTACTTATTTCATAAAGTAATATATCATCTACTTTTCTTGCTTTATTATAGTCATAAACATTTAAAAGTGATGGAATAATGGTAGTTCTAACAATGCTTTTATCTGCGCTCATTGGATTAGGAAGTACTACATTTTCTTTGTTTTCATATTTAAATAAGTTAGCCATAGATAAAGATACTAAAGTATATGTTTTACATTCATTTAATCCTAAACTACGTAGTCTTTTTGAAATAATCTTTCTATATTTAACATCGCCAATATATTCACCTTTTTTGTATGTTCCTTTTGGTAAAGTAGATATTAAATTTTCATAACCATAAAGTCTTCCTATTTCTTCGGCAATATCATTAACATATGGATCAATATCAAGTCTACGATTAGGTATTGTTACTGTAAATATACCATCTTCATATGTATATTCAAACATTAACCTATCTAGTTCTTTAGCCATATCTTCAGTTGAAATTTCAATTCCTAACATTTTATTAACATCATTTGGATTAAATTTAACTATTTTTTTAGTTTTATCTACTCTATCATATGTTACCCTACCTGATAAAATTTTTGCATCAGCATATTTTTCAAGTAAATGACATGCCCTATTTAATGCATCAATTGTATATTCATAATTTAAGCCTTTACCATATCTAATTGAGGCCTCGCTTTTTAAACTTAATCTTGCTGCTGTATTTCTTATTGAAACAGCATCAAATATAGCACTTTCAATTAAAATAGTTTTAGTATTTTCATCAACATCTGTATTTTCTCCACCCATTACACCGGCAATACATACTGGTTTTTGGCCATCAGTTATAACTATATCATTTTCAGTTAATACTCTATCTTTTCCATCTAAAGTTTTAATTTTTTCATCATTTAAAGCATTTCTAACAACAATTTTATCACCAAGTTTATCTTTATCAAAGAAATGTAAAGGTTGTCCATATTCAAGCATAACATAATTTGAAATATCAACAACATTATTAATTGGTCTCATACCAGCACTAATTAGTCTATCTTGAATAAATTTTGGTGATGGTTTAATATTTAAATTTGTGACCATCTTTGCAAGATAAAATGGACATTTTTCAGTATTTACCTCTAAAGAAAAGTGATTTGTAATGCTATCTTCGATTTCATTATAATTACTATCAGGAAGTGTTACCTTTTTGTTTAATATTGAGGCAATTTCGTAAGCAAAACCAATATGATAGTAACAATCATTATTTCTATGTTTATGAACATCTAGATCATATATAGTATCAGATGAACCTAGTAAACATTGTGGATCACTTCCTATGACTGCATCATCTGGTAAAATATAAATACCTTTAGCATAGTTTTCCTCAGTCTTTTCTTCGAGGCCTAATTCAGAAAGTGCACATAACATTCCAAAAGATTCTACTCCTCTTATTTTAGATTTTTTAATTTCAAAATCTCCAGGTAAAACTGCACCAATTAAAGCCACAATTACTTTTTCATTTTCTTTTACATTTGGAGCACCGCAAACAATCTGAAGTATTTCATTTCCTACATCAACTTTACAAACATGTAAATGATCTGAATCTGGATGCATTGTGCACTCTTTTACTAAACCAACACATAAATTATCAATATGATTAGTAATAACTTTTTCAACATTAATACCTGCTTTAGTAACTTTAACAGCTAACTGTTTTAAATCTATACCATCTAAATCAATATAATCTTTAACCCAATTTAAACTTATCATACTAATTTTCCTTTCTATCAAATACTTGAACTTCTCTTAAATCTGCTGTATAAAATGTTCTTATATCATTTATATTATATTTAAGCATTGCAAGTCTTTCAGCACCAAAACCAAATGCAAAACCAGTCCATTTATTTGGATCATAACCACAATTTTTTAATACATTTGGATGAACTATACCTGCACCTGCAACAGTAATCCAACCAGTATTTTTACATAAACTACATCCTTTACCATTACAAGCAAAACAACTTATATCAGTTTCTACTGAAGGCTCAGTAAATTGATAATAACTTGGTCTAAATCTTGTTACACAGTTTTCTCCGAATAACTTTTTAGCAAGTAAATCAAATATTCCCTTAAGGTCTGATAAACTTATTTCTTTATCGACTACTAAACCTTCAATTTGCATAAATTGATGAGAATGAGTTGCATCATCATCATCACGTCGATATGTTTTACCAGGACATATCATTCTAATTGGTGTTTCACCATTTCCCTTAAGCATTGTTCTTGCTTGTACAGGGGATGTTTGACTACGAAGAAGCACTTCATCATTAACAATATAAAATGTATCTTGGGCATCTCTTGCAGGATGTCCTTTTGGAATATTTAAAAGTTCAAAATTATATTTATCTTCCTCAATTTCTGGACCATCTACTACATCAAATCCAAGTGACATAAAAAGCTCTTCTACCTCTTCGATAGTTTTTTCAAGAATGTTTGGAGCGCCACACTTAATACTTACTCCAGGAAGAGTAACATCAATTTTTTCACCCTCTAATTTTTCATTAATTATTTTATTATTAATTTCATCATTTTTCTTTGTAAATGCTTCATTAAAATAAGTCTTAATTTCATTTACATACATTCCATATGCTTTTTTATCTTCAGCTTCTCTAATCTTACTTTGAAGTTCTGTAATTACTCCACTTTTTCCTAAATATTTTACTTTAACATCGTTTAATTCATTTAAATTATTAACTTTTTCTAAATCTTTAACTATTTCCTCTTTAATATTTTCCATTATTTCCTCCTTAAAAAAATAAAAACTTCCCATATTTATAGGGGCGTTTTATCGCTGTACCACCCTACTTTACGAAAAGTTTATTTCAATCTTTATATTTATAACGTAATTACCCGTTTATACTCCTTATTTGAATTTCGTTTTATAGTTTCTTAATACTTTCACCAAATGCATTAATCTCTTTTAAATTTATAAAACTACTTATAATAATTCATCGTATATTAATAATTAGTTGCTTTTAATTCCATAAATGATTCAGAATGTTTACATACAGGACATACTTTTAAAGCATCTTTTCCGTAATAAACGTGACCACAGTTTCTACAAATCCAAATAACTTCCTCATTTCTATGGAATACTTTATCTTCCTCAATATTACCTATTAATTTTAAATATCTTTCTTCATGATGTTTTTCAATATCGCCAACCATTTCAAATAATTTTGCAATATCTTCGAATCCTTCTTCTCTAGCAACAACAGCAAATCCTTTGTACATTTCAGTCCATTCAAAGTTTTCTCCGTTTGCGGCATCTTTTAAGTTTTCCATAGTCGTAGGAATATCTCCACCATTTAATGCTTTAAACCAAAGTTTTGCATGTTCTTTTTCATTATTTGCAGTTTCTTCGAAAATACTTGCAATTTGTTCATAACCCTCTTTTTTAGCTTTACTAGCATAGTATGTATATTTATTTCTTGCTTGACTTTCTCCAGCGAAAGCAGCCATTAAATTGCTTTCTGTTTTACTTCCTTTTAATTCCATATTTTCACTCCTTTTTCATGTCTAATATTATCACATAAATTATAATGTGTCAAACACTTTGACATAAAAAAACCCATAAATAATTTATGAATTTTTTTGATTTATTAATTTTAATAAAATATCTTCATTCTTTTCTAAAATAACATAATAACCATCATCATAGACTTCTTTTACAAAAACAAATTTATCTGTTTTCTCATTATCTAAAAGTTCATATGCTAGATAATAAATATTATTATTTAACTCATATTTATTAGTTAAAATATACCTTTTGTTATTTTCAAGAATTACTATATCATTTATTCTCACTGTATATGTTCTTCCTGACTAACAATTTTTTGATTTTCAATTTCTGCACGTTTTTTTACATTACTTACTTTAATTATTTTCATTATATCTTGAATTATAATTACAAGAGCCGGAATAATTACAACAACAAGCCAACCTATTTTACTTCCTACAAATCTTTGAACATTTCCAAGTCCGGGGATTTTTAATACAACTTTACCAATAAGATTACTATATGATGCTGGAGTATCATCTTTAATAGGATTATTATCTCCTTTTGTTACATATTCATAATCTCTAGCAGTTTCATCATAAAAAATATCTTGTACTCTATGAGTAACGGTTTTTCCATAAGATAAAACGCCTGTTGATTCGAAAGTAATTATATCATTAACTTTTATATCCGTGGGTTTATCTACCGTTTTATTTATTATAACATCTAATACATTAATTGTTGGAACCATGCTTTGTGAAACTATTGTATATACAGAGAAAAAAGGTCTATATTTACTACCTTTAGCTTCATAAAGTTTTAATGAAACAAAATAATACAATAAAAATGCTGCACAAATTATTAATATAGAAAATAATGTCCAAGATATAACTGAACCAATATAATTCAATATTGATTTAATTCTCATTTTTTTTGTAATCATATTTTTCTCCTTTCTACTTAATTGTTTCTATATAAAGTTTACCTTTAAAGGTTTTACCACTATCAATATTTTGATTAATACCGGTTTCTTTCCAGTTCATTCTAAGAACATATTTAACAGTAGTTTTTCTACGAATTAATACTTCATCCTCGAGGAATGTTTCTTTTCTTGGCGCTTTTAAATTATTTAAATATGAAATATTGCTACGAGTTATAAAGTAATCTAAATTATTTACATCAGTAAAATCATTAAATACATCACGCCATACTATTTTATATGCTACAGCATAGTCTGCATCATTTTTAATTTTTAAAACATAAGTGCCATTCCAACCAGGTTCAATATCCGCGGATACTAGTTCAAGAGGATTATATATATAAAAGTCACTATCACTACCTTTAGCAATTTCTAAAATATTTTTTTCATTTTTATATTTATCATCTTCATAATAATTATAATCACTATCTATTTTTGTGCTGCCATTATCACAGTTAAAATCACAAATACCATCATTATCAATATCTACATTTATATTAGGAAGACCATCACCTGTTGTATCACAATTTTTTTGACAATTTGTACCACTTCCAACAGGTTTAGATAAAGTGCCATCACTATTTACGCAATTAAAATTACAAGTTCCAGTTCCATATACATCAATATTTGTATCTGGAATTCCATCACCATTTGTATCAATATTAAAATCAGATTTACCATCTTTGTCATAATCAATATTTATATCAGGTACTAAATCACCATTTGTATCAATGTTTATATCTGGATGATTATCATAATTTTTATCACAATTTACATCACATTTTCCATCATAATCAGTATCAATATTTATGTCACCAACATTTTTTTCACCAACATAAATATTATGATCTGGTTTACCATCGCCATTTGTATCACAATTTTTTATACATTTACCAGTATCATCAGTTATATTTAAATCAGGTTTACCATCATTATCTATATCTATATTTATATCTGGAAGACCATCACCATTTGTATCTTCGTTTAAAATTATTTTCTTTCCCTCAATAATTACTTCTTTGTTAATAGGATTAATCATTGTAGTTCCACCATCTTCGGAAATATTAACATCTGCTTTGCCATCACCATCAACATCAATGTTTATTATTTTAGTAGTTCCATCTGCTAAAGTAACCTTATCATTCAATGTTTTACCATCGCCATCAGCATCAACATTATATCTAACATTTCCTTTTTCATCTGTACAGTTTCTTATACATTTACCTGTTTCATCTTTTACATTTATTGGATTTTTTATATTGCCATTTTCATCAATAATATTAAATGTTGGTTTTCTATTACCCTTATAATCAATGTTATGAATTGGTATAGAGGGATCATCTCCAGTGATATTAACATCAGGAATACCATCATTATCTAAATCAATATTTGTGTCCGCAAGCATATCACCATTAATATCACAATTTAAATCACAAGTTTTTTTCTTATTATAATCTTTTATAATATTAATATCAGCAATACCATCACCATCAAGGTCAATATTATAATCAGGCCATCCATCATTATCACTATCACAATTTAATTTACATATACCACTTTCATCAAGTTGATTCATTTGATTAAATAGTCTTGTTTGATTACCAAATAAATCTATGTTAAATAAAGGTTTACCGTTTCTACTATAATCAACGTTATAAAAAGGTTTACAACTACCATCTTTTGAAACATTTAAATTTGGTACTTTACTACCCCATATTTTTTGATTAACATATTTACAATTATCAGGATTAGTTGGATTATAATTTCCATATATTTTATAAATATAAATAGTTAAATAAGCAGTAATTATAATTAAAATTATTACAAGTAAAAAGATAAAAGATTTAATTATATCTTTTTTTATAGATTGATTTTCTTTTTTTTCATCAGATAATAACTTTTTTTGTTCTTCATAATCATTTGTATCTATTAAAATATCATTATTAATATCTTTCACATTTTACTCCTTATTCTTATTTAAATTATATCACGATTTTTTTAGATAACAAATACTTTTATTAAAAAAACTGTCACATAGACAGATTTTTTATTGTTACTTCATCATAACTTTTACCACGATAATAACCATTTTCATCAAAATCATTATTTGTTAGATAAGAAAATGCTTTAACATAGATATCTGAGGTAATATTTTTATAATCGCTTCCACATGTTAATTTCATCGAAGTAATTAATGTATTATCAGTTATTTCATTATCTAATAAATGTGAATACCACTCTCCATATTCATGATGTACACCATCATACAAATATATTTCTAAATAATTATAGAAACTTTCTGAATCTGATGGTTTTAAAATAGTCTTATGTATTTTTTCACCATTTACCTCAAAGGAAATTTCCCAACCTAATTTATAATTTAGATTTTCATATTCTGAAGTTGTATATTTATTCCATATTTCTTTATAATATGAACCAGTTACTTTTTCTTCTTCGGTTAGAAAAATGTTTAAAACTGTTATATCCTTTTTTAGCACCCAATTGTAAGATAAAGTATCACTTACTTTCATATCATTATCAGCATAAATTGATAATTTAATAGGATTAGTATCTTCATATTCAGGCTCTTTAGGAACAACTACTTCATTATTATTTGAAACAGTTTTATTAAAGTCTTCTTTTTGATTACATCCACATAATGATATGATTAAGCAAAGAATCATTATATATTTCATAATTTAATACCTTGAATAGAACCATACACCATAAGCAGGAAGTGCTGGAGGTTGAAAACTATTTGCAACATATTTACTATAACTTGAATAGCCTTCGGGACCTCCCCCTAAATAAAATCCTTTTGTAACACCGTAATGTAAATGCCAGCCTGTAGAACATGTATCCCAACCACCATTTACTTTTAGAGTACTTCCTCCACCACCAACTGAACCAATTACAGTCTGTTGGGTAACAGTATCTCCAACTTTAACATAAACATCTTTTAAATGAGCATATGTTAATGTATAAGCAATTCCTTTAACTCTAACGTGAATATAAACTTGGTTACCTCCACATTTTGCTCTACTTATAACAGCTGCTACAGTACCTGCTGCAGTAGCATATACAGGTGTTCCTCCAGCATTACCCGCAATATCATTTGCTGGATGGAAATCAGAATAAGGTCTACCATTTAAATAAAATGAACGCCATCCAAACCCTGAAGAAACATAACCTCTTACAGTAGGTCTTAAAAATTGAGCACTATTTGCAACATTTATACAAGAGGATAATAATTGATCATCCTTACAACCTAAATCTTCATAGTATTTAATAAGTTTTTGTTGAGCACTAATTTGCTGTGAAATATCAAGTGTAACCTCAACTAAAGAAGATAAATCATTTTTTAATGATGCCAAACTATTTTCATATATTTTAATTTTTTCATTCAAATCGTTTTGTTTTTTTACTAGACTAACTTGTAAACCTTCATTTTCCTCGATTAAACTTTCCATCTTTTTAAGTTCATTTTGTGTATATGAAATAATTTGACTTATAGCATCCGCTCTCATAACAACATCTGTTGCTGTAGAGGCTCCTCCTACATAATCTAAAAAGGTATTATCACTACTTACAATTTGATAAAATGCAAGTAATTCTTCACTTTTTGCTTTTGTTTTTTCTATTTCTTTAGTAGAGGATTCAATTTGTGCTTTTGCAGTGGCTATATCATTTTCAGCTTGTTCAACTTCATTATGCGCATTTGATATACGATTATTTTCTGCATTAATTTCACTTTGAGTTTTATTTTTTTGAGCATCATTAGCATTTTTTTCATTAATTAACGCCTGAAGTTCATTTTTTAAATCTCTTAATGTATTAGCTGCAGCATTAACATTTGAAAACATACATAATATAGCAATTATACTAAATATTTTTACTACTTTTTTCATCATATCTTCAAATACTTCCTTACTGAGTTTGCACTACCAAACATACCAACAACAGCACCGATTAAAACAATTACACCAGATACATAGAACACAAAATTATATGGTTTAATTAAATTAAGTGTCTCGGTAAACATATAACCATGCATTGTATTAAATAAAATTACATAACCATAAATTGTTATACATACAGGAATTATTGAACCAATTATACCTAAAAATAATCCTTCGAATAAAAATGGTAATTTAATTGCGGTATTACTTGCTCCAACAAGACGCATTATTTCAATTTCATTTTTACGTGAATAAATTGTTAATTTTATTGTGTTTGAAATTAAGAATGCTGTAACTACAATAAGGGCAATAACAATTCCAATTGTAACCTTTTGAATAATATCAAAAGCAGATACTACTTCCTCAACCATAGTTTCGCCAAATTTTACTGTTTGAATATTTGGTACTTTTTTAATTTCATCAGCTACATTAGAAATATTTTTAATATCATCAACATACACAGTACAACTATCCATCAAAGGATTTTCAGTTAAATAATTAAGCATTGTTGAAAATGTATCAGAGTATTCACTCATTTGAGTTTTCCATTCTTCTTTACTTTTATAAGTTACTTTACTTACCCCTTTAATATTTTTAATTTCTAAATACGCATTATTACTATCTTCTTCACTTGCATTTTTATTAATATAAACTACAATATTCATTTCTTTTTCAATTGACCTTGTGGCATTATTTACATTTACTGCAATAATAATTGCTACAGAAACGATAATAAGAGTTATCATATCACAAAGAATACTTGCCATTGAAAGTGAAAAATTACGAGTTATACTTTTAAATGCATCTCTTATACTTCTTCCAAAAATTCTAATCGCTTTCACTCTTATAACTTCCTTTCTTATAATCACCAACAAGCATACCATTGTTAATTACTAAAACTCTTTTTTTCATCCTATTAACAATTTCTTTATCATGAGTTGCCATTATAACAGTTGTTCCTAAATCCTTATTAATATTTGAAATTACATCCATAATTTCTTTACTTGTCATTGGATCTAAGTTTCCTGTAGGTTCATCACAAACTAAAAGTTTAGGTTCATTTACAATAGCCCTTGCTATACATACCCTTTGCTGTTCACCACCAGAAAGTTCCTTAGGAAAACTTCTTACTTTATCCTTTAAACCAACTCTTTCTAATGCCTTTAAGACTTTTGGTCTTATATCAACACCTTTATCACCAACACATTCAAGAGCAAATGCAACATTTTCATAAGCAGTTAAATTAGGTAATAATTTAAAGTCTTGGAATACAATACCAACTTTTCTACGAAACTTATATACCTTTCTATTTTTTAATTTACCAACATTTACTCCACCAACCATTACAGTACCTTTTGTTGGTTTTTCTTCTCTATATAACATTTTAACAAAAGTAGATTTTCCACTTGCAGTAAGTCCAATTACAAAAACAAATTCGCCTTTATCAATTTGAACACTTACATCAGCACAAGCAGTTATACCATTACTATATGTTTTAGTAACATCTTTAAATTCAATGAATTTCATACACACCTCCATTATGATTAAATTATAGCACTTTTTTAAGTGTAAGTAAATTAATAAACTTTTATTTACACTTATTACCAAAATAAAAATGTAAACCTTTTATTTTAATGTTTACATTATTTATTATCATAATTATCAAGAAATGAAGTATATTTACCATCCTTTTTAGTACCTAAAACACAATTTAAATTTATATTATTCATCGAAGTAAATATATTATTATCAATACTTGGATTTATTTTACGAAGATTATTTACAAGATTTTTCATTTCTTTTCTTTTACTAGTTCCATCATCCACTATGCTACAGTTTTCTGTAAATCTACATGCACAATTAATAAATGTTAATTCATTATATTTTTTCCAAGCAAGCACTGCTGATTCCTTTATTAAATAAAGTGGTCTGATAAGTTCTAATCCTTCGAAATTATCTGAATGAAGTTTTGGCATCATAGTTTTAATTTCACTACCATAAAACATTGAAAGAAGGGTTGTTTCTATTACATCATCAAAATGATGACCTAAAGCAATTTTATTACAACCTAGTTCTTTTGCTTTACTATATAGATAACCTCTTCGCATTCTTGCACATAAGTAACAAGGGTTACCCTCTACTTTAGCAGTTACATCAAAAATATTAGTTTCAAATATTTCTATTGGAACATTTAGTAATTTAGCATTTTTTTCAATCAACTGTCTATTAACTTTATTATAACCTGGATCCATTACAACATAATGAGCAGTAAAAGGAAATTTTCCGTGTTTAATTAACTCTTGTATACATTTTGCAAGTAAAAAAGAATCTTTACCACCACTTATACAAACCATAATATTATCATTTTCTTTGATAAGTTCATAATCAGATATAGCTTTAATAAACTTACTCCATATATCTTTTCTAAATTTCTTTATAATACTTCTTTCTATTTCAACATATTTTTCCATAATACCACCAACCCATATATATTATAAAAAAATAGTAATTCTTGTCAATCACTATTTTCTAAATTTTTTAATCCTTTCATACATAAATTCTATTTTATCTATTTCTTTTTCTGTATGATAATGTCCACAGTACCATTTATCATAACTAATATTTTCTTCGATTTTATCTAAAAACAACTCCATAGAATTATCTACTTTACTTTGATCTACAAAAGGAAGAAACATTTCTCTAGGAATATATTTATATGGGCAAGTATGTGAAAGAACAATATCAAAATGTTTATTATTTACTTTTTCATAAATATTATTCATTTCTTCCTCTGTAAGTTGTTCAGATTTAAACCATGGATAATCATACACTAAACGCATATTTTTATCAATTGAATATGCTCCTCCGATAACTAAAACTTTCATACCTTCAATAGTATATATTTCGCTAGATTTTGCAAATATTAAATTTGGGTATTTATCTTCAGCGTAAGCAACTCCATCAAAAAAATTAATTTCTTTATAAGTTTTAATATTTTCCGCTCTTTCTTCGTGATTACCATTTATACAAAAAAATATTAATCCAAGTTTATTAAGTCTTTCTTTTACTACATCATCAAAATGATTTAAAAAGTAATTGATTCCTGCATCACCAAGAATAATAAGAACATCCTTTTTTTGATAATTTAAATTATCAAGTCTTGAAAATTCTCTATGAGTATCACCAGTTATATAGATCATAATTCCTCCCTATAAAAATTTTATCATAAAAAAACTGTCTTTTAAACAGTTCTTGTATTTCTCTCTTCACGTATATTTTTATCAAATAAATATGTATGTGCTATATTTAAGTCTTTATTTGATTCATTTGCTAAAGCATAACCATAAGATGAAATTGCATTTATATAAGCCATATCCAATTGAGGTACTTCAAAAGTTAGAATTTCAGTTTCAGGACTAAATGCCTTCATATATTTTTCTAAATAATTTATAACAGCGCTATAAATTGTAAATTTACTTTGTTCATCCAATGCCTCAGATAAAACAATTTCTCCGACTATGGCATTATCTTTATTACCACCAGCACATAAATTTACTCTTGAATAACCTAGATTTTGATGATTTTGATTATAGATTGTTAAAAATTTTATATTCTCATCATCAAAAATAGAAAACATTACTGAAATAGTTTTTTTAAAATTATCATCCATTAATAATAATGAATTAGTATAATTTTCTTTAGCAAGTTGTTTTTTAGTATTCTTTCTTAAAATATCTTTACCAAAATTATCCTCGAAAAAAGTATAGTATTTTATTACTACATCTTGATAATTTTCTTTATTTGGTTTACCCCATTTATAATACATATTTCTTCCCCCTTATATATCATATTTTATACTATTATAGAAAATACATTTCTAAATTAATTGATTCAAAATATCAATTACATTATTATTTTAGCACATAATGAGTATTTTTTCCAGTACCATTTTTTATAAAAAAAAATCGAACTAAATGCTCGATTATATATTAATATGGAGGAACCGACCAGATTCGAACTGGTGCTCAGGGTGTTGCAGACCCACGCCTTACCACTTGGCTACGGTTCCATAATACATAATATGCTTCTTCATAAAGCAATATTATTGTATTATATTTTTTTATTAATGTCAACTTTTTAAATTGATTATATATTTTTGATTTCTAATTGTAACAATAGCTTGAATTACACTTGCATCCACAATTTCACCACCTACTTCAAAAGCAATAAAATCCTTTTGATAATCGGGCGTAACATTTATTGAATTATTAGAGTATACTTTATCATCAACTTTATATTGAATAGTCATAAAATCATTAGCAAATCTTCTTGGTAAAGTATTACTTTTAGAATATAACATATCACCATCTGGAGTATAGTTAATATGAAGTGTTAAAATATAATTATTATGCCTTGAGGCAGTAAATGGAACTGTTATTGCATCATCATATGCATTACAATTATCTTTAAAACATTTTTCATAAGTATAAAAATATGTTTTATTTAATTCATAGCTTTGAACTTTTAAAATAGTATTTCCTAAATAAGTATCATCAAATGTAACTTTTTGTCCTAAAGCATAATTTCCATTTAATTTTAAGTCACTTATTTTTTTAGGACGAATACTTACATAAATATGTTTTGTAGTATAATCTTTTTTATTTTTTACCGTACCATTATAAATATCAAGTTTAAATCTACTATTTCGATTTTTTTCATTTATTTCATATACTAAAGCAAATGTCTTATCAGTTTTATGTGAAAATTCACTTATAACATTTTCTGAGGCATAATCAATAAAATAAGAACTCATACTTAAAGTTGGCTTTATAAGTGTGCCACCCACGCTTAAATTAAATTGATTAAAATCTATCTTTCTTGTTAAACCAGAATTATTTTTTAAATTAACTTTTAAAACTACATAATAATAACCATTTTTTATAATATTTCCTTTATAATCAAGATTTGTCACTATAGAATCTTCGACTGTTAACTGCATACTATTATAGGTAAATACTTTACCAGTTTTATAACTTTGATTATAATTTATATTTCTATTTTTAATAAATAAAATTATTAAAATAAATGCTAATATACCAAGTGAAATTGTTACAAAAAGTTTATTCTCTTTTAGATAATAAGTAAATTCTCTTAAAGCTCTACGTATTTTTCTTTTGTATTTATAACTATTTAAATTTATATTAACTTCAACTTCTTCGGAATCAGAAAAATCATAGTTCATTTCTCTTAAATCAGATTTAAAGTTAAATTTCTTAATATCAAAACCAATTGCTCTTATTATAGAGAAAACTAAAAACATTAATTGAACTGCTGTTATAACAATTGAAAAATCTCTAATACTACGTGATAGCTTTGCACTAAGAAGTTCCTCACTGAGGCCAGAAAGGACTTCTCTTATATATATAAGGCAAATTAGTAAAAACACGTAATATATAATCATAAATAAATATAGTTTAGTTGGTTTATTTTTATGTTTAAGCAAATAATATATTGAAATTGCTAAAGCAAGTACAAGTAATATTGCAATAAAAAATATGCTTGATGTATAAACATTTTCAAGACCAATAAGTACACTTGATTTGTAATTATTTTTAATATATTCAATAAAAAATTTTACAATAAGCACACTACGATATAATATGAAGCCAATTAAAAAAGATAAAACTAAATGAATAAGTCTAAATTTTTTAATTAAAAATGCATAAGGTTTTTTTAGTATCACTTACAATCACCCTATATTAATAATATCACAAAATAAAAATGGTGCAAAGACCATTTATTATTTTCTAAAAATTTTTGTTGATAATTTGTTAAAATAATTCCTAATACCAAACTTTATATAAATATAATCCTTCGGGTGGTGCAGTAGGAAGTGATTTTTCTTCTATGGTATCAAGCATTTTTAAAAGGTCTTCTTTACTAGCGTTATATTTACCAACCTCAAGTAAAGCACCCATTAAATTTCTAATCATATAACGATAAAAACCTGTACCAATAAAATGAACTTCAATTTTATTATCAAATTTCTTAACAAAGTTAATTTCATAAATAGTTGTTACTGTTTTATCATTAGCCCCTGATATAAAATTATTAAAATCATGTGTTCCTAAAAATACTTTTGAGGCATCTTTCATAAGAGCAAAATCTAACTTTTGTCTAGGTTGATAATAATAGCAATTTAAAGAACTTTTAAAAGGTCCTATATTAATTTTATAAACATATTCTTTCTTTTTAACTGATAATCTTGCATGAAAATCATCATTTACGTTAGAAACTGATTTAACAACAATATCTGGATTTAATAGTAAATTAAGTTTGTGTTTTAAACCTTTAATATCTTTTTTTATATCAAAATGAGCTACCTGACTTACTGCATGAACACCAGCATCAGTCCTTCCTGAGGCTTTAAGTTCTATATCATCTTCGAATATTTTTGATAAAGCTTCCTCGATTGTTTTTTGTACTGTTCTAGTATTTTTTTGACGTTGGAGTCCATTAAACTTTGAACCATCATAACTAAATATTATCTTTTTTCTCATTTTTTACCACACTATCCTTATGTCTTTTTACAAGTGCTGCTATCTTAATAAAATGATGATTAACACCGGATTTTCCAATATTATAACCATATTCAACATTTGCAATTTGTGCAATTTCCGCTAAAGAACTTTCTGGATATTTCTTACGGATTTCACAAATAATTTTTGTATTATCATCAAGAAGACTTAATAAATCGTTATCTATTATATAATTTATTTCATTTAATTGTTTAAGTCCTGTTTGAATACTTTTAGTCTGATTAGAAAGTTCACAATTATTTAGTCTATTAACCATATTTTTATGATCTCGATATATTCTAATATCTTCGAAGAAAAACAAACTTTCTGTAGCCTTAAACATTTTTAAAATATCTGATATATTATCACCATTTTTTACATAAACAACAAACTTGTAACCTCTTTTTATAATTTTTGAATTAATTTTAAAATACTTTAAAAGATTATCTATTTCTTTAGCAATTTTTTCATTTTTACATATATACTCTAAATGATATCTACTCGTCTGGGGATTTGTAACATTTCCAATTGCTAAAAATGCTCCCTCTAAAAAAGCAATTTTTTCTTCATCACTTTCTAGATTTATTTTTTCATTAACATTAAGTACTTTTTTAATATAATCAATATTTTCATTTATTGTAAGTATATATATTTGTTTAACTCTAAATCTATTTTGATTTCTAACAGTAATGTTCGCAGAAATATTAAATACAGTTTTAATATCTTTGTATATCTTTCTAGCAACTGAGGCATTTTCTAAAGTAATAATAATTTGTTTCGAGGTAATTTTAGAGTTACATCTTACAAATGCTGAAAGCTCACTACAAGCATCTACACTAGAGTAAACATTTTTAGATATTTCATCTTTTAAACTTGTATTGAATGTCATTATTTTCCATCCATTAAATATGAAAATATTAAGTATGCTGTTTTTAATGAATCATGACGATAATAACCATTTTCAATAACATATAAAGTATCCTTAATTATTTGAACATTCATATTTTCTAATGTATCTACATCTAAAATAACTGGATCTTTTTGCTCACTTGTAGCATATTTTTTTGATAGTGTACTACTCATAGGTTTATCATTAGCAAGTACTAAATTTACACTACCATTTCCTAAATAGTTTTCTAAAACTTTTATATGATCAGATACCTTAAAACCATCAGTTTCACCAGGTTGAGTAAATAAATTACATATATACATTTTTTTTGCTTTTGAATGATTAATAGCCCTTACTAAATCCTTGTTGATAAGATGGGGAATTATACTTGTATATAAACTTCCCGAAGAAAATATAATTAAATCAGCTTTATTTACTGCATCATACACTTTAGGATTAACAGTAATATCTTTATCATAAGTAATCTTTATAACCCTTTCTTTGGCTTTAGTAATTTGCTCCTCACCAAAAACTTTTTTTCCAGACTCTGTAATTCCCACTAAATTAACAGAATCTTCGGTTAAAGGTAATATTTTTCCATTAGTTATATCAAGAATCTTTTCTAAAATAGGAAGACTACTTGCAAAATCGCCTTTTAAATCCAAAAGAGCAGTTAATAATAGATTTTTTATTGAATGATTACCTAGAGTTTTAGATTTAGTGAATCTATAATTAAGTAGATTTTCAACATCAGTATCAATATTCGCCATTGAAAGCATTACTTTAGTAATATCTCCGACTGCTGGAATATTCATTTCTTTACGAAGTCTTCCTGTACTTTTTCCATTATCAGATACAGAAACTACTGCAGTAATATCAAGTGGAAATAGTTTTAATCCTTTTAAAAGTTGTGAAAGTCCACTTCCTCCACCAAAAATAACTATTTTTTTCATTTAAACCTCCTATTTAAAATTTTATTCAAAATATTTGTTTTAACTCTCATTGCTCCTACTGGACAAAATTCCTGACAACAATAACACTTTATACATTTTTCCCTATCAATAACTGGATATCCTTTTTCCATTGTTATTGCTTTTTTAGGACAAATATTTTTACATTTTTGACATTTTATACAATTGTTTTTATCACAATATGGTTTGTTTTCAAATACTTTCGACATTACATTTCCAACTAAACTATGATTATAAAACTTAATATCAATAGCATTTTCAATTAATTCAAAATCTTTTGTTATAAATTTGTTGATATCTTCATTTAAAGTAATTTCATTATGATTAAATAATCCTCTTTTTTCACTTTGAACTATTGTATTAACTAAGTTTGGATTTAAATTTATTACTTTTGCACAAATATAATCTAAAGCATATGGATTAGTGCTAGCAATAATAGAACCAATTTTTTTAGGATTACCCATCGTAGGGCCATTACCTTCCATACCAATAATTGCATCAACTATATTTAAATCAAATTTAAAATATTCATTTAAATCAATTAACATATTAGCAAAATCATCATGATTTGGAAACCTATAATGATATTCTGACTTTATAAGTCCTGGAATAGTTCCATATAAGTTTTTTACTGAGGCACTCATTTTCATCATTGCGTGGGTTTTTAATTTACAAAAATTTATTTTAAAATCAAAATCATCAATATAACTTGTGTAATCAAAGTTTTTTAAAAATAAGGCTTTATTATTCAAAGTGTTTTTAATATTAAAATTATAATTTAGTTCAGCACCTGTTTCATTCATTTTAGTAATTTTATAAATATGATCTAAATGTGACTTATTATATTGTCCTCCGGGACTATCTCCAATTACAACTTTTGCTCCTTTATTTTTTAAATATTCCACTAAAAAAGATAAAAGTAAATAATTAGTTGTAGCACCTTTTTCCGGAGGTAAAGCTGAAACTAAATTTGCCTTAATTAAAACCTTTGATTTAGAGTTTATTTTTTTTAGGCACTCAAAATTACTAAGAATACTTAAAAGAGCATTCTTAGAATTTTTATATTCACTGCATCTTTCAATAAATACTTTATCCATTATACATTAAACCTAAAGTAACAAATGTCACCATCTTGCATAATATATTCTTTTCCCTCAAGGCGAAGACGACCTGCCTCTTTTACTTTAACTTCACTACCAAAAGTTTCAAGATCCTCAAAACTCATAACTTCTGCTTTAATAAATCCCCTTTCAAAGTCAGAGTGAATTATACCAGCACATTTTGGAGCAAGCATTCCTTTTTTAAAAGTCCAAGCTCTTACTTCATCTTTTCCACATGTGAAGAATGTTGCAAGACCTAATAAATCATATGTTGCAAATATAAGTTTATCAAGACCACTATTAGAAATACCTAATTCATTTAAATATTCATCTCTATCTTCATCTGAAAGTGATGATAATTCTTCCTCCATTTTAGCGCACATAACAATTACGCTTGAACCTTCTTTTTCAGCATACTCTTTAACTAATTTAGTATATTTATTATCACCATTTATAACATCATCCTCTAAAACATTTGCTGCATAAATAACTTTCTTTTGTGTTATTAAATTAAATCCACTTAAAAGATTAAGTTCATCTTCATTAAACTCTAAATTTTTAACTAAAATATTTTTTTGTAAAGCATCTTTAATTCTATTTAAAAGGTTAACTTCTAGAGCAAGTGCTTTATCTTTTGTAGCTTGTGCTTTCTTTTCTATCTTATCAAGTCTATTTTGAACAATCTCTAAATCAGATAAAATTAATTCTGTATTAATTATTTCAATATCTGAAATTGGATCAACCTTACCAGAAACGTGTATAATTTCTGGATTATCAAAACATCTTACAACATGAACAATTGCATCAACCTCACGAATATGTGATAAAAACTTATTACCAAGACCCTCACCACTTGAGGCACCTTTTACAAGTCCTGCTATATCAATAAATTCATAACTTGTGGGTACAACGCTTTTTGGTTCATACATATTAACAAGAAAATCCATTCTTTTATCTGGAACCATAACAATACCAACATTTGGTTCAATTGTAGCAAACGGATAATTTGCTGCAATAATATTTTTCTTTGTAATAGCATTAAATAAAGTTGATTTTCCTACATTTGGAAGGCCAACAATTCCTGCTTTTAATGACATATTAATCCCCCATTCTAAATAAATACAAATCCATTAACCCCTAAAGGTATATTAATTAAATACCATAATATAATTAGTGCTATAAATGTAAATGCAGTTACTGCACTATATGGTAACATAAATCTTATTGAATCAACTATACTTAATTCATTTTTACTTTGTGAGCCTCTTTCAAGGTAAGCTAAATATATAATATAATAAGCAAATATAGGAGTTATGCCAATACTTACACATTCTCCAAGTCTAAATATAAGTTGAGTAAACTGAGAGGACATACCAGCATTTAAAAATGTTGGAACAACAGATGAGGACATTATTGTCCATTTATTTACAGATCCAGGTACAAATATAGTAGCTATTATAGAGCATACAAACAATAAGAATACCAAAGCAAGTCCTGTAAAATTTGAACTTACAATAAGATTAGTAAGACCTGCGACTACAACATTACCAATATTTGAATATTTAAAAATACTTATTAATGTTGAACCAACAAAAATATATACTAAGGTTTTTCCTATACCGTTTAAACTATAGCCTAAAGCATCAACAAAATCTCTGGAATTTTTAATCTTTTTAGCAACAATTCCATAAACTAATCCCATTATTACAAATAAAATTGTTATAATAAATACAAATCCGTTTGAAAAAAATGATTTAGCACCAAACAATTTATCAATATATAAACTTTCACGATAATTTAGGAAGTTTCCTGATAAAGGAAGTCCAGGTATTATATTATAAATTATTATTATTAAATAAATAATACTAGCAAAAATTGATAAAATTAATCCTTTAAGTTCAACTTTAGACGGATTAAACTCCATTTCTAAATCATCAACGTATTCATATTTAGGTAACTTTTTAGCTATAACATTTTCTGTAATATATGTTAACACTAAAGATAAAACTAAAATAGATACAGTCATAAATAATATTAAAGAAAATGTGTTAAAAGTAAAATTACTATCAAGCATCTTTGTACTTATTGTCGTAAGATTTGCAAGTGAGGAGTCAATACTTGTAAAAAATATTGATAATCCATAGCCACAAGTTAAAGCAGCATAAGACGAAATAACACCAATATTAGGATTTCTTTTACCATATTTAAATATTAACCCAGAAAGAGGAATAATAGCTAAAAAAGGTATATCTCCCATAATACTAGAAAGTAAACAAATTAATATAATAACGAATGTTATCGTTCTTTTTTTTGTTTTTCTAGTAAGAAGACCTAAAGCAGTTTGTAAAAAACCACTTTTTTCCATAACTCCTATACCAATAAGCATTATAATTAAATTAGATAAAACTTTATAATTAGCAAAATTTGCAACTGTATTAGCAAAAATATATTTAAGTCCATGTAAAGAAAACATATTTATTATAGATTCTGTTGTTGAAATATATTCTCCTCTTGAGGAATTAATTGTTGTATAAGAAAAAGAAAAATTAAATATAGATAAAAGTAAACTTAAAATAATTACTCCAAAAATTATTATAAGTACACTCATAACCGGATGTAATTTAACTTTATTTCTAATCTTCCTTTTCATTTTTAATCACCTTTTTTAATTTCTTATAAAAATCTAGACGATCAAGCATTATTTCTCTTCCACAATTTTTACATTTGATTTTTACATCAGCACCAATTCTAGTTACAACCCATAAATTTGTTTTACATGCATGAGGTTTTTTCATTATAACTTCATCATTTAAACTAAATTCTTGCTTCATAAACATCCTTTCTAATCATTAAAGTTTATATTTAAAATCTCCATTATTCTATTTAAATCTTGCATTGAGTTATATGATATTTCAATTTTTTTATTAGATATTCTAACTTTATTACCGATTGTATCACTAAATGCATCTTCATACATTCTAAATTTTTCATTTTTTTCTTTAATAACTTTCTTATCATCTTTTTTAGATAACATTTTTTCAATATCACGAACATTTAAATTTTCTTTAATAATTTTATTTGCTAAATTAATAACTTTTTCTTCATCATCAATTTTACTTAAACATCTTGCATGTGACATTGAAAGTTTTCCATTTTTAACAAGTTCTTGTACACTTTTTGGTAAATTTAAAAGTCCTAAAAGATTAGTTATATAACTTCTACTTTTACCAAATTTTTTAGAAAATTCTTCTTGAGTCATATCTTTTACTTGTAAAATATTTGAAATAGAAATTGCCGTATCTACTGGATTTAAATCCTCTCTTTGAATATTTTCAAGAAGAGCAATTTCCATCATTTCTTCATCAGTAAAATCTTTTATAATTGCAGGTACAGTTGTAAGACCCGCTATTTTAGAGGCTTTACATCTTCTTTCACCAGCAACAATTTCATAGCCTTTAACACTTTTCTTCAATATAACTGGTTCTACTACACCATATACTTTAATTGAATCTGCAAGTTCATTTAAAGCCTCTTCATCAAAGACTTTTCTTGGTTGATAAGGGTTTGATCTAATTTGAGAAAGTTCAATCTCAGTGGCATTATTTCTTTCCTCTTTGACAATTGTGTCCTCCAAAGTATCAATTGTAAATGATGAATTAGAAAATAATTCCTCTAATCCTTTACCTAAAGCTTTTTTCTTAGTTTCCATCTCTTTCAATCACCTCTTTCGCTAAATTATGATATGCTTCAGCTCCACGACTTTCTGGATCATATTCATTTATTGGTTTTCCATGACTTGGCGCCTCAACAAGTCTTACAAGTCTAGGAATAATTGTATTAAATACTTTATCTTTAAAATATTTTCTTATTTCTTCGATAACCTCAAGTCCAATATTTGTTCTACCATCAAGCATAGTAAGTAGTACACCTTCAATACGAAGTTCAGGATTCATTGAATTTTGAACCATTATTATAGAGTTTAATAACTGGGTAATACCCTCTAAAGCATAGAACTCACATTGAACTGGTATAATAACTGCATCACTTGCAACAAGTGCATTCATAGTGGATAGTCCCAAAGATGGTTGACAATCAATTATTATATAATCAAAATTATCTTTAATAGTTTCTAATGCATTTCTCAATTGGTTATTTCTTTGAAATGTATTATCAGAAAACATCTTTTTAACAAATTCAACATCAATTCCCGCTAAATTTAATGTTGAGGGAATTATACTTAAATTTTTAAATTTTGTTTTATAAATAGCTTTTTTAATTTCACATAAACCAGTTATAGTTTCATAAATATCATGCTCAAAATCAGTGGTATTAAAACCAAGTCCAGTTGTAGCATTGCTTTGTGGATCCATGTCAATAAGAAGGGTTTTTTTCCCACATTGTCCTAAAGCTGCTGCTAAATTTATACTTGTTGTAGTCTTACCTACACCACCTTTTTGATTAACTAATGATATTACTCTTGCCATATTAACACTTCCTAACTGCTACTATATATTTTAACATATAATAATAAATTATTGAATAAAAAAAGATAAAGTTTTACAAAGAAAATTTTTCAAATAAAAAAAGTATAGAAAATTCTATACTAATTCTAATTTTACCTCTAAAGCATCATCGCCACGACGTTCAGTTAATTTAATAATTCTTGTATATCCACCAGCACGGTTTTCATATCTTTTTGCTAAATCATTAAATACTTTTTGAACAACTTCGTTATCATTATGTAAAAATGCTAAAGCTTTTCTTCTTGCAACAAGTGAACCATCTTTTCCGTAAGTAATCATTTTATCAACAAATTTTCTTACTTCTTTTGCACGAGATTCAGTTGTAACAATACTTTCATGCATAATAACATCTTTAGTAAGTCCAGCTAAAATGCTTCTTCTAATTTTATTATTTCTTCCTAATTTACGATACATATTCTACTCCTTAAATTGTAGTCCTAAATCAGCAACTTTGTCAATAACCTCTTTTAAAGATTTCTTTCCTAAGTTTCTAATTTTAGTAACCTCTACTTCTTTCATATTTACTAAATCTTGAAGAGTATGAATTCCATGTCTTTTTAAGCAATTAAATGCTCTAACAGAGAAGTCAACTTCTTCGATTGGTGTTTCTAATGTTTTTGCTAAATTATCAACTTGTTTTTCTTGCATGATACCAGCAATATTACTAATACTATTTAAGTCAGCAACGATAGCAAAATGCTCTACTAAAATTTTAGCAGATAAAGCAAGTGCTTCTTCTGGAGTCATACTACCATTTGTAGTAACCTCAATAACAAGTTTATCATAAGTTTCATCTTGACCAACTCTTGTATCTAATACTTCGTATTTTACAAGTTCTATTGGTGAATAATTTGAGTCTACTGGAATAACACCAACTTTAATTTCTTTCATATTTAATTTATTTGTTTTTGCATCAACATATCCTCTACCATTTTCAATAGTAAGTTCCATATCAATTTTTCCACCTTTTACAAGGTTACAAATAACTAAATCTGGATTGATAATATCAATATCAGCATTTTGTTCAATCATTCCTGCAGTTACAGGTCCTTCAGTATCACAAGATAAATGAAGTACTTTTTGTTCCTCAGTATGATTTTTTACTACTAATTTTTTGATGTTCAATACTATTTGAGTAACATCCTCAACTATACCATCAATTTTTTGAAATTCATGCATAACGCCATCAATTTTAATTGATGTTACACTACTACCAGGTAAACTAGATAGTAATACTCTTCTTAGTGCATTTCCAATAGTTGTACCAAAACCTCTTTCAAGTGGTTCTAGTTCAAATTTACCATAATTACTAGTTTCATTATATTCTGAAATTTTGTATTCTGGTTTTTCAAATTTTATCATAATTACCCTCCCTTTTATTAATTTCTTGGTCTTTTTGGTGGTCTACAACCATTGTGTGGAACAGGTGTTTCATCTGTTATACTAGTAATTTCAAGTCCAGCTGATTGAATACTACGAATAGCATTTTCTCTTCCTGGTCCTAAACCTTTTACATAAACATCAACTTTTACAACACCTTGATCTTTAGCAGCATTAGCAGCAGCTTCTGCAGAAAGTCCAGCAGCAAAAGGAGTTTTCTTTTTACTACCTTTATAACCTATTCTTCCAGCAGATGACCAACTAATTGCATTACCATTATGGTCACAAATTGTTACGATTGTGTTATTATATGTTGCATGAATATGTGCTTCTGCTTCAGTAACATTAATTTTATTTTTCTTTTTTCTTCTATTATATGCCATATTATCTCACCTACTTTGAAACCTTTTTCTTATTTGCAACAACTTTTCCTCTACCTTTTCTAGTATGAGCGTTGCGGTTTGTTCTTTGACCTCTTACAGGAAGTCCTTTTTTATGTCTTATACCTTGATAAGAATTTATTTCCATTTTGTTTTTAATGTTCATTTGAACTTCTCTACGAAGATCACCTTCAGTTGTATGTTTGTCAACTTCTTTACGAAGTGCAGCAATTTCTTCTTCTGTTAAATCTTTAATTTTTTTTGTCGCTTCAACATTTGCATCTTTACAAATAGTTTTACCTAAATTTGGACCAATACCATAGATAGCAGTAAGTCCTATCCAAGTATGTTTTTCATTAGGTAATTCAATATTTTTAATTCTCGCCATAATTTCTCCTATCCTTGAACTTGTTTATGTTTAGGGTTATTACAAATAACCATAACTTTTCCTTTTCTTCTAATAACTTTACATTTTTTACATATCTTTTTTACAGATGGTCTAACTTTCATAATATCCTCCTATCTTTTATTCCATGTAATTATCCCACGTGTTAAATCATAAGGTGAAAGTTCTACTGTAACGGTATCACCCGGTAAGATACGAATCATATTAATACGCATTTTACCAGAAACGTAGGCTTTTACAGTATGTCCATTAGATAGTTCTACTAAATAGTCACTACCCTTTAAGACTTCAATAACTTTCCCTTCCACTTCTATTTTATCATTTTTCTTATTAGCCATATTATTTTTCTCACTCTCCCGTTAAAATTTCATATCCATCTTTAGTAACTACAATTGTGTGTTCAAAATGTGCACTAGGCATTCCATCTTCAGTTTTAACCGTCCAATCATTATCATCTAGGTAAACATTTCTTTTACCTAAATTAAGCATTGGCTCAATACAAATTGTCATTCCCTCTTTTAAGGTAACATTTGTTTTTGTATAAAAATTTGGTACGTCTGGATCTTCATGCATTGAAGTTCCAATTCCATGACCCACTAATTCTTCGACTACTGAAAGCCCATTTTTATGAGCATAATCTTCAATAGTTTTTCCTATTAGTGATAAAGGAGTTCCTGCTTTTACAACACTTAATCCTTTATATAAAGCATTTTTAGTATTTTCAACTAAACTTCTTACATCATCAGAAACATTTCCAATAATATAAGTTCTAGCACTATCACTTTCATATCCTTTGAACCTAACAGTTAAATCAACTTTTAATATATCACCATTTTTAAGTTTTCGATTATCTGGAATACCATGAACTACTTCATCGTTTAAAGATAAACAAACACTTTTTGGGAAACCTTCATAATTTAATTCCGAAGGTATTGCACCATTTTTACGAATAAATGCATCAACTATATCATTTAACTCGTTAAGTGACACACCAATTTTAAGATGTTTTTTTATTTCCTCATGAGCTAGAAAGTTGATATGACCACTTTCTTTCATAAGTTCAATTTCTCGTTTACTCTTAATATTAATCACTTAAAATCTCCATTAATTTTTCTTTTAAATTTAAATCTTTTTTATTAACATCAATTTCCACTAATTTATTTAAATCTTTATAATACTCTATTATAGGTAAAGTATTTTGAACATAAGTATCAAAACGAACTTTAAAACTTTCTTCATTATCATCACCTCTGACAGTAAGAGGAGTTTTACAATCATCACATATTCCTTCAACTTTTGGTTTAAAACCATCAAAGAAAATGTTATAACTTCTTCCACACTTATCACAAGTTACTCTACCAAGAGTACGTTTTAAAGCAAGTTCTTTATCAATATTTAAATAAATAACAATATAATTACTAATATTTAATTTATCAAATAAAATACTTAAATTTTTTGCTTGATTAATTGTTCTAGGAAATCCATCTAAAATAAATGGTTTATCTAATTTAGATAATGTTTCTTCGATTAATTTAATCATATAATCATCACTAACAAGTTTGCCAGCATCGATTATTTTTTTTATTTCTTTGCCAAGGCTACTTTGAGAAGCAATTTCACTTCTTAAAATAGCCCCAGTAGAAATATGTTTGCAATCATAAGTATTTTTAAGTATGTCGCTACAAGTACCTTTACCTGCAGCAGGCGGTGCTAAAAATATTATGTTTTTCATCTTAATCTCTTTCTCTTAGAAGAATAACTTCTACTTACAAGACTGCTTTCTAATTGTTTATAAGTTTCAATTGCTACACCTACAACAATTAATATACCAGTTCCACCAATTGTTACATATGATGGAAGAGAAGTAAGTTTTGAAAGTAATATAGGCATTCCTGCTA
>FR899395.1:43093-80211 GCA_000437315.1 Mycoplasma sp. CAG:472
TCCTGCTAAGATAACTAAGAATAGGGCTCCAACTAGTGTTAATTTAGATAATGAATTACTAATATATTTAGATGTGTCACTACCAGGTCTAATACCAGGAATATAACCACCATTCTCATTTAAATTTTTACTCATTTCATCTGGATTCATTACAAGGAATGTATAGAAGTAAGCAAATACTACTATTAAAACCAAGTATAATATAAATCCAGTAGTAGAAGTGTACATAATATATTTATTTACAAAATCTATTGCACTTTGTTTACCAATTAAGGTAACAATTGTTGCTGGAATAGTTGTAACTATTGAAGCAAATATTACTGGAATAACACTTGCGGAATTTATTTTTAATGGTAAATAGTTTGTTTGTGCACCATATGCTGAAGATGTTCTATTAGAATATTGAATTGGAATTCTTCTTTCAGCAAGTTGAACCCAAATAATTCCAACAATAACAATAACATACACAAGTACAAATAAACTAAATAATATAATTCCAACAGTTTTTGAAAAACTTCCCATTACAAGTGAAGCAAATGCTCCCCTAAAAATATTAGGCATACTTTGAATGATACCTGCCATTATAAGCATTGATTGTCCATTACCAATACCTTTATTAGTAATTTGATCACCCATCCACATACAGAAAGATGTACCAGCAACCATTACTAATGTAGTTTTAATAATTTCCATAGCATTTAACCCTTTCATATAGAAAGCAGTTAATGCATAAGCTTGTAAAAAGGCAATAAGTATTCCTAAATATCTTGTAATTTTGTTAATCTTTTGTCTTCCAGTATAACCTTGATCTTTAAGATCTTTAAAGTAAGGTACAATATCCATTTGTAAAATTTCAGTAATAATTGAGGCAGTAATATAAGGGGAAACGCCTAAAGCAAATATTGAAAAATTTGATAGACCTCCACCACTCATTACGTTGAATATTTCTAGAAAACCTAGTTCTTCATATACTGCTGATGCCCAAGGAATTGTTATAGTTGTACCTAAACAAAATATTCCTAAACACATCATTGTAAAATAGATTTTTTTTCTTAAGTCTTTATTACTTTTATTAAAAAATCCTGAAAAACCACGAAACATTCTAAATCACCTCAGCTTTACCACCAGCATCATTAATTTTAGTAACGGCTGCACTAGTGAAACGATTAGCTTTAATAGTTAATTTTTTCTCTAAAGTACCATTTCCTAAAACTTTAACTCCATTTAATCCCTTTTTAAGAATTCTTCTTTCAAATAATACTTCAGGTGTAACAACATCACCATCATTAAAGTATCTATTTAAATCAGATAAATTAATTGTTGCAAATCTATTAGCAAAATTTGCATTATTAAATCCTCTTTTAGGAATTCTTCTATAAAGTGGAGATTGTCCACCTTGGAACCAAGGTTTAATTGAAGCACCACTTCTAGATTTTTGTCCATTCTCTCCACGAGTTGAAGTTTTACCCATTCCACTTCCTGGGCCTCTACCAACTCTTTTTCTAGCTTTCATTTCGCTAGTTTTTGGTAAATTTTCTAATCTCATTATAATTCCTCAACTTTCTTTGATCTAAGTTCAGCAATATGTTCCTTAGTTCTTTGCATTGTAAGCGCACCTAAAGTAGCTTTTGCAACATTAACTTGAGTATTACTTCCTAAAGATTTAGCAACAATGTCTTTAACACCAGCAAGTTCAAGAACTGCTCTTGCTGCTCCACCAGCGATAATTCCACGACCTTCTTTAGCAGGTTTTAATAAAACTACAGCTCTACCAACTTTATAAGTTGCTTCATGAGGTATTGTTCTATTATCAACAAGAGAAATTTTTACAACATTTTTATTAGCAGCTTGTAATGCTTTTTTAATTGCTTCAGGAACCTCATTTGCTTTACCAGTTCCAATACCAATTAATCCTTTACGATTACCAACTGCTACAGTTGCAGAAAATCTAAAATGTCTTCCACCTTGAGTAACTTTTGTTACTCTTCCTATATTAATAACTTTTTCTTCTAATAAATTATTTTTTTGTTTATCAAAATCTTTTGCCATAATGCCTCCTTAAAACTCTAATCCAGCTTCTCTTGCTGCATCAGCTAAAGCTGCTACTCTTCCATGATATAAGAATCCACCACGGTCAAATACTACTTTATTAATTTTTGCTTTTTTACATTTTGCAGCAATATCTTTTCCTACAGCACAAGCTGCTTCAATATTACCACCATTTTTAATTTTAAGTTCAAGAGTTGATGAGCTAACTAAAGTTTCACCTTTTGTGTCATCAATAACTTGAGCATAAATAGCTTTATTAGATCTAAATACATTTAGTCTAGGTACTTCAGTTGTTCCAGAAATACTTTTTCTAACTCTTGTATGTCTTCTTAATCTAGCTTCTCTTTTTTCTTTACTATTCATAACATTTTACTCCTTTACTTAGCCGCTTTCTTTCCTTCTTTACGACGGATATGTTCGCCTTTATAACGTATTCCTTTACCTTTATAAGGTTCTGGTTCACGAATTTTACGAATATTTGCCGCAAATTCAGAAACTTTTTGTTTATCAAACCCACTAATAGAAAGTTCTGTATTAGATGGACTTGTAACTGTTATACCACTAGGTACTATAACATCAATTGTATGTGAATATCCAGCGGATACAACAACTTTATTACCTGATACACTGAAACGATATCCTACACCAACAGCCTCTAAATCTTTTGTATAACCAGTGCTAACACCAATTAACATATTATTAATATTTGAGTTAGTTGTTCCTGAAAGAATATTTGCTTCTTTAGTATCTTTCACTTTCTCAGTAGTAATTTCATTACCTTCAACAACTACTTTAACTAAAGGACTAACTGGAAGAGTTAACTCTCCTTTAGCTCCTTTTACAGTAACAATACCATCATTAAATGAAACTGTTACACCTTCTGGGATAGTTAGTTTTCTATTACCAATTCTACTCATAGACTACTTACCAAATATAGGCAAGTACTTCACCTCCTAACCCTTTTTCTCTAGCTTCTTTATCAGTCATTAAGCCTTGAGAAGTAGATATAATTGCAATTCCTAAACCATTTAATACTCTAGGAAGTTTATCAGCTTGAGCATAAACTCTTAAACCTGATTTACTAATTCTTTTTAATCCAGTAATAACTCTTTCTTTTTTATTTCCATATTTTAAAGTTAAAGTCATTTTATCACCGTTACTATTTTTTGTATATTTGTAATCAGCAATATAACCTTCATTTTTAAGAATTTCAGCAATACCTTTAGTCATTTTAGTTCCTTCAACTTCAACTTCAGTGTATCTCATTTGATTTGCATTTCTTATTCTTGTTAGCATATCTGCTATTTTATCTTGTACAAACATTATTATATCTCCTTTCTACCAACTAGACTTCTTAACGCCTGGAATTTGTCCTTTATTAGCAAGTTCTCTGAAGCAAATACGACATAATCCAAATTTTCTTAGTACACCATGAGGTCTACCACATCTTTTGCATCTAGTATAAGCTCTAACTTGAAATTTAGGTTTACGATTATTTTTTACAATCATACTTGTTTTTGCCATATTTTACTCTCCTTATCCTCTAAAAGGCATTCCAAATGCTTTTAGTAATGAACGTGCTTCATCATTAGATTTTGCAGTTGTTACAATAACAATATCCATTCCTCTAACTTTTAAAACATCGTCATAATTTATTTCAGGGAATATAAGTTGTTCTTTAACTCCCATAGTAAAGTTTCCTTTACCATCAAAACTTTTTGGTGATACACCTCTGAAATCTCTAACACGAGGAAGTGCAATCTTAATTAATTTTTCTAAGAAAGCATACATATTTTCACCACGAAGAGTTACTTTAACACCAATAGGTTGTCCCTCTCTTAATTTAAAACCAGCAATTGATTTATGAGCTTTAGTAACTACAGGTTTTTGACCAGCAATTAAAGTTAAATCTTTTACTGCAGCATCAATGAATTTAGAATCATTAGCGCCTTCACCAACACCCATATTAATTACGATTTTAGTGATTTTAGGAACTTGCATTACAGTAGTATAATTATATTCCTTCATTAAACTATTTTTAATTTCTTTTTCATATAAAGTTTTAAAATTACTCATAATTCACCTACTTTGCTTCCTTTTTGCTAGTAGTTTTCTTTTTTGAAGTTTCTTTCTTTGCTTCAGATTTAACTACTTTAGCTTTTTCTTCTTTATTATTGTTTATAACTTTTACATTAGATACATGAATAGGTGCTTCAATATCAAATATTCCACCTTTGTCTTCAGTAGTTCTAGGTTTAGAATGTTTCTTAACAATATTTAAACCCTCAACAACAACTTTATCTAATTTTTTATAAGTTTTAATTACTTTGCCTTCTTTACCTTTGTCTTTTCCAGCAATAACTAATACTTTATCTCCTACTTTAACTTTCATATATCCTCCTATAAAACCTCAGGTGCAAGTGATACAATTTTGTGATATTCTTTTTCACGAAGTTCTCTAGCAACTGGGCCTAAAACTCTTGTACCGATTGGAGTTTTATCATCTTTAATTAATACGCAAGCGTTATCATCAAATTTAATATAACTTCCATCTTTTCTTCTAACACCTTGAACAGTTCTTACTATAACTGCTTTTACAACTTTACCTTCTTTTACAGGACTATTAGGTATAGCTTTTTTAACAGTACCAACGATTACATCACCGATATTAGCACTTTTAACTTTACTTCCACCCATAACACGGATAACTAAAAGTTCTCTTGCACCAGAGTTATCAGTAACTTTTAATCTACTTTCTTGCATTACCATAATATTACCTCCTATAAAATTACAGCTTTTTCAATAACTTTAACTAATTCATATCTTTTAGTTTTTGATAAAGGTCTAGTCATTGAAATTCTAACTGTATCTCCTACTTTTGCTTCATTCTTTTCATCATGAGCAGCATATTTTTTAGAATATTTAACTCTTTTACCATATAATGGATGTGTTTTATAAGTTTCTACTAAAACAGTAATTGTTTTATCGTTTTTATCACTAACAACTTTACCAATTAATTCTTGTTTTGCTTTTTCCATTATTTTTCACCATCCATTTCTCTTTCTGTTAATACAGTTTTAAGTCTTGCAATTTCTTTACGAAGTTGTCTTAAAACTACAGGTTTTTCTAAAGTTCCAGAAGATTGAGCTAATCTATTTTTAAATAGTTCTTCTTTATCTTCTATGATCTTCTTTTTAATATCTTCATTACTTAATTTTCTTATTTCATTAATTTCCAAGAGTTTCACTCTCCTTCATAACAAATTTAGTTTTGATTGAAAGCTTATGAGAAGCAAGTCTTAAAGCTTCTCTAGCAATTTCTTCAGAAACATCACTAATTTCAAACATGATCTTTCCTTGTTTAACAACTGCTACCCATTCTTCAACGTTACCTTTACCTTTACCTTGTCTAGTTTCTAGAGGTTTTCTAGTTCTTGGCATATGTGGGAATATATTAATATATACTTTACCACCACGTTTCATATAACGAGTCATTGCAATACGTGCAGCTTCAATTTGTCTAGCAGAAATCCATCCGCCTTCCATAGCCATAAGGCCAAATTCACCATTATTTAGGGTAAGATTTCCTTTTGCTTTGCCTTCATAACTTAGTCTATGACTTTTACGATATTTAGTTCTTTTTGGCATTAACATCTTTCATCTCTCCCTTCTTAACATTTCTAGTTTTAAGTATTTCATCTTTATAAATCCATACTTTAACTCCGATTTTTCCGTAGATTGTATTTGCTTCACTTGTAGCATAATCTACATCAGCTCTAATTGTATGTAAAGGTACTGTACCTTCAGTATAGCCTTCAGTTCTAGCCATTTCAGCTCCACCAAGTCTTCCTGATACAGCAGTTTTAATACCTTTAGCACCAGCTTTCATTGTATTTCTGATAGCTCTTTTTTGAACACTTCTAAAAGGTGCACGAGCTTCAATTTGCATTGCTATATTATCTGCAACAAGTTGAGCATTTAAATCAGGGTTCTTTTCTTCAACTATGTTAATATAAATTTCTTCATTAACTAGTTTAGAAATTTTCTTTCTAAGTTTTTCAATATCTTCTCCACCACGGCCAATTATAACACCAGGTCTTGCAGTATAAATTGTAAGTTCAACTTTATTTTTTCTTCTTTCAATTACTACTTTAGATATAGAAGCACTTTTAAGATTTTTTTCAATATATTCTCTTATTTTGATATCGTTAATTAATTTAGTTGAGTAATCTTTTTCAGCATACCAACGAGAATCCCAATCTTTATTAACACCAATACGATATCCTATAGGATTAACTTTTTGTCCCATAATTATTTAGCCTCCTTATTATCAGTAACATAAATTACAATATGACTTGTTCTTTTATCATGTCTATCAACATTTCCTCTTGAAGCAAATTGAATTCTCTTGTAGATTGGTCCTGGATTAATAAAACATTTACTAATAACTAAATCATTTTCATTTGCACCATTATTATTTACTGCATTTGCAACTGCTGAGTTTAAAACTTTTAATATCATTCTACTAGCTTTAGTATTAGTATTTTCAAGAATTCCTCTTGCAGTTTCAACATCTTTTCCACGAATTAAATCCATAGTCATTCTTGCAAGTCTAGGTTTAATCATTGCAGTATTATGTTTTGCATAAGTTTCCATGTTACCTCCTATTTATTTCCAGCATGGCCAGTAAATTTACGAGTTTGTGAAAATTCTCCTAATTTATGACCAACCATTTCTTCAGTAATATATACAGGTATAAAATCTTTACCATTATGAACTGCAATTGTATGTCCTACAAATTCAGGATAAATAGTACTTCTTCTTGACCAAGTTTTTACTACTGATTTTTTATTTTCTTCATTTAATTTATTAATTTTTTTCATAATGCTATCATCAACGAAAGCACCTTTTTTTAAACTTCTTGCCATTATTCCTCCCTATTTAGTCTTCCTACTTATAATAAGTTTACTAGATGCCTTTTTAGGTTTTCTAGTTTTAACACCAAGAGCAGGTTTACCCCAAGGAGTCATTGGACTCTTTCTACCAATTGGAGCACGTCCTTCTCCACCACCATGTGGGTGATCGTTAGGGTTCATTACAGAACCACGGTTTGTAGGTCTAATTCCAAGATATCTAGTTCTACCTGCTTTACCAATATTAACTAGGTTAGCATCTTCATTACCAACAACACCGATTGTTGCCATACATCTATCAAGAACTTTTCTTGTTTCTCCAGATTGAAGTCTAAGAAGAACATATTTATCTTCTCTACCAAGAATTTGAGCAGATGAACCAGCACTACGGCAAATTTCAGCACCTTTACCAGGTTTAAGTTCTATACAATGAACAAGTGTACCTACTGGAATATTTTTAAGTGGTAATGCATTACCAACTTTAATATCAGCATTTTCACCATTTTCAATGATAGCGCCTACTTTTAAATCTTTTGGAGCAATAATATATCTTTTTTCTCCATCTTTATAGTTAATTAAAGCAATATTTGCTGTTCTGTTTGGATCATATTCAATGGTTGCAACTTTACCTGTAACACCGATTTTATTTCTTTTAAAATCAATTACACGATATTTTCTTTTAGCTCCACCACCAATGTGTCTAACAGTCATTTTGCCTTGATTATTTCTACCACCAGTTTTTTTAACTTTACTAAGTAATCCTTTAGTAGGAGTTTTTGTTGTGATTTCTTCATTAACAAGAGTACTCATGCCTCTTCTACCATTTGTAACTGGTTTATAATGTCTTATAGCCATAATTTCTCCTTTCTACTAAAGTTCTATAGAAGAACCATCTTTTAATGTTACCATTGCTTTTTTATAAGTCTTTGTTCTTCCTTGATACTTTCCAACTCTTCTTTTTTTAGATTTAGTGTTTAGAGTATTAACACTTTTAACTTCTACTTTAAAAGCATCTTCAATAGCTTTTTTAATTTCAGTTTTAGTAGCATCCTTAGCAACTTTAAATGTATAAACATTTTCACTTCTTAATGCCATACTTTTTTCAGTAACTACTGGTGCAATTATAATTTCAGAATAATGTCTCATTATTTAAGTGCCTCCTCTACCATTTTAATACTTGCTTCATCAAATACAACGTAATCAGCGTTTAAAATATCATAAACATTGATTTCATCAGGAAATAATACAAGTACATTATTTAAATTTCTTGTTGCCATATATAAGTTTTCTGCTTCTTCACTAGCAACAAATAATACTTTTCCATCAAGTTTTAAATTATTTAATAATTCAACACCTGTTTTTGTTTTAAAATTATCTAATTTAAGGTTATCAATAACCATTAATTTCTTTTCATTTAATTTATTAACTAAAGCGCTTTTTAATGCTAAAACTCTTTCTTTACGATTAATTTTAAATGAATAATCTCTTGGAGTAGGCCCAAATACAATTCCACCTTTTCTCCATTGAGCAGCACGAATAGATCCTTGTCTTGCTCTACCAGTACCTTTTTGTTTCCATGGTTTTCTTCCACCGCCTGATACTTCACTTCTTGTTTTTACTTTTGCAGTACCTTGTCTTGAAGCATTAAGTTGAAGTCTAACCATTTTCTTCATAGCAAGTTCATTAACTTCAATTCCAAAAACTTCAGAATTTAAAGTAATATCACTAACTTTTTCGCCTTTTAAATTATTAATACTTAACTTTGTCATTTTTATCCTCCTTTAAAAGACTACTTGTCTTCCTTTACTTCAGTAACTGTTTCAGTTTCTACAGGAGTTACTACTTCTTCAGCATCTACTACAGATTCTTCATAACTAATAATTTCCTTTGGATTAACTTTTTTGTTACCTTTGATTGCAGTTTTAATTAAAACAATTGAATTTTTAGCACCAGGAACATTACCACTAATTAAAATATAATTTTCATTAGTATTTGTTTCGATGATTTCAAGGTTTTGAATTGTAACTGTTTCAACTCCCATATGTCCTGCAAGTTTTTTACCTTTTAGAACTCTTTTTGGAAGCATAGTTCCAAGTGAACCTGGTCTTCTATGATAATGTGAACCATGACCCATAGGTCCTCTTGATTGATTGTGTCTTTTAATAACACCAGCAAATCCTTTACCTTTTGTAGTTCCAGTTACATCAACTGTTTCTCCAACAGTAAATAAATCTGCAGTAATCTCATCTCCTATATTATAAGAGCCTTCATAGTCTCTTATTTCTTTTAAGAAGCGCTTAGGAGTTGTATTTGCTTTTTTTGCACTTCCGATTTCAGCCTTATTGGCTCTATTTGCTTTTTTGTCAATTGCGCCAAGTTGGATTGCATTATAACCATCTTTTTCTGTAGTTTTAACTTGCATTACTTTATTTGGTAGAACTTCAACAACTGTAACAGGGATTAGTTTACCATCTTTAGTAAATACGCTAGTCATTCCAACTTTACGTCCTAAGATTCCTTTCATTTTCTCTTTCCTTCCTTTTCTTATAATTTAATATTGATTTGAACGCCACTTGGTAAATCTAAATGAGATAGCGCATCAACTGTTTCTTTGCTTGGGTTTTTAATATCAATAAGTCTCTTGTGAGTTCTTCTTTCAAATTGTTCACGAGAATCTTTATATTTATGTACAGCTCTTAATACTGTAAATTTTTCAATTTCAGTAGGTAGAGGCACAGGTCCTGATATTTCTCCCCCAGTTCTTTTTACTGTTTCACATATTTTTCCAGCAGCTACATCAAGTATTCTGTGGTCATATGCTTTTAAAGTAATACGAATTTCTTGTTTTGCCATTTTTTCTTTCTCCTTTCGTCTATATTAAATATAGGCATGCTCCGTACAAATTACCCAATAAACTATAAAATATATTTACCAACTATTCCTAGTGTATCAGCAACCTCGCACATCACAGCAGTCATACATAATCAATATTATCATAATGTAACCCCCAAATGCAAGTGTTTTTTGGCATTTTTTTGAAAAATTAAAAAATGTGAAACAATAAATATATGTTTCATCCATTTAAATGCAAGTAAGCACATTTTAAATAAAATTGAAAACATGCTTACTTGCACTCACTTTTAAAAAAATACTATAATATTACCTTTTATAAATGATATCTCTATATTCCTTCTCATACTTAAGTAATTTTTCTTCTCTACCTTTTTTAATATTATTATTTGGATTAACCATCCTTAAACCATTTTTTAAAAAATCGGCAAATGTTAATGATATCAAGGAATTATTTTTTATATCATAAAGTAATCCATCAATATTATATTGAATCGCTGAAAATAAATCTTCAGAAAGCCATAAATCTATCTTTGTACCTTTATATTTAAACTTAAATCCACCTAATCTATTTCTATCTGGATGTATTTTATAAATTTTAAATACTTCATTAATCCATTTTTCATCATTTCCAAGAACAACAAAATCTAGGTCATTTGGAATTTTTGCAACTAATAAATCTCTAATACCACCACCTAATAAATAAATATTAGAATGCTTAGATATTGTATATGCAGGATAAAAATGGTTTTCAATATATATTTGAATCCTCATTTGAAAATTTATATCACGCATAAACTCATCAGCGTTATCATTATATTTAATTTCTAAATCCATATATTTTACCTACAACATTGCTTGTTATTTAAAATCTTCACTTTCAATTAATGAATAACTTGTCATTTCTGAAGGTATACTTATATCCATATAATCAAGTATAGTTGGTGCAACATTAGTTAAATCTCCACCTTCTTTTAACTTGACTTTTGAATCATTTATTACAAAAGGAACTTTTTCATAACTATGTGTTGTACACGGAGTACCATCCTCATAAAGCATAGTATCAGCATTACCATGATCCGCTAAAAGAATTACTGTATAAAAATTATCTTCAGCAACTTGCAATATTTTACTAAAGCAAATATCAAGTGCCATACATGCTTTTGTTGTGGCTTCCATATTTCCAGTATGACCTACCATATCTGGGTTTGCAAAATTAACTAAAATAAAGTCATAATCATCCTCTATTGCATTAATAACTTTTTTAGTTACACTTACAGCGCTCATTTCAGGTTTCAAATCATAAGTTGCAACATCTGGAGATGGAATATGAAATTTATCAACACCATCAAGTTTTCCTTCATAACCTTCATCAAAAAAATATGTAACATGAGGATATTTCTCACTTTCAGCAATTCTTGCTTGTGTTATACCAAGTTTAGATAAATAGATTCCTAAACTATTATTAATATCAGGTTCATTTATAAGTACATTTGCTTTTATAAGTTTATCATGATTAAAGAAAGTAAACACTTCAAGATTAGGCATTAATGTAACATCAAATTCTGTAAATTTAGGATTTGTTAAAGCAAGTAATATTTGTTTACTTCTGTCAGAACGATAATTCATCCATATAAGAACATCACCATCTTTTATAGTTCCTTCCCTATTAATCATCATAGGTCTTAGAAATTCATCGGTAATACCTTTGTCATAACTAGACTTTAGAGCATTTTCTATATTAAGAATTTCAATACCTCTACCTTTTGTAACTAAATCATAATATACTTTAGTTCTATCATAATTTTTATCACGATCCATAGCATAGTATCTTCCACATATACTAGCAATACAACCTACTTTATTTTTTTGAATGTTTTTTTCAATTAATGATATATAATTATATGCTGCTTTACTATCTGTGTCTCTGCCATCTGTAATTAAATGAAAAAATATCTTTGTAAATCCAATTTTAATTAAATATTCATACATTTTTATAAAATCATCAATACCAGCATGAACATTGCCATCACTTGCAAGGCCCATTAAATGAATAGTTTTCGAAGTTAAACCTTTTAGTTTTTGAATATTCTCATCTTCATTTAAATATAGATTATCTAAATATTCATCAGTTAAAACTTCTCTACTTTTAATAAGTCTTCCTGCGCCAATAGTTTGATGCCCTATTTCACTATTGCCAAACTGTCCATCATGAAGTCCTACATAGTGTCCACTTGCAAAAAGTGTTGTATGGGGATTTTCATTATAAAATTTATTAAAATTAACCATGTTCGCATTAATAATTGCATTACCATAGTCACTTTCTTTCATTCCAAATCCATCAAATATTATTGTTAAAATTTTTTTCATAATCACAATTCTTTCTAGAAAAATAATAACACATGATTAACAAAATAGCAAATAAAATAGACTTTATATTAAGCCTATTTTAAAGAAACTACATTTTTAGAATTATTCATCGAAGAGGCAATTGATATCATTTCTTTCAAAGATAAATCTTCACTTGCCATATAATAATCTATATTATTCGAGGTCCAATAAATTGAGTTTGTTGATAAAGCAGCAATAGTATCATTTAAAATAACTGGTTCTCCATAAACAGGAATAATTTCATGTTCTTGGGATTTTATAGCTCCTTCTTCAACTAAGACAAAGTTTTTTCCTCCAGAATATGTTAATATAATTCGAGAATTATCGTCAGTATTTACCGTTTCTGAACTACTTAAATATGTTTCTGAAGGCATATAAAGAGGATAAATTGCAGTTTCTATACTACCCATAGTTTGCTTTTCTGTACATTCTTCATCTTTACAATCAGTTTCCTCTACTTGAACATATTTTTTTAAGTCAAATAAATCTGTAGAAAGTCCTGCTTTTAAATCTAAATCTTCAACTTGAAATTTAATTTTAACTATGTCATTACCATAAACTTCTACTTTATGTAGGTTAAAATCTTTATTTAAATATATTTTTTGATATTTTAGTTCTTCGTTATTTGGATAATTTACAGAAGTTTTAATTATATAACCATCTTCATTTTTAGATATTTCTTTATTATTATCATTTTTTATATCTTTTATTAATGAGGATAAAATATATGACTGTGATGAATTATCTGGCCAAGTACTTTCAAATTTAAAACTTTTATTTAAAGAAGGCGTAATAACATATAAACCATCATTATTTCTTAAAATAATTTGTTTATGTTCATTTGCTTTATTAACCATATCAACTTTATAATAGTTACCATCAAGATAATTTACCTCAACATTATATTTAAATATTTCTTCATCATTTTGTAGTTCTAAATTACCAATAATTTTATATGATTTAGATTTTTCCACTCTCTTTTGGAATTCCTTTGAAGCGTCAATGTTATTACCTTTAGAACACCCCATAACAAGAAATAAAATAAAAAATATACCAATCTTTTTTAACATCATGTACTCTCCTTTTCTAATAAAATATATTTTAAGTAATTAAAAATATTCATGAATAAAAAAATAATTTTGGAGAAAAATAAATAATAGAAAGGAATGTTATGCAAACAATTCAAAAAGTTACCTTAATATTTACTATTATAGGAGCCTTAAACTGGGGCTTAATAGGATTTTTTAATTTTAATTTAGTTGAATCACTTTTTGGTGTTCAATCTACAATTACAAATATAATATATGCAATTGTAGGAATATGTGCACTTATAAATATTGGACTTTTATTTAAAAATTTTGATTCAATAGAAAAATAACCACATTAATTAATGTGGTTATTTTATTTAAGATATTCTTACTTTTATAACAGAGGATACAACATAAGTAACAAGTGGATTATTATTTTCAATTTTTACTTCAACATCGTGATCACCCGCACCTAGGCCAGATAAATCAACATATGCTTTAATATTATTAACATCAACTTTATCAAGTGATGATGCAACACCTTTACAAATTACTGATATTGCAGAATCAGAAATAATATTTGCAGTTAATCCACTTCCTAAATTCTTTTTACTTATATTAGTAAGTTCTACTGTTTTTTGTTCTTCATTACCAAATGTTAATGATACTGTTATCGTACTTGCGGACATATATCTAACACCATTAGGTTTAGTAAGTGTTACATTATATGTTTTAGCAGTATCACCGCCAAGACCATCTACATTAATAGTAATTGGTATTGATTTAATTTTTGATATATCTTCTTCATTACCATATGCTGTTATAGAATAATCATTATTATTATTTATTAATATCTTAGCTATACTTTTGCCAGAAATTAAATTACCTGTTGTTTTTACTTCAACTGGAATATTTTCTGAATAACTATCAAGTACAACAGTAGCACTTAATGTACTAGGAACTATTTCAACATTATTTAAAAGTTTTCCTGCATTATCATATGCTACTAAAGCAATATTATCTATATCATAAGAACCAGCCTCAACAAAATCCGGATTAGATAAATCAACTAAAGCTTTAATCCAAGCAATTTTTTTAAGAGCGCTTTCGCTACCCTTAACTACAACCTCTGATTTAGAAAGTCCTATACTTTTAACACTTAACTTAGAATCTAATTTATCTTGATTAATTAATTCATAAGTAACTGATGAAACACTACTAACTTTATTTTTAATCATTACTTGTACATATGATGGATCTAAGCTATATTTCAAATTATTTATTGATTTTGCATAAGTAAAATACACTTTATATGCAGTATCTGAAGCAGTATACTCTGTTAAATCAAGAGTAACTTCATATTCTCCGAGTTGTTTAGCAAGATAAATATCACTTTTTCTACCAGAAATCATAATATTTACATCAGTTGGAGCTCCCTCAACAACATAAGCTTCCTCATTATATTTAATATTAACAGGTACGTTACTTATAACTTCAGTTTTATCCTCAACAAAGGATATTGCTTTGGAATCAACTAATAAGAAAAGAACTATTGCTAATATCAAAGATAAAAATATAAGGAAATTTGGTTTATTAAGAAGTTTATCTAATAACCCACCATTTTTTTTAAGAGCTTTTTGAATATTATAAATTAGTCTACTTATTGGTACAACTATCAAAACATCAATTAACTTATATAATTTTCTAAAAAACTTACGCATCTTGATCCTCCAATTCTTCACTATCATCAGCATCAAAGAATATTTCAGTTTTATTACTTAATTCATCTAATAAAATACTTCTAAATTCTTCTAATGTTAAATTATAGTGTAATTCACTGTCCATTGCAATTGAAAGACGTCCTGTTTCCTCAGAGGCAACTAAAGCAATTGCATCACTTTCTTCAGCAATTCCTAATGCAGCTCTATGTCTTGTTCCAAGTTTTTTAGAAATAGCTTGATTCATACTCGTTTTAAATACAGAGCCAGCGCAAGTAATCTTATCACCTTGAATAATTACTCCACCATCATGAAGGGCTGAATTAGGATAAAATAATGATTCTAATAATGAATCTGAAATATCTGCATATATCTTTGTTGAATTTTCAATATATTCCTGAAGTGATACTTCTCTTTCAATAACAATTAAAGCACCTATTCTATTTTTACGGAAATAATCCATTGCTTTCATTATTTCATTAACAAGTTTTTCACGTTCAGAAATTGATAAGACTCTATGCCTTCCTAAAAGTTGAGTTCTACCAATTGACTCTAAAACAGCTCTAATTTCTGGTTGAAATACAACTATAATTGCAAGAGGTCCCCATTCAATGGCATACTCTAAAATAACTCCAACAGTATATAAATTTAATAAATCACTTATAAATTTTACTATTAAAATTATTATTACACCTTTAACTATTAAAGCCATTTTTGTATTATTCTTAACATTTTTTAAAATATAATAAAAGGCAATCCAAACAAAACATATATCTATGACTTTTGTTATAATTGACCATATATTTGCTAAATTCATTTTTACTCTCCTTAACTATTTTATATTATATCAAAAATTATTTAAAAGATAAAGGCAAAAAAAATGTGAATTTTAATTTCACATTTTTGGAGTTTCATTTGAACCAAAAGTACTTTGTTCATTAATACTTTGAATTTTTTTGTCTTTTTTCTTCTTAATAGAAACATCTTTTTTAGAACTTTGATTAGAAATATATCCAATTAAGGCCAAAACCAATAATGAACTTATAATTATAAATACAATATAATACTTTGTAACAAAATCAATTAACATTTCCATATTACTCTGCCTTTATACTTCCAGATGAAGGTACTATTTGAATAAATGTATTTCCATCATTAACTTTAAGTTCAGTGCCATCTTCATATGTATACTGTGTTTGACTACTACGGCTGTCTTTTTTCCACTTAATTGGTATCATATAGCCATCACTAAAGTAATAACCACTACCAGAACCAATATTTTTTATATCTTGTCTACCCTTATTTTCTCCATCATTTATTGTATAATTATCAACTTGATAAGCAATTATATTTTTAAAATGATACTGCTGTTTAGTTACATAATCAGTATGTGGACCAATTTCTGTACTTCTTAAATAATATTTATTACTTTCATCATATTCATAATATACTTTAGTTCCAGATGAATATACTAAACTAATTTTATTTGCAGACGAAGATTTCTCTAAAGAAGACATATCAATTTTATCAGCACTATAATTTAAAAGATAATTTTTATTTCTTTCTTTTCTAAATTTATTTGTTCCTTTATTTAATTTTTCAATACTTGTAAATAATGTATGTTCTGATGATACATTTAATGAGGTATCACGCCATCCAGTTTTAGAGTTGTCTACAACTACACGTTCAATTCCTAGTTTAGAAAAATCACTTTGTGCCTGTGGACTTTGACCATGATGAACATAAATTGCATCATTTTCTAGTGCATAATCTAAAAAATAATGTCTTGCACTTCTTATTGAACCAATTCTTTCAGTACTTTGATCTATAAATAAAGCCAAATATCTACTTATACCACCCTCGACTATAATTTCATACATTAAATAGGCATCTTGAAGTCCACTTTGCAAAGGTCTTGCAACACTAATGTTATTAATCATTACGGCAAATGGTCTTGATGTAGAATCTTCATTAACTATTTTAACTTTTTTTACTTCTACACTTTGATTATCATCCTTTTTACTTGTATTATTTAATGGGTTTTTTTTGTTTTTATTCAATAAAATAACTGATATAACTATTGCAATCACAATTAATGCTAATGCTATAGAACTTAATATTATTTTATTTTTTTTAGTTAATTTTTTCATATCATTTTCCTACTTTCTCTTTCTAAATCTCTTTTTTTAATAGATTCTCTTTTGTCATATAATTTTTTTCCTTTACAAACACCCACTAAAACTTTTGCTCTATTATTTTTTAAATATACTTTTAATGGTATTAAGGTATAACCATTTTGATTAATTTCCTCTTTTAATTTATATATTTCTCTTTTATGTAGTAAAAGTTTTCTTTCATGATATTCATCGTGATTAAATATACTTGCTTCATTATATTTAGCAATAAACATATTAATTATATAACATTCATTATCTTTAATTCTTACATAACTATCTTTAATATTACAAGAACCATTTCTAATAGATTTAATTTCACTACCATTTAAAACTATTCCACATTCAATTTCTTTTTCTACAAAATAATTGAAATATGCTGCTTTATTTTTTATCTCTATCATTTGTATCTCCAATAATTTCAAAATCTATTGTAGAATTTTCTTTTGAGGCACCAGTTACTCTAACTTTAACTTGCTGACCTAAGGAATATCTTATTTTTCCATCAGAAACAAGAGATAAAAGATTAGGTACATAAGTACAGAATCCTTTTAAAGTTGAAATATGTACTAAACCTTCGATTAAATTTGGTAATTTAACAAATAATCCAAAATTAGTTACTCCAGAAATAATTCCTGTATACTCCTGGCCAATATGGCTTTCCATATATTCAGCCATCTTCATATCAAGAACTTCTCTTTCAGCACTTTGAGCATCAACTTCTTTTTTACTTGCATGTTCACAAGCATCAGGAAGATAATTTTCATAATATCTTATTGTAGGCATATTAACCATATTTTCAAATAAATATTTATGAAGTAATGTATGAACCATTAAATCTGGAAATCTTCTTATTGGTGAAGTAAAATGAGTATATATTTTACTAGCTAAACCAAAATGTCCTATATTATTTGAGCTATAAACAGCTTTTTTCATACTTCTTAAAAGCATATCACTTAATATTTCAAATTCTTTCTTTTCATGAAGAGAATCTAATATATCCTGCATCTTCTTTGGAGTAATATCTTCAGTAGAAACATCTAATTTATAACCAAGTAATTTAACAAAATTAACAAAATCCTCAATCTTTTCAGGATTAGGTTTACCATGAATTCTATATACAAAAGGTAAATCCATATTATATATATGAGTTGCAACAGTTTCATTTGCTGCTATCATAAAGTCTTCGATTAATTTTTCACCATCAAGTTGTTGCCTTTTTACAACATCAATTGCCTTACCATTTTCATCCTGAATAATTTTTGCTTCATCAAGATCAAAATCAATATAACCACGATTTATTTTTTCTTTTCGTAAAATTTGAGCAAGTTCGTGCATAAGTTTTAAATCATCAGCAAAATTTTCATAACCTTCAGGAATAATATCTTCCATAATAATTTTATTTACATTTTTATATGTCATTTTCTTTTTACTATTAATTACACTTGGAAAAATATCATGGTCTACTATCTTACCTCTTGTATCTATTTTCATAACGCAACTAATTGTAAGTCTATCAACACCCTCATTTAATGAGCATATTCCATTTGAAAGTTCATGAGGAAGCATTGGTAATACAGTATCTGCTAAATAAGACGAAGTTCCTTTTTCATAAGCACTTTCAAATAAAGGACTTCCCTCTTTTACATAATTTGTAACATCTGCTATATGAACACCTAAAATATAATAACCATCTTCTTTTTTAATACTAACTGCATCATCAATATCTTTTGTATCATCACCATCTATTGTAAATATAACTTCGTTTCTTAAATCAGTTCTACCAACTAATTCTTTTTCAGAAACACTTGTTACCATATTAGCAACTTGCTTTTTTACTTCATCTGAAACATCTAAAGAAATTTCGTGTTTACATGCAATAGATAAAATATCAACTCCTGGATCATTTTTATGTCCTAAAACTTTTATTACATCCGCTAAATAAAGATTGCTTGCTAACTCTTTTTGAATTTTTACAAGTACTTTATGTCCCTCGACTAAATGAGAACTTGTTTCTTTAGTAAGTTTAACTTTAATCTTTTTCTTTTTATCATCAAGGGCAAATTCTAAATTACCATTTTTAGTTTTAACCATTTCTCCCACTAAAAGATTAATATCTCTTTTTAAAATATTAACAACAATTCCTTCATCATTTTGAACATCTATTTCTACAAAATCGCCATCTACTGCGCCATTTAAGTTTTCTCTTTTAACAAAAGTATCTTCATCAAATTTTGTATCAACAAAACCATTTCCGTGTTTATTAATATGGATTATTCCTGTTAAAAGTGAAGAACATTTTTCCATTAAAATAAATTTGTCCTTTTTACTTTTATGAACAATTCCTTCGGTTACAAGAGCATCCATATTTTTTTGAAGTTCTTTATAATCCTCAACACTTGTTAAATTTAATAAATCATTTATTTCTATTAAACTTAGTCCTTTACTTTCATTACTTAATTTTTCTATTATTTTATCTTTCATTAACATACACCCCATTTACATTTTTCACTTGCATTTTTACTATTAGTACAATTATCTATTGTTGATAATTTATATTTCTTACTACTGCATTCGTAATAGTAATCCTTAAATTTGTTGCTTGAATCAATTGTTATTTTAACTACGTCTGACTCCAGAAATTTAATATTATTTTTTTTAGCAGGATTAACTTTATCATATATTTTTTCATCCAAATTACCATTTTCCACTAGTGTTTTTATTGTTATATTAGCACTATTTGTACACTCACTTTTTTTACTAGCTAACATACAATATGCTTGTGCACTACTTAAAACTTCCTTCATTAAAGTTTCATTATTATTATCTTTAGTATTTTGACTTAATTTAGTCATACTTAAACCTACAGTAACACCTAAAACAGATATTATTGCAAGTACAACAATTAATTCAACTAATGTAAAACCTTTTTTATTTTTTTTCATCATAATATAATTATATATTACTATTTAAATAATTTCAACTTATAAAAAAAGAAGGCAAGCCCTCTTATTTCAAAAATAATATAAATGATATTATAAAGAATACAATTCCTAAAGCAAGCGTTAATCTACTTATAAATAACTCTGCTCCTCGTTCTTTCATATTCTTAAATAATGCTTCATTTCCACCAGTAATAATATTTCCAGCATCTGATGCTTTATTGCTTTGTAATAATACAATAACAATAAGAAGTACAGATACCACTAATAAAATAGTTTCTAACATATTATTTTTCCCCGCTTTCTTTTATTGCTTCTTCAAGTTCAGTTTTACTCATTTTTGAATAATTTTTAATTTTCTTTTCTTTTGCAATTTCTTTTAATTCATCAATAGTTTTAATTTTAGATTCATCAGATGTTTCCTCAAAAACTTTTTCTGATGGAATTGTTCCATTATCAACAATATAATCAATTTGTTCTTTATTTAGAGTTTCATATTTCATTAAAGCATCTGAAAGTAACATAATTAATCCTTCATTATCAGCAACAATCTTTTTAGCTTTTTCATAACATTCATCAATTATTTTTCTTGTTGCTCTATCAATTTCTAAAGCAACTTGATCAGAAAAATCTTTACTCTTAGCATAGTCTCTACCTAAGAAAACATTTTTTTCTCTTTCTTCATATTGCATAGGTCCTAGTTCACTCATACCATATTCAGTAACCATACTTCTTGCAATAGCAGTAGCTTTTTTAAAATCATCTGATGCGCCAGTACTCATTTCATGTAGGAAGTGTTCTTCACTAACACGGCCTCCAAGTAAACCAGTAATTCTTCCTAATAATTCATTTTTAGTCATAATAGAAAGTTTTTCTTCTTTTGGAAGCATCATAGTATAGCCTCCAGCCATTCCACGTGGAATAATAGTTATTTTATGAACAACTTCTGCATATTCATTTTTAAGACCAATAACTGCATGTCCTGCTTCGTGTAAGGAAACAAGTTTTTTCTCTTTATCAGTAATTTTTCTTGTAGTTTTTGCAGGTCCAAGAAGTACTCTATCTGTAGCTTCATCAATTTCATCAATTGTTATTTTATCCTTATTTCTACGTACAGCAAGAAGTGCTGCTTCATTAAGTAAGTTTTCTAAATCAGCACCACTAAAACCTGGGGTTCTTGCAGCAATTGCAGATAATTTAACTGATTTATCTAATATTTTATTTTTTGCATGAACTTTTAATATTGCTTCTCTTTCATTTGAATCTGGAAGACTAACAGTAACTTGTCTATCAAATCTACCTGGTCTAAGAAGTGCTGGGTCCAATACATCTGGTCTATTTGTAGCAGCTATAATAATAATTCCTTCATTAGCTCCAAATCCATCCATTTCTGTAAGAAGTTGGTTTAATGTTTGCTCTCTTTCATCATGGCCACCACCAAGACCTGTTCCTCTTTGACGACCAACAGCATCTATTTCATCAATAAAAATTAAGCAAGGTGCATTTCTTTTAGCCTCTTTAAACATATCTCTAACTCTTGAAGCACCAACACCTACGAATAATTCAACAAAGTCTGAACCACTTATGTAGAAAAATGGTACATTTGCTTCGCCTGCGATAGCTTTAGCAAGTAAAGTTTTACCAGTTCCCGGAGGACCTACAAGTAAAACACCTTTAGGTATTCTAGCACCCATACTTTGAAACTTTTTAGGATTTTTTAAGAAATCTATTAGTTCTTCAACTTCTTCTTTTTCCTCTTTAAGTCCAGCTACATCTTTAAATGATTTTTTATCTTTATCATCACTTAATCTTGCTTTACTTCTGCCAAAATCCATTGAATTTTTATTTGAACTAGCTAACTTATTAAATAATGAGTATGCTACCATTACTACTATAATAATTGGTAAAACATTTACTACAATATATAACAATGCACTAGATCCTGGATCTTTGTTAGTATCATATTTTTCAATATCATTTTTTTGAACATATTCAATAATTTGAGGTATTTCATCTTCAACAACTTTAGTTTTAAATGATTCACCATCTTTGTATGATGATAATTTTCCTTCAACATAATAAATTGATTCACTACTTTTTGGAGTAATTACAATTTCTTTTACTTCATTATTTTCAAGAGCAGTAAGTAATTTTCCCGTTGATAAATTGTTAACAGTCATTCCTTGAAAATTAAGAACAACCATTATAATACCAATTATCATTCCCATTACCAAATATGGTCCTAATAATTTTATAAAAGAAGTTTTCTTTGCATTTTTCATTTAATCATTTCCTTTCGCATAAAAGTATTATATCATACTTTTCATTTTTTCCTACATCAAATTTACTTTTTTTTATACCTGGTAACCATAATATATTATTTTTACTATCTATCACAATAGGTATATTATTTCTTTTATCAATATCAATCTTTTCGTTTATTAGTATATCTTTAACTTTTTTCGTTCCTAAATTTTTAACTTGCATTTTATCTCCTGTTTTTCTAGTTCTAATTATAAGGGGAAGTTTTACTTTGGATAAATCAAGTCTTAAAACATTATTACTATTTCCATCATAGTTTGAAACTTTATGAATAATATATTCATCATTTTCAAAGTAATCATCAAATTCTATAGAATAATTATCCTGAAGGAGTTCTTTTTTAATAACAAATTCATTATATTTTTTCTGAGCAACATAACCGTTATTTAAGTTAATTTTTGCATTACTTTTTTTAGATTCCATTAACTTTAATATTTCCATCAAAGTATTATCATTTATTTCTAAAATATCATTTTTTTGAATATCCTTAATTAAATATTCAATAGTTTTTCTTCGTATAAATGGTTTTTCTTTTTTTAATACCTCTAAATTAATAGTACTTCCCTTGATAACATTAAGTTTTTTAATATAACCATTTGTGAAATCATCATATTCTTCAAGTTCCTCACTAAACTTCAAATATTTTAAATGAATATTTTTATCTTCTTTTTTTAAAAATGGAATAATATTTTTTCGATAACGATTTCTTTGATGTTCATCACTATTATTAGTTTCATCAATAAAATATTTAATTTGATTGTTATCTAAATACTCAATTATGTCCTTTTTAGTAACATATAATAAAGGTCTTAAATATTTATTATTTTCTTTTTTTATTCCAATATAGCCAGATAATTTAGAACCCCTTGTTAAACGCATTAGTATTGTTTCAATTAAATCATCACCATGATGTGCAGTTAAAATGTATTTTCCATGATACTTTTCAAGAAGCTCATTTAAAAATTCATATCTTTTATTTCTAGCATTACATTCAAAGTTAGCAAGAGTATTAAATGTAAGTTCCAAACCCTCGAATTTTAGATTATTTTTATTTGCGAAACCCTTAACATATTCAAATTCCTCTTTAGAACTTTCTCTAACATTATGATTAACACATGCTACAATAATATTATTTGTTACGGATTTTACGATATCTAAAAGACACATGGAATCTGGTCCACCAGAACAAGCCACAATAACTGTGTCTTCATTTGATAATTTAGATTTTAAAAATTCAATTACATTATTCATACGATTAATATAATACCAAATTATTTTTGTTTTACAAGTACTTTTTTATTATTTTTATATTTTATCAAATGATATTCCTCTAAAGTTAAAATATTTTCATTATGCATAATGTATGAAACATCTTTACCAACATACCTTAAATGCCAACATTCATAAGAAAATCCTGTTATATCTTCCTTACCTTTTGGATACCTTAGAATAAAACCATACTTATAAGCATTATTATGTATCCACTGCACCTCATTAAATGAATCATCAAAATTATCTACATACATATTATTTATAATTAATGCAAAATCTAATGCAAGACCAGTTTGATGTTCAGACTGACCAGGTAACGCTACTGTTTTATATGCAGATAATCCTTTTTTTAATAAATTATAATTTAATATGTATTTTTGATATTCATAGGGTCTATAACCAGAATCCACTATCATATTAACTCCATTATAAAGACCTTCGAGACGAAAAAGTAAAAACATTTGATAAGCTTCCTCATCTAAAAAAGTTAACATATTATCTTTTAATTTAGGTGTTTCAATTAACTTTACTTTTACCAAGTTTTCTGGTATAAATTCTTTTTCTAATGGATTAAATCTATTAACTAAAACATCTTTGTTCATTTCATTTCCTTAACATTGTAAATAAGCATATCCATTATTTCTCCATTTAAAATACTCTCTGGATCATTACTTTCAAAGTTTGTACGATAATCCTTAACAAGTTTGTAAGGTTCTAAAATATAACTTCGTATTTGACTTCCAAAATTTATACTATCGTTATTTTTTAATTTATTTGTTAAGGTTTCATTCTTTTCAAGTTCTAATAAATATAGTTTATTTTTTAAAATTTCCATAGCAATCTCTTTATTACGGAGTTGACTTCTTTCATTTTGAACTGCCACTACAATCTTTGATGGAAGGTGAGTTATTCTTACAGCAGAGTTACTTGTATTAACACTTTGTCCTCCTGCACCTGATGAATGATATACATCTATTTTTAAATCATTTTCATTTATTTCAATATCAATATTTTTTTTAATTTCAGGAGTTACATTAACTGAGGCAAATGAAGTATGTCTTCGAGAATTAGAATCAAAGGGAGATATTCTTACAAGTCTATGAACACCACTTTCATATTTCAAAAGACCATAAGCATTTTCCGAAGATATTTTAATATTAACCGACTTAATACCTGCTTCTTCACCTTTCTGTAAATAAATAACTTCGTATTTAAATTTATTCTTTTCACAAAATTTTTCATACATTTCAAGAAGCATATTGGCAAAATCACAACTTTCTGTTCCACCGGCACCTGGATGTATTTCTAAATAACAGTTAAGATTATCAAATTCACCCTTAAAATATGTATCATATTCCAACTCCTCAATTTTTTTTGATAAACTTATAATTTCTTCATCAGTTACTAAATCAATAAGTTGTAAATCATCACTTATTTCCTCATTTAAGGAGTTATATTCTTTTACCTCTTTTTGTTTTCTACTAAGGGTTGTTAATACTTCGGTAGATTTTACAGAATCATTATAAAAACCATCCTCTAAAGTTTTATTTTTTAATTCTTCTATTTCCTTATTTATTTTAGAAATGTCAAAGTGACCTCCCAATTACTTCTAATCTTTCTTTTAAACTAATTAATTTTTCTTTCATAATTTTCCTTTCTTTTTCTTACTTTATGATAAACTTCTTCAAAACTATCATTTTTATCAATATCACATTCCATATTAAAATATTTATTAATGAATTTAATTATGTAACATAAATTATGCATAAAATATTTTTCTTTATCTTTACTATTATCTATTGAATGATTTTCAAAATCAATAATTTTTATAGAACCATCCACAATTAAAAAATTATTTGGATGAATATCTATATAAAATATATCATTTTCATATAATGATTTTAATATATTTAAAACTTTCAATAATAAATCATAGTATTCTTTTTCAAATATATTAATCCCTTTTATTGAATTTAAATAGCTAAATATTGTTTGACTATTTTTATATAAATAAATAATCTGACCTATAACTTCATTTTCTATTGTAACAACACCTAAAGGGAAATCAACATTTTTTATTAAATGTTGTTTAGACTGTAAAAAGGAAATTAACTTATCATCATAATGTCTACGATATTTATATTTTTCAAAATCTCTATATATTCTATAAGCATAATCTTCATCGTTAATACTGGGCATTTGATATAAAAATATTCCATCATAATCACCCTTTGCTGTAGCAAAATGATTATTTTCCTTCTTTGTTTCAGTAATAAATTTTCCTAAAAAATCTCTTAGTTCACTAAGCGAAGAAAAGCCAACATTAACTATATTAGCAAAATTTTCACCATAATTATTTTGAAAGCCTCTTTCAATTTGCATAAATCTCCTTTAGTCCCTTTTTATAAAAATAGTATATCATACAAATTATAAAAAAGATATTGTTAGCCTTTAAAATTTGGTCCTAACCAATATCTTGCAATAACATCTGCAAAAAATAAAACTGATAATATAATGAAAACAATATTTACCTTTTTTTGGTCTTTCATTGTTACAAATTTAATTAATAATGGTTGAATTAAATATATTCCAATTAAAGCAACAATACCAAATTTTAAATCAGGGATAAGTGCAATCCTTCCTTGAAAATTTAATAGTCTATCACTATAATCCCATAAGTTTTTGAAGTTACCTCCAGTAAAATCAATTATATATGTAGCAAAAAGTTCCATTAAAGTAGCAAATACAACTGATTCAATAAAAAGAAGAATTGGTCTAATATTTATTTTTCCAATTTTAACTTTCTTTTCTTTGAATCTATAAAATATTCCTACAATAACAAGACCACCAAAACCATAAATAGGTAGCCAAGGTCCAAATAAAACGCCTCTATTACATAATACATTATCTTCAATTATAAATAATAATTCTTCATAAATCCATCCAATTATAGAGTAAAATATAAAAAATAATAATAAATCTCTTAAAAAGATTAATTTACTTTTATTTGAATATTTAACCCCAAATAGTTTATTCATATCGCACCTCTTATTATTAGAGTAACATATGTTTTTATAATCAAAAATAGTAATATACAAAATTATACAAATTATTTACATTTTTTTAAAGTTCTACTGTAAAACGATTCATATTTTTCTTTGATTTCATATGGTAAAATACTGACAAGTTCAAATTTAATAAGACCTTGTAATCTTATATAATATTCATCTTCATCTTTTTGTTTAGAATTAAGATTAGCAAATTTTAATAAATCATTAAGTTCATTTAATTTATCCATTTTCTCCTTAATTTTATTATTCGGTATTTTATTAATCTCATTATTTATATTATCAATCTCATGATCAAAATTAAATCTATGGATATTTTCTGGATTAAATATTTTATCAATTACTATAGAATTATCATTTAATAAGCCATTTATTACGGATACCAAAGGTGAATAAGTATATTCATAATATGAATAATGATATACATCCTCTACCGAAGAATAAAAATCATTATATTCACGATACCCTACAAGTTTTTGAGAAAAAAATCTAATTTCACTTTCACCACTTTGATTTTGACTATATATTCTTTCTGATAAACTAGGTAAATTCACATCATCATATTCAAGATGTTTAATTGTACTACACATTGATTTAACTTCCTCAAGTAACAAAGAAACTTCATTTTTATCAAATGAAACCTCATATTTATGTACCCCATCTTCTGCTTTTTTAAAATAAAACATGTGCCCTCCTTGTGTATTTTTTACGCTTTAATTATAAGCGTATTTTAGACACTTGTCAATAAAAAAAGATATCATTTTTGACATCTTAATCATATTTATAGAAACCCTCTTTTGTTGATTTACCCAGTTTTCCCTCATCAATATATTTTTGTAAAAGTTTAGCAATTGCTTTAAAATTATATGGTGCTAAAAATGATGGAACTTTTAAATACATTGAAACTATTTCATATGCAGTTTTAAGCCCAATAATATCAAGTATTTCAAAAGGCCCTTTAGGTGAACCTGTTCCTTTTTTCCAAGCTAAATCAATACTTTCTACATCTGAAATTTCCTTTGCAAGTAAATCTAGAGCCGAAAATAAAAATGGTATTAACATTGAGTTTAATAAATAACCAGATTTTTCTTTATAAAGTGGTAAAGTAATCATATTAATACTTTTGGCAAAATTTATCACTTTTTCAAAAGATTCATCACTTGTATACTTTTGTTTCATTACCTCAGCTATATTATTTTTCCAAATTGAATTAGCAAAATGAAGTGCTAAAAAATTTTCTTTATTATCTAAATATTTAACTAGTTTACTTGGTAGCATAGTCGAAGAATTTGAAACAACAATTGTATTTTTACTTAAAAGTTTATTAATCTTTGTATAAACATCTTTTTTTGCCTCAATATTTTCACTCATACTTTCTATAACTAGATCAGCATTCTCTAAAGAATTTTTTAAATCTAACTCAATTTTTATATTACTAAATGCCTCATTTACCCTAGATAATGATTTATCTTTATCAAACTTATCACTTATTTTTAGTCCTGGTAATTCATAACCATTTTCAGACATTAGATTAATTTCTTTAATATAAGTTTCCTTTAAAATTTCAAGTTTAGGAATAGTTCTTGTTTTACTATCTTCACTACGAAGCCAAATTGTAACATTTTTTCCAGTATATGCACACTGAAATGCTATTTGTGTTCCAAGCACTCCCCCTCCTAAAATAGTAACATTATTCATTAAAATCTCTCCTTTCTAAATGCATAATTAATGTTGATAAATTGTTTAATTCTTTAAATTAATATATTATTAATTACAAAAACATTATATCATCAAAAAAAGTATTAATAAATATTATTTTCTATTTACTAATACTTAAATTAAATTACCTACATATAATTATAATAAACATTTCTATGTTTTAAAATCTATTAAGATTCATTTTTTAATGTCCTCAATTGTTATTTCATTATTTGCATAATCGCAATCAAAAAATATATTATTTAAATAATTTTCAATTGCTCTTTTTTCAAAATCAATCATATCAAAAGGTAAATTATTTATATTAAACCAAACAAGTTCCTTGCACTTATTTGGCTCCATAATTTTAATATCACCTTTATAATTATTTATTTCAAAATAAACATCAAAATATGATGGGAGTGATTTATTTTTTCTATTAATAACAAAAGTATTTATAATATCATTTTTAGAAACTTCAATACCAAGTTCCTCCTTTGCCTCTCTTACAAAGGCTTCATATACATTCTCGCCTTCGTCAACATGTCCAGCAGGTAATGCTAAAAAACCAGGCCATAGTTTAGTACCTTGTCTTCGTTGGAGCAAAACTTCATTTTTACAATTTCTAATTAAAATATAGATTGCACATAAAAATTTTTCTCTATCTTTCTTCATTATTTCTCCTTATAAATCTTTTTGAATACTATGATGTATACCATTACTATCGATTATATTTATTAAAGATTTTGGAAGTAAATTAACCTCTTTTAAATCTAATATATCAACCCATTTATAGTAATTAACTTTAGAATCATAATTAATCATACCATCTTTAAAATCTTCATTATTTTCATCTATTTCAATTTTGTAAATGAAATATAATTCATGATATTTAATATTATCAAGTTCAAAAAAGTTTTCATCGACACCTATAAATTCTAAATTATAATTAGTTAAATCAATTTTCATTTCTTCATTAATTTCTCTTATTAAAGCATCTTCACTGCTTTCTAAAGTTTTAACTCTTCCACCAGGTAAAACTACAAAATCATAATCTTGGTTACATTCAACTAAAACCTGTTTTTTCATTTTCACAAGTAAGCCCACACGAAAGTTGAATTTTACACCATCAATAATTATTGATAAATCACTCATTTTCTCTCCTTATTTTTTATAAACACACCTACTATACCAAAAATTATAGCAAACACCAACCATTCTAAATTCACATTATATAAAGGTAATTTTGATATAAAATGTGGAAAACTTGTTATATTATGTAATAGTTTTAGTATTGAAATAATAAATGTACCTAAAATACTTAATAAATAAACATTTTTATTTTGAATATTTAGGATGGAAAATACTATTAAAATAATAACTATAGGATAAATTATATTTAATAAAGGCGATGCAATGTTAATAATTTTTTCAAGACCTAAATTTGCTATAAATAAACTTACAAAGGTAATTATAATAACCCAAGTTTTATAACTTAATTTAGTTAATTTTTCATAGTTTGTGGCAACTGCGCTTGTAAGTCCAACTCCCGTAGTAAAGGATGCTAATAGTACTGCTATATTTAAAATAATACTATTTTTACCTAACACTGAGTATGAAATTTCTTTTAAAAGGATTCCTTGACTTACATTTACATTTTTTCCAAAAGATGCACCTATATAAGTTAGCCCAATATAAATTATAATTAAGCAAATAATTGCAATAATCGAAGAACTTACTAATATTTTCTTTCTTTGAGATTTTTTATAATTTTTTTTCTTAAGATAGGTAAATAGCATCATTGAAAGTGAACTTATACATAAAAGATCTAGAGTTTGATAACCCATACTTAATCCCTCGTTTATAGAATCTGTGTTAGAAACATTTGTTACTAAAGGCCCTTTACTTGCATTTACGCCAATAAGTAAAAATATACAAATAAAAATAATTAAAATTGGAGTTAAGTATTTACCAAGCATATCTATAACTGAAGTTGATTTAAAAGAAAATAAAAATACTAAAATAAAATATATAATTGAAAAGATAATCAAATTATTAAAATTGAACATTTCAAAACTCACTGCACAAGTTCTAGGAATTGCAATTAAAGGGCCTAAACACGCTAACATAAATATTCTTAATATTTTCGAAGGTATATCTCCTATTTTATTAAATACTTTATCTTCATCATTATCATTTTTTATAAATGCGTATAATCCAAGTCCTACTAAAAAGACATCACCAATTAAAAAGAAGATAAGTGATAAAGGCCATTTAGTACCACTATAAGCACCAACATACGTGGAAAATATAATATTCCCGGCTCCGAATATTATTGAAAATAATGATAATCCTAAAATAACGGAATCTTTAATTTCTCTTTTCATATCAACCTCTTATTATAATTAAATTATATAAAAAATAAGTAGAGTTGTCTACTTACTATATAGTATTAATAAATTTTTAATTACAACTTGAATAAAAGGAAGTATCATCTAAAAGATTCTTTGTTTTTGAAATAGCTTCACTACAATCGCTTGTTTTTTGCATAATATTTTAATATCATCTGAAAATTTTATTTTACTAAGCCTTTTTTAATTTCTCATTATATTTTTGTCCACACCCAGCTTGGCATTTATATTAGCCCTATTTATTATTTAGCATATTTTCTACAGCCGGTTTCCATGCAGGATAATACATAGATGGGCTTTCTTGCTTTTCATTATGCTTATTTTTTATTTTTTTTACCTCATCTAACAAGTATGGCTCATATTCTCGATAAATACTTTTATCAACAGAAAGCCCATTTCCAAATCCCATATATACATAAATATATTTACCATCATATTCTTCATTATTACAATTGTGCCATGCTTCTTTCCATTTTGGAAATTGTTCAAACATTTCGTCAAGAGTGATAAAATCTTCTTTAGTTCTGTCTCCATACATCCAGCCATCAATTCTATAGGAAACATAATTATTATCTTCTTTTATTATAAATGTTGAACCATCTTCATCTCCCATTCTTCCAGGATTTGTAATGAACATAAGATTTTCTTCTTTTAAAGTGAAAAATTCATCTCTAGATATTTCTTTAGTTTCTAACTTAAACTTCATAATTCATTACCTCTTTTTCAAAATCACTTGCTAATCCTATTAAATAATCTTTTCTCATCAACTTATCTATCCAACTTGTTGGAATCGAATCATAAGCATAAATTATTCCTGCCATAGATCCCGCAATTGCACCAATTGTATCTGTATCATTTCCTATATTAGTAGTTGCGATAATAGTTTCTTTATAACTGTTAGCATTCAGTAAAATCCATAACGCACATTCTAATATATCAACTACATATTCCGTAGATAAAATGTTATCAATTGAATATGAAACAATATCATTTTTTAAAATTCTTTCATATTTTGAATAAATGAATATATCGTTGTTATCTCCATTGATGTATCGTCGCTCCAAGATTCAGCAGGTTGTCCTATTTTATCAGATCCAATCATTTCTTTTACTAGATTCTTAAGTAAATATTCTCTAATGCAAAACTCTGTAGGAACTCTCATAGTATCACCAACAGCATGTACTATTATACTATCTATAAACCTTGACATATGAACCTCCTAATTAAAATATTTTTTTAATTCTATCTTATTAGATATTTTTTTCCAGACTCTAACATTTTCTTTTAATGTTTTGTCCTTATCTAATGAATATACGCCAATAAATTTTTTCGATTCATTTCCTATTTCATCTTTATATTGAGCAAAAACATATCTTTTAATATTATCGTCTAATACTTTTTTTACCTCAGTATCATTATCTTTTTTAAAATATTCAAACACGTAATTTCCATCTGGTGATATTGTATTTATAGCATTATTTATTATTACATCATCATCACTTAATTTTAAATGCGGACACCAAAAATATTCTGAATCATTAACTATTGGTACATAACCATGAATCTTATATCCCATAGATACTTTTTCAATGTTAAACAATTTTCCTATTTCATCAATTGTTTTAAATTTAGCATTATCATTTTTTTCTATAAAACCTTTTTTAATATAATAGGAAGCTGGTTCATATACACTCTTCCATGGGACAAATTTGTCTCCCATAGAAGATATTTTTAATTCAATTTTATTGATAACTATATCTATTTCATTATTTATTTCTTCTATAGATGATTCTTCCCTTATCTCGATTCTAGATTCTTCTATTGGATCTAAGATAATATCTTCAATTCCAGTATATTTTTTCCTTATCTCTTGATCGGCTTTTATTATATCCAAAGTTCTTTGTTTATCTGCTTCCTTTTGCGTTAAATGATGAGGTTCATCTATCTCAACAGAAATATTCAATTGTGGAAAATATAAATCTGCAAGTGCAAACTTTCCATCTGGTCTTTTGAATAATTGTTGAGTTATGAATTGTATGTATTCATTATCTAGCTTATGAATAATTCTTGTAATACAATAATTCTCATATTTTTTATGAAAAGTTCTTTTTAATTGATTAACTATATATTCTTTTTTATCCATTTGTATCACCTTATAACCATTATACCATAAATTTTCATAATCTTTTTGTTCGTAATATTTTTTATTTTGTGATCTTAAATAATTATGTAGCCATATATTCAAATCAAAATGACTCCAGAATGGTTCTAGCCCCTATTTTGGACTATTTTTTGCTAATAAAGAAAAACTCGCTTTTCCCTTTGATTTATCAGGGTTTGCGAGTTTATTTACCACAACATTGTTTATATTTTTTACCACTTCCACATGGACATGGATCGTTTCTACCTATTTTAGTAACTTTTTTCGGAGTACTCTTGATTTTTTCTTTACCATCATTAGCACTTCCTTTAATAGTTTGTTTCATTTCAGTATTTTGTCTAATTTCTGCTTTTAAAAGGAATACTGATATATCATTATCAATCTTATCTAATAATTTATCAAATAATTCAAAACCTTCCATTGTATATGCTTGTACTGGATTTGTTTGACTATAACCACGAAGACCAATACCCTCTTTTAAATGTTCCATAGTATTCATATGTTCAACCCAGTTTGAATCAATTACTCTAAGTGATATTGCTCTTTCAAATTCATTTCTTACTGGAAGTCCTTTTACTTTTTCTTCATAATCTTTAATTACAAGAGAAGAAATATATTCTGGAACATCCTTATCTTTTAAATCAATTATATCTTCGACTTTAAGATTTTGTTTTTTTAAGAAGTTTGTATTAACATATTCTACTATCTCAGATTTATCATTTTCAGTTAAATGTCCTTCAGGAGCAATATGATTTTCGCATAAAACATTAATTGTTTCTTTAAAAGTATCCATAACTGTTTGTGATATTGATTCATTATCAATGATTTCATTTCTCTTATTATAAATAATTTCTCTTTGTTCATTTAAAACATTATCATAATCAAGAAGACTCTTTCTTATATCATAGTTATTACCCTCAACTCTTTTTTGAGCTGTTTCAATACTTTTAGTAAGTGTTTTACTACGTATTGCCATATCATCATCAACACCAAGAGATTGAAGCATCATTTTAATTCTATCAGTACCAAATCTACGCATTAAATCATCTTCGAAAGAAACAAAGAATTGGCTCATTCCTGGATCTCCTTGACGACCTGCTCTACCACGAAGCTGATTATCTATTCTTCGTGATTCATGTCTTTCAGTACCAATTACGCATAAACCGCCAAGTTCTTTAACACCTTCGCCAAGCTTAATATCTGTACCACGACCTGCCATATTTGTAGCAAGAGTTATTGCACCTTTTTCTCCGGCTTTAGCAATTATTTCTGCCTCTCTTTCGTGATTTTTCGCATTTAATACTTCGTGAGGAAGACCTGCCTTTTTCAAAAGTCCACTTAAATGTTCATTTGATTCAACAGATATTGTACCAATAAGGATTGGTTGTCCCTTTGAATGAATTTCTTTAACAGTATTTATAATTGCTTTATATTTACCTTTTTCTGTGGCATATACAAGGTCTGCTAAATCTTCACGAATTACAGGCTTATTTGTAGGAATACATATTACATACATATTATAAATATTTCTAAATTCTTCTTCTTCAGTTTTTGCTGTACCAGTCATACCTGATAATTTATTATACATTCTAAATAAATTTTGGAATGTTATTGTGGCCATTGTTTTAGTTTCAACATTAATTGTTACTCCTTCTTTAGCCTCAATTGCTTGATGAAGACCATCGGAATATTGTCTTCCTTGCATAAGTCTTCCTGTAAATTGATCTACTATTATAACTTGTCCATCAGAAACAACATAATCAACATCTTTTGCAAAAGCATAATTTGCCTTTAAAGCTTGATTTAAATGATGTACAAGTCCAGCATTATCAATATCATATAGATTTTTAACATTTAATATCTTTTCAATTTTTTTACTTCCCTCTTCAGTAAGAGAAACACTTTTAGTTTTTAAATCAACAGTATAGTCTTCATCCTCTTTTAAATTTTTAACTGCCCTATTTGCTTCAATATAAAGACTATTTGAATTAGCTTTTCCACCACTTATAATAAGAGGAGTTCTTGCTTCATCAATCAAAATACTATCAACTTCATCAATAATACAGTAGTTTAAAGGTCTTTGTACTCTATCTTCTTTATTTACAACCATGTTATCTCTTAAATAATCAAAACCAATTTCGTTGTTTGTTGAATATGTAATATCACAGTTATAAACATCTTGTTTTTCTTTTGGAGTCATATCACGAAGATTTACACCTACACTTACTCCTAAAAGGTCATAAATAGGTTTCATCCAATTAGCATTTCTATCAGATAGATATTCATTTGTTGTAACAACGTGTACTCCTTTGCCAGTTAAAGCATTTACATAAGCAGGAAGTACTGTAGTAAGTGTTTTACCTTCACCAGTTTTCATTTCTGCTATATTACCATAATGAATAGCAAGTCCACCTATAATTTGAACTTTAAAAGGTTTTTCACCTATACCTCTATAACAGGCTTCTCTAGCAAGAGCAAAAGCTTGTACTAAAATATCATCTAAAGTTTCACCTTTGGAAAGTCTTTCTTTAAATTCATTTGTTTTATTTTTAAAGTCTTCATCCTTTAAATTAGCCATAGAATCTTCTAAAGAGATAATTTCATCTGCTAATTTGTCAAACCTTTTTAATTCTTTATATTCGCTGTCTAATAATTTTTTTAATATTCCCATATATATTCACCTTCAAGATAAATTATATCAAATAACTTCCATAAAAAAAAGGCTAAAAGCCTATTTAACATTAATAATACCTAAAGAACCATCTTTTCTTTTATATAAAACAGAAACACATTCTTCATTAATATTTTTAAATGTAAAGAAATCGTGATTTAAAAGCTCCATTTGCATTATTGCTTCATCTTCATCCATTGGTTTTGTATCAAGGGTTTTTCTTTTAATAATTTTATCTGGTTCTTCATTTAATGTTTCTTCATATTCTAAATTCATTTCAAATGAAGGAACATTTTTATAATGATTATTAAGTCTTGTTTTATTTTTTCTTATCATTCTTTCAAGTTTATCAATAATCATATCTATTGAAGCATATAAATTATCACTACCTTCTTCACATCTAATATTAAACTTAGATGTAGGTATTGAAACTTCAACAGTCTGAAGATTATTTTTTACTCTTATAATTACATTACATTTTATATCTTCACTATTCTTAAAATATTTGTTTAATCTCTCTAATTTCTCATGTAAATAATCTTTAATTGCTTTAGTAACTACAATCTTATCTCCTCTTATACTTATTTTCAAATTCATCACTCTCCTATAATGATAATATCACATTTTATAAAAAAAAACTACTATACAGTAGTTAAATTTAAGGTTTCTACATCTTTTGCTTGTAAACCTTTTGATGTTTCAATAAGTCTAAAACTTACAATATCTCCTTCATTTAATGAACGATATCCATCTTTTTTGATTACTGAATAATGAACAAAAATATCTGATAAATTATCACAATGGATAAAACCATACCCTTTCTCATTATTGAACCATTTAACTTGTCCTTTCATTTTTACACCTTCCTTCTATTTAAATTTAACACAAGTTTTATAGTGTATCAATTTAAATCGAAATACAAAAATCGACATTTATCGGTGTATTTACTTTATATGACAAGTAATTAACCTATTTCATCAAATATAAATTTTATGTAATTATTTATTAAATAATAAGATTTGTTTTTTAATAATTTATTAATAAGGTCATCATTACTACTTAATATAAATAAAATTTCTTTAATATGATTTTGAATTATAGAAATAATATCATTGTAACTAATTTGGGATGTATTCATATTTATTGTTACTTTTTTGTTATATTTATTTATAAAATATAACCTTAAATTATTATCACCAATTAGATAAGCTTTATTTTTTCTTACATTAAGTAAAGTAATATCTTTTATAATTTTAATAATTTTAATTCCAAGTTCTTCAAAAATAATCGATAACATCTTAATATCATTTACTGATATGTTGCTTTGAATTATAACTATCATTTTATTATTAATAATTTTTTTTAACTTGTTTTCTTTGGTAAATTCATTATATTCTTTTATAAACTTATCTTTATTTAAGATTATTCCATTGTTAAGAATATTTTCATTT